>NZ_CP127247.1:2331574-2645093 GCF_030285785.1 Parasedimentitalea psychrophila | reverse complement strand
GCCACCTGCAACAGCCACCGAAACCGCCGCGCAGCCCGTTGTTGAACAGCCCGTTGTTGAACAGCCCGTTGTTGAACAGCCCGTTGTTGAACCAATTGCCGAAGTGGCAAAATCCGAGGTCGTGGACGTAGCGCCGCAGACCCCGATTGAAACAGCTCCGGTCACGGCAACGGCTGCGGCCGTCATCGAGGCGCCGGTGGATCTGGCGGCCATTGCCGCCGCAGTTGCAGCGCCCGAAACGGCTGAATTGCCGCCTGTTGAGGATCTCGTTGCCACCGAAGTGGACGCCCCCCGGACCGAGATCGGCGACGACACCATCCCTGCGGCAGACAGCATTGCTGCAAAGCTTCAGCGCATCCGTGCCGTGGTGGCTCAGGCGCCCCGTGAAGAAGAGTTCTCGGAAGACGAGCACGCCGAGATTTTCATCACCGAATCCGCCGTGGATATTGCCGCCGCCATGCGCGTCGATGAAGAGGCCCAGCTTGTCGAGGATGAGGACAATCAGGAACAGGTCGAAATTGCCGAGGCGCTGGAGCGCATTGATCAGCGACTGACCGGGTCGGTTGCCGACCAGCCAGAGGGTGAGGCGGAAAGTGAAGCCGCGGCTGAGCCCGAAGCTGAAGCCGAAGTTGAGGCCGAGGTTGAGGTTGAGGTTGAGGTTGAGGCCGAAGTTGAGGTTGAGGTTGAGACTCTCACAGAACCAGAGGTGACAGAAGAGATCGAGGTCGAAGCTGAGGTCGAAGCCGGGGATGAAGCCATCTCCGAACCGGTCGAACCACTTGCGGATGACAGCAGCCTCTTTGACGGGTTGGAAGACCCATCCGGCACGGGTGAGGCTGACATTCGGGACCAGGAGGCGAACATTCTGGCCCAAGTGGCCAAGCAAGCGGAGATTTCAACCTCCGAACCCGAATCCGCGCCCCCCACGCCAGCCAGACGCGCCCGAATCGTTCGGGTGAAACGGGCTGACATCGAACGTGCCGTTGCCTCCGGTGCTCTGGAAGAGATTGAAGAGGACGAGCCTCAGGCGGGGCTTGATTCCTCGCTGTCAGACGCTGACGAGGCCGACCTGTTGCGCGAACTTGCGGCGGTCGAGGCGGAGTTGCTGGCGACGGATAAGACCGAAGACCCGCAAGCACCAGAGGCCGCTGAGACCGAGATCGAACTTGAGACCGAGGCCGCACCTGCGGCAGTGACACGGACAGCGGCAGAGACCCCGGACCGCGATGTGTCGCGCCTGATGGCCGCTGCCGATGAAAAGCTGGAAGATCCTGCCGCCGCCTCCTCTCGCGAGACCTATGGTCACCTGCGCGCCGCCATGGCTTCAGCTCAGGCGGAACGGGCGGCCGGCGGTAGCGCTGGATCGGAGCTTCGCGATGACGAATACCGTGAGGATCTGGCCAGCGTGGTGCGCCCACGCCGCCCTGCTGCCGCCAAGACTGTATCGCGGCGCCCGGAAACGGTGCAGCGTCCGGCCCCCCTGAAGCTGGTGGCCGAACAGCGCATTGATGAGGCGCCAAAGCAAAAAAGGGGTCCCGTGCGGCCACGCCGGATTGCCTCGGCACAGGCCGATGAGGCTGAATTCGCCGATAAGGGCCGCAAGGGCGGCTTTGCCGAATATGCAGTGGAAAGCGGTGCGGTGGAACTGAACGAACTGCTTGAGGCCGCCGCGTCATATATGAGCTTTATCGAAGGTCGCGATCACTTCTCACGGCCGCAGTTGATGAACAAAGTCAAACTGCTGGACAGTGCCGAGTTCAACCGCGAAGACGGATTGCGATCTTTTGGTCTGTTGCTGCGCGAAGGCAAGATCGAAAAAACCCACAATGGCCAGTTCACTGCCTCGGGTCAGATCGGGTTTCGCCCAGGTCAGCGCGCCGCAAGTTAACCCCTACCCCCATCACCGCAAAAAGGCAGGTCTTTCGACCTGCCTTTTTTATTTGCGTTTGGCGCTGGATTATTCGTCCTTTGGCGCATCCGGGTCCGCCTGCCCGATACCGCGAAACAGCGATTTGAACGGCAGGATCCAGACAATGCCCAGAACACCATACAGCACCAGTTCCAGCAGCACGGACTGCAGGTTCAAAAGTCCGGCCAGAGTGGTTGCCACGATAATATAAAGCGGCAGCCCCACCAGCAGCACCACAAGGGACCAGCGCCGCCGGGCCTTGTAGCTGAGACCTGATTTACCAGCCATCAGTCTTCAAACGGGTCGGTGACCAGAATGGTATCCTCCCGCTCCGGGCTGGTGGACAGCATCGCAACCGGGCAGCCGATCAGCTCCTCGACACGACGCACATATTTGATCGCATTGGCCGGCAGCTCGGCCCAACTGCGGGCCCCTTCGGTTGATTCGCTCCAGCCCGGCATTTCTTCATAGACCGGAGTGCAGCGCGCCTGTTGGTCGGCGGCGGTGGGCAGATAGTCCAACGGTTTGCCGTCCAGCTCATAGCCGGTGCAGATCTTCAGGGTCTCAAACCCGTCCAACACGTCCAGTTTGGTAAAGGCGATGCCGTTGACGCCTGAGGTGGCACAGGTCTGCCGCACCAGCACCGCATCAAACCAGCCGCAGCGCCGCTGACGTCCGGTATTGGTGCCAAATTCATGGCCACGTTCGCCCAAGCGTTGACCGTCGGCGTCGTTCAGCTCGGCCGGGAACGGGCCTTCGCCAACCCGGGTGGTATAGGCTTTGACGATGCCCAGCACAAAATCAATGGCGCCGGGGCCCATGCCGGTGCCGGTTGCGGCCTGACCGGCAATCACGTTCGACGAGGTGACAAAGGGATAGGTGCCAAAGTCGATATCCAGCAGCGCGCCCTGGGCACCCTCAAACAGGATCCGTTTGCCGGCTTTGCGCTTGTCGTTCAGCACTTTCCACACCGGCGCGGCATATTTCAGAATTTTTGGTGCAACTTCTTTGAGTTGCGCGATCAGGGCATCGCGGTCAATCGGCTCGATCCCCAGGCCTTTGCGCAGCGGGTCGTGATGCTGCAGGGCGCGGTCGACGCGGGCCTCAAGTGTGGTTTCATCCGCCAGATCAGCAACCCGGATCGAGCGGCGACCGACTTTGTCTTCATAGGCCGGGCCGATGCCACGACCGGTGGTGCCAATCTTGGTGCCCTTGCTGGCAATTTCTTCGCGGGCGCGGTCCAGTTCACCGTGGATCGGCAGGATCAGCGGGGTGTTTTCCGCGATCATCAGGGTTTCAGGGGTAACGGTGACGCCCTGTTTCTGGATGCCTTCGATTTCTTTCAGCAGGTGCCAGGGGTCCAGCACCACGCCGTTACCGATCACGCTCAGCTTGCCGCCGCGCACAATACCGGATGGCAGCGCGGCAAGTTTGAACACTTCGCCGTCGATGACCAGTGTATGGCCCGCGTTGTGACCACCCTGAAAGCGCGCGATGACATCGGCGCGCTCGCTGAGCCAGTCTACGATCTTGCCTTTTCCCTCGTCACCCCATTGGGCGCCGACTACGACGACATTGGCCATATCTGGTCCTTTGTATTTGTCTGAAACCGGCCCCCCTATAGCGGTGCTGCGAGGCCAGTGGAACCACAAATCCGACGTCGATGGGCCGCAGAGGCCACATTCTCGGAAAACAGAAGCAAAAAACGGTGCGTGCAAGCACACACCCTACGCAGATCAGGCCCCGTCGAGGTGAACAACGGCGCCATGCGGAGTTTCCAGATAGGCGCGCTCCCAGTCATCGCGTAGGTGATCGACCTCGGCTGCGGGCGCGGCGCCGTCTTCGGCGAGAATCAGTTCGAGGGTTTCCAGCCAAGCGTGGAAATAGTCATCCCCGCCGTCCAGATCGCCATCCAGCCCCCTGTCCACGCCATGCTGCGCCAGAACAGCGGAGAACCGGGCCACCCAGTCAGACCATGTGAAGCGGCCACTTTCGTTCAGCGACACGGTGAGGGCAAAAACCTGGGCGTGCCAGGGCTGCTGGAACACCGGTTCAGGCGCAATTGCTGTAAGGCAGTTGCTCATAGCGCCACCAGATAGCTTTGCCACAGATCAAGAATGACCTGATCGTCGCGATGCTCCGGATGGGCCCAGAGTTCGCGGGCGGCAAAGCGCACCGCATACAAGGGTTCCGGGGCCTCGCCCAGATCATGGGCATTGCTGTCGGGCAGCACATGGCTGCCGTGCAGACGGAAAATGTAACCGCGCGCCCCTGCGGCATAGGCCGGCAATCGGCTGTGACCGCCGTCCACCAGACAATTGTCAGCGGGACGTCGGCAGCGCACCGCCTGCCCCAGTGAAAACTTTGGCCGCTGGTCGCTGTCACGACTGGCTGGGCCGCCCTGCGCCAGAACCGCCGCCACCGCCTCGGGTTTGAGCATTCTGCCGGCCAGAGGATGCGCGGGGTCATCCGCCTGATCCTGCCCCTGTTCCTGCCCCTGGCCGGCCAGATCGGCCTCGGTCAACACGCCCCGTTCGACCAGCAGGTCGGCCAGAGCCGAGATCCAGATCTGGTAATAGGAGAACCCGGTATAATCCTGCGGCGACAGACGCTCGCGGGCATGGCGGGAGATATCGATATTCCATTGCCCCAAGGCGCCACAGGCCAGTGTCACCGCAAGGGCGCGGGCCTGCCAGTCAGCGGCAAATACCGGCGCATCAAGCGATTCCGGGATCACCGGACCATCGCCGAATCGCCCGCCCATGTCGTGAACACGGGTCATACGGGATCCTGCGGTGGATTCTGGGCCAGGGCGGTGCCGATCATGCTGTCGCGGCTCACCAGGGCGGCCAGCGCGTCCAGATCCAGCCCCTCGGTGCCTGCAGGGCGCATCGGAATCACCAGATAGCGGACCTCGGCGGTGGAATCCCAGACCCGCACGGCGGTGTCCGCTGCCAGGGTGACGCCAAAATCGGCCAATACTTTGCGCGGTTCGCGCACCACCCGAGCCCGGTAGGCATCCGATTTATACCAGGCCGGCGGAATTCCCAGCAGCGGCCAAGGGTAGCAACTGCAGAGGGTGCAAACGACCATGTTATGCACCGCTTCGGTATTCTCCACCGCCACCATGTGTTCGCCCTGGCGGCCAAAATAACCCAGATCGCTGACCGCAGCAGTGGCATCCGACAGCAAAGCCGCGCGGAACTCTGCGTCGCTCCAGGCGCGGGCCACCACCTGCGCCCCGTTTTGCGGCCCAATCTTGTTTTGATAGGTATCGATGATCTCATTCAGCGCCGTCGGATCAACCAGCCCCTTGCGGGTGAGAATCGTTTCCAGCGCCTTGACCCGCAGCGCGGGGTCAGGCGGTAAAAGGGCATGTGGGTGGTCGCTGTGATCATGGGGCATGGGTCCAGAGTGCGAATTTGTTGATGCTCTGTCCACCCCCATTGCCGCTTGCTAACAACGCGAATGAACATTCTCCTCCACGATCCGCAAACTCGGCTCTTGCCCCGCTCTGCAAACTTGCCTACATACCGGCCGATACTCAGCCAAATACCGCAGGGACCCATGGAAAACGTTGTTCTTATTATTCACCTTTTTCTGGCCCTTGGCCTGATCGCCACCGTTCTTCTGCAACGGTCCGAAGGCGGAGGTCTGGGCATGAGTGGCGGTGGTGGCGGTGCCCAGTCGGGCCGCTCGGCGGCCACAGCCATGAGCAAAGTGACCTGGATCCTTGCCATTGCCTTTATCACCACTTCGATCACCCTGACCATTCTGGCCGCGCAGAAATCTGCTGGCGCCTCGGTTCTGGATCGCACTGATGCGGCGACGGTAACTGAAAGCGGTGACGAGACCCCCGCTGCGCCGACCGCACCGCTTGGCAGCGACCTTTTGCCGCCGGCCGAAGGTGACAATGCGCCGCTGGTCCCCAGCGCAGACTGATCGAACCATACCTAGACGGGGAAATTGAGCCGCAACCGCATCTTGCGGCTCTCTTGTGTTGGTCGCAAGAATCCTCTATTAGCAAAGTCCCGTGATGCTTTGGTTTTTCGAAACCTAATGGGCACCTGAATTCTGATCTCTTCACGACTTCTCACGGGGGTAGCCGAACAGCTATGGCGCGTTATATCTTTATTACTGGCGGGGTGGTTTCCTCCCTTGGCAAAGGTCTCGCTTCGGCGGCTCTGGGGTCGCTGTTGCAAGCCCGCGGGTATTCGGTGCGCCTGCGCAAGCTGGATCCCTATCTGAACGTCGATCCGGGCACCATGAGCCCCTATGAGCACGGCGAAGTCTTTGTCACCGATGATGGCGCCGAGACCGATCTGGATCTGGGCCACTATGAACGCTTTACCGGGGTTGCGGCCCGCAAGACCGACTCGATCTCATCCGGCCGGGTCTATTCCAACGTGCTGGAAAAAGAACGCCGTGGCGACTATCTGGGAAAAACCATTCAGGTGATCCCGCATGTCACCAACGAGATCAAAGAGTTCCTGAAAATAGGCGAGGATGAAGTTGACTTCATGCTCTGCGAGATCGGCGGCACCGTTGGCGACATCGAAGGGTTGCCGTTTTTTGAAGCAATCCGCCAGTTCGGCCAGGATAAGCCGCGCGGCCAGTGTATATTCATGCACCTGACGCTGCTGCCGTATATGAAAGCCAGCGGCGAGTTGAAAACCAAGCCGACCCAGCACTCGGTGAAAGAGCTGCGCTCGATCGGTCTGGCGCCAGATATTCTGGTATGCCGCTCTGAGGGGCCGATCCCGCAGAAGGAACGCGATAAGCTGGCGCTGTTCTGCAACGTGCGACCCGATGCGGTGATCGCGGCGCAGGATCTGAAATCAATCTACGAGGCGCCGCTGGCCTATCACCGCGAAGGCATGGATCAGGCGGTTCTGGATGCCTTTGGCATCGCCCCTGCCCCCAAGCCCAATCTGGCACGCTGGGAAGATGTCGCCGACCGGGTCTATAACCCCGAAGGCGAGGTCAAGGTTGCCATTGTCGGCAAATACACCCAGCTGGAAGATGCCTATAAGTCGATCGCCGAGGCGCTGACCCACGGCGGCATGGCCAACCGGGTCAAGGTCAAGATCGAATGGGTCGACGCCGAGACCTTTGACACCGAAGATGCCAGCCCGCATCTGCAGGGTTTCCATGCGATTCTGGTACCCGGCGGCTTTGGCGAACGCGGCACCGAAGGTAAGATCAAGGCGGCGCAATACGCCCGCGAGCACAAGGTGCCCTATCTGGGCATTTGCTTAGGGATGCAGATGGCGGTGATCGAGGCCGCCCGCAATGTGGCTGGCATTTCCGAGGCCGGCTCGGAAGAGTTCGATCACGAGCTGGGCAAAAAGCGCTTTGAGCCGGTGGTCTATCACCTGAAGGAATGGGTGCAGGGCAACCACAAGGTTCAGCGCAGCGCCGATGACGACAAAGGCGGCACCATGCGTCTGGGTGCCTATGATGCCACCTTGGCCGAAGGCTCGAACGTGGCCAGGATTTATGGCAGCAGCCATATCGAAGAGCGTCACCGTCACCGCTATGAGGTCGACATCAAATACCGGGACCAGCTGGAAGCCGCTGGCCTGCGTTTTTCAGGCATGTCACCGGACGGCCGTCTGCCCGAGATTGTTGAGTGGACAGATCACCCCTGGTTCATCGGGGTGCAGTTCCACCCGGAACTGAAATCCAAGCCGTTTTCTCCGCACCCATTGTTCAGTGACTTTGTGCGCGCGGCAATCGAGACCTCACGTCTGGTCTGACCCCAAGCGTGGTGCGTGCAAGCACACACCCTACAGCCAATTACAAACGGGCGCGCCGGATCTCTGGCGCGCCCAAATTTGTCTGTGCCCAAGTGTTTCACCAGAAGCAGCGCCGCGCGGTGGCGCTCGTTTCCGGCTTTTTATTGGTGTTAGCGCCACCAAGCACATTGTTAGCGCAATCCTTCAGGCGCGATGGGTGTCGCCTTGCAAAACAGCATGATAGATGGTCCGAGACCGTACCTTTGTGGAGAACTGGGCCTATGACACAAGACGTTTCCATTCAGCAGCAGCAACTTGACCGCATCGCCAATGGCGCCGGTTTCATAGCCGCTCTCGACCAAAGCGGTGGCTCCACTCCTAAGGCGCTGGCGCTCTATGGCGTCACCGACGATGCCTATTCCAATGACGACGAGATGTTTGGCGAAATCCACAAGATGCGTGCCCGGATCATCCAGACACCCGATTTCAATAGCCAGAAAATTCTCGGCGCGATCCTGTTTGAAAAGACCATGGATGCACAGATCGATGGCGTTCCGGTGGCGGCCTACCTGTGGGACCGCTGCGGTGTTGTGCCATTTCTGAAGGTCGACAAGGGCCTGGTCGATGCTGCCAACGGGGCTCAGCTGATGAAGCCCATTGCCGATCTTGACGCGCTGCTGGCCCGCGCCGCCAAGGCGGGCATTTTTGGCACCAAAATGCGGTCGGTCATCAAAAAGGCCAATGTGGACGGTATTCGCGCGATTGTCGCCCAGCAGTTTGAGCTGGCCAGACAGATTACTGCGGCTGGGTTGCTGGCGATTATCGAACCCGAAATCGATATCCATTCCGCCACCAAGGGAGAGGCTGAGATCCTGCTCAAGGCGGAATTGCTCAAGCAGCTGAACGCTCTGCCGAGCGACATCAAGGTGTCGCTGAAGCTGACCCTGCCAAATGTCTCCGGTCTCTTTGACGAGCTGGCCGACCACGCCAATGTGGTGCGCGTCGTGGCTCTGTCGGGCGGCTATTCCACAGATCAGGCCTGCGCCCTGCTCAGCCAGAACACCAAGATGATCGCCTCTTTCTCGCGGGCACTCACCGAAAGACTTAATGTCGCGATGAGCGACACCGAGTATCACGCCGCTCTGGGCGCCAATATCGACAAGATCTATCAGGCCTCACTGTAAGCGCTCCTGCAACAAGACTGCAAAATCCGCACCTTTCATAGAAAGCTGCGGGTTTTATTCTGGCAGCACCGTGACCCCACCCACATCCGGTCCCGGGCAAAACCGCGCCGCTGCTTCATCTGGCCAAAAATATCCCGGGGTGAGCGCCAAAAGCGCGAGGGGCAGCGCCCCTCCTCCTCCTCTGTCTACTTGAACACCGGCTTGCGGCCACCCATCTGCGCCGCAATCACTTCCATCTGCTCGGGCTTGCCAATCAACGCCACCTGCTCCGTCGATTCCGCCAGCAACACGGAGCCCCGATCCTCGGCCTCGGCCTGCTCAATCAACCGCTTGGCGGCGCGGATGGCTGCGGGGCTCTGGTTGGCGATCTGGCTGGCCAGATCCTGCGCCCGGACGAGTGGATCTTTGGCCAGTTCGGTCACCAGACCCCAGTTCAAAGCCTGTTCGGCCTGCACCACCTCGGCTGTATAGGTCAGACGACGCAGCACATCAGATCGCAACAGCCGCGGCAGCAGCGCCATAGCGCCCATGTCAGGCACAATGCCCCACTTCATCTCCATCACCGACAGCCTGGCATCGGGTGCGGCAATTCGTATATCTGCCCCCAGCGCCAGTTGCAGCCCGCCGCCATAGGCAACCCCTTGGATCGCGGCAATCACCGGCATGGGCAGCCGCCGCCAAACCATCGCCACCTCTTGCATCTCATTGGCGTCGTGGTGACTGCGCGTCATCAGCCAGTCCTGCGGATCCACCTGGCCCATCTGGGCAAAGCTCATCAGATCCAGCCCGGCGCAGAAACTTTTGCCTTCGCCGGACAGAACCACCGCCCGCGCATCCGATGCGGCGACCTCTTGTCCGGCGGCGATGATCGCCTTGACCATCTCGCTGTCCAGCGCGTTCATCTTGTCGCCGCGTGTCAGGGTCACATGGGCAATGTGGTCTTTGTACTCGATTGATACGCGCGCCATCAGCCTGGCCTCCAGTCGTTGATATTATCCTACATTCTGGGTGCCAATCTGCCGTGGAAGCCGCCGCCAATCCAGTACAACGTCGGGGCATCTGGGTCTTGCGGCGGCGTGGCCGTTACGATTATCTGCGGGTATGTCAAATCCACGCTACACCCCGCTTGCCCAATCCCTTCCCGCCACGGTGCCCTTTGTCGGCCCCGAAACCCAGGAGCGCGCCCGAGGGGCGGGTTTTGCGGCCCGGTTGGGGGCCAATGAGAACATCTTTGGTCCGTCGCCACAGGCGATTGCCGCGATGCAGGCGGTCGCCGGGGACGTCTGGATGTATGGCGACCCCGAAAACCACGACCTGCGTCAGGCGCTGGCGGCGCATCATGGCATCGCAGCACAGAACATCATGGTGGGCGAAGGCATCGATGGCCTGCTGGGCTATCTGGTGCGGCTGCTGATCTCGCCGGGGGACTGCGTTGTCACCTCGCTGGGGGCTTACCCGACCTTTAACTACCATGTCAGCGGCTTTGGCGGCGTGATCCACACTGTGCCCTATGTCGAGGATCACGAAGACCCGGCCAGCCTGTTTGCCAAAGCGGCTGAGGTCGGTGCCAAGATTGTCTATCTGGCCAATCCCGACAATCCCATGGGCAGCTGCCACCGGGGCGCGGACATTGTCGCGGCGATGGATCAGCTGCCCGAGGGCTGCCTGTTATTGCTGGACGAAGCCTATGTGGAATGCGCGCCAGAGGGCACCGCCGCACCGGTTGCGGCGGATGATCCACGGCTGATCAGAATGCGCACGTTTTCCAAGGCCTATGGCATGGCCGGGGCGCGGATCGGCTATGCATTAGCGGCCCCCGAGCTGATTTCCGCCTTCAACAAAGTGCGCAATCATTTTGGCGTCAGCCGCATCGCCCAGGCCGGGGCCTTGGCGGCGCTGCGCGATCAGCAGTGGCTGGAGCATGTGCTGGCGCAGATCACCACCGCCCGCAAACGCATCACAGACATCGCCAGCGCCAATGGGTTGACCGCGCTGCCCACGGCCACCAATTTTGTGGCACTGGACTGCGGCTCCGATGGCGCCTTTGCCAAGCGGGTACTGGAGGCGCTGATTGCCCAGGGGATTTTTGTGCGGATGCCCTTTGCCGCGCCGCAGAACCGCTGCATTCGCATCAGTTGTGGCCCACAAGATGATCTTGACACCTTTGCCGCCGCCCTGCCCGCCGCACTTGCCACCGCACGTGGCACCGCTTGATCTGCATAATGACGGGGTTTTCACGACAAGTTGGCCCCACTTTTACCGGACATTACCAGCGCCTGAGCTAGATTATTGCATCTACCCCCCGAAATCGGAGGCCCCTATGCAAGATCGAAAACACCCTCAGACGCCCGACATCCTTGCGGCGGCAATGACCTTTCTGGGCATCAACATGATGTGGATCTTTGTCGTCATCTGGATGCTTTACGGGTTGATCCCGGTGCTGGTGCTGGCGGTGCTGATCAACCATGTCATTGACCTGCTGGAGCAACGCCTGAGTTAACCGCCGCCGCCCGGTCCACGCTGTCTTTGCCGCTTGGAGCGGGCAGAACAGCCCCTATTGGCCCGTAGCCAGGACGCTGGCGGCGGCACCGACCGCACCCGATCCATGTGGAATTTTCAGCGCCTGCAGCCCGGTCTCTATCCCGCCCAGCAGTCCCATCACCATCTGGCCATTGACATGGCCCATGTGACCCAGCCGGAAATATCCGTGCCGCGCCGCCGAATTGGCCGGGGCCATGCCAAGACCGATACCCAGGGTCAGGCCCAGATTATGCTCCAGCCAGTCGCGCAGGCGGCTGCCGTCCGGCGCCCCGATCTGCAGCGAGGTGACCGCGTGGGAGCGCAGCGCCGGGTCCGAAACATTCAGGCGCAATGGTCCGCCATCCTGCCCCCAGACCTCGCAAGCCGCCCAGATGGCCTGGGCCAGCCGCTGATGCCGGGCCCAGACATTCTCCAGCCCTTCGGCTTGGATCAGATCCAGCGCCGCCCGCAGGCCATAGAGATGATGGCTGGGGGCGGTGCCATTGAAATACTGGTAATACTGCTGCGGCCGGGCGCGCGGCTGCCAATCCCAGTAACAGCTGACCCGCGGCATCGCACTGCGTATGGCATCGGCCTTTTCATTAAAAAAGACAAAGCCCAGACCGGCGGGCACCATCAGCCCCTTTTGGCTGGCGGTGACCATCACATCGACGCCCCATGTGTCCATCTCAAACTGTTCACAGCCCAGCGAGGCAACGCAGTCGGCCATCAGCAGAGCCGGGTGTTTCAGCTCGTCCATCAGCGCCCGCAACGCCGGGATGTCATTGCGCACCGAGGATGAAGTATCCACATGCACCGCCAGCACCGCCTTGATCCGGTGAGCGGAATCAGCCTTCAGGCTCTGCGCCACCTGCGCCAGATCCCAGTGGGAATGCTTGCCGTGCTCCAGCAATTCGGCCTCGGCCCCCAGCCCCCGCGCCACCTGCGCCCAGCCAAGACCAAAATGGCCAGTGCCCGGAACCAGCACCCGATCCCCCGGTGCGATGACATTGGCCAGGGCCGCCTCCCAGATCCCATGGCCATTGGCAATATAGATCGCCACATGGTGACGGGTCCGCGCCACCCGTTGCAGATCTGGGATCAAGCCCTCGGTCATCTCGACCAGTTCACCCGCATAGATATTTGGCGACGGCCGATGCATCGCCTGCAGCACCTGATCCGGCAGCACCGAAGGCCCCGGAATAGCCAGATAGGGGCGCCCTGCCGCCAGATTTACAGTGTCAGCCATTGGTCTATTGCCCCTAGTCAGTGGCCCCCTGACGGGGTGCCATTTGCCGCTATATTTCGGCCCACACTATCGCCAACACACGGCGCGTCAATCCAGCCAATTGATCAGAGCCGCCAAGGGCATGGCGCCGTCGCCATGCCCGGCAAAGCTTGCGCCCTTGGGTACAGATGGTTAAATGGCCCCGGGGCATATTTAAAGGCCCCTGAATGTCACCATATGTCCTGGAGGAATCCCCCCTTATGACCGGCAAACCGAAGTCTTCTCGTGAGTTGATGGGTTGGCTGTGGCGGGGATATCTGCGCCGCCACATGCCCCTGCTGGCGCTTGCGGGCGCGTTCATGCTGGTCGAGGGCGGCACCGTCGGCGGGCTCAGCTACATGATGCAGCCGATGTTCGACCTTGTCTTTGTGGCAGGGGATACCGACGCCCTGTTCTGGGTGGCGCTGGCGTTTTTTGTCATCTTCACCCTGCGTGGCCTGTCCAGCGTTGGCCAAAAGGTCATCCTCAGCAAGATCTCGCAAACCTCAGCGGCGCATCTGCGCAAGGATATGCTGGCGCGTCTGATCCGGCAGGACGCCTCGTTTCACCAGATCAACCCGCCCGGCTTTCTGATCCAGCGGATCCAAAGCGACGTTGGCGCCATCAACCAGGTCTGGCGGGCGGTGGTCACCGGCGCCGGACGCGACATGGCACAATTGGTGGCGGTCATTGGCGTGGCGATCAGCGTGGACTGGATCTGGACCGTGATCATGCTGATCGGGCTGCCCCTGGTGCTGCTGCCGATTGCAGGCATCCAGCGCTATGTGCGCAAAAAGTCCAGCCTGGCCCGCGATCTGGGCGCCTCTCTGGCGGTGCGTCTGGACGAGATCTTTCACGGCATGGTGCCGATCAAGCTGAACAATCTTGAGCGCTACCAGACCGACCGCTTCGCCGGTCAGACCAGCACCTTTGTACGCGCCGAAATACGCGCCTCGCTGGGCACCGCGTCGATCACCGGAATGATCGACATGATGGCCGGAATTGGGGTGATGGGGGTGGTGCTCTACGGCGGTGGCGAGATCATTTCCGGCGAGAAAACCGTTGGCCAGTTCATGACCTTTTTCACCGCAATCGGGCTGGCGTTTGATCCGATGCGACGGCTGGCCGCAATCAGCGGCATCTGGCAGTCAGCGGCGGCGGCACTGGAGCGCATCAAGGAGTTGATGGATGAGCCGATCCAGCTGACCTCGCCCGCCACGCCACTGGCGCTGCCCACCGGGCTGCCACGCATCCAGCTGGATGCGGTGACCCTGCGCTATGGCGAGGCGACGGTGCTGCACAATCTGTCTCTGGTCGCCGAGGCAGGCAAGACCACCGCCCTGGTGGGGGCCTCTGGGGCCGGCAAATCGACCATCTTCAACCTGTTGACCCGGTTGATCGACCCTCAAGAGGGCGCGGTGACCGTCGACGGCATTGCGGTTGCCGATCTGGCCCTGGCCGATCTGCGCAATCTGTTTTCGGTGGTCACCCAAGAGGCGCTGTTGTTCGACGAGACCCTGCGCGAGAATATTCTGCTGGGCAGAACCGATGTCAGTGATGCCCGGCTGCAAGAAGTGCTTGAGGCGGCCCATGTGGCCGACTTCCTGCCCAAGCTACCGGACGGGCTGGACACCCTGGTCGGGCCACGCGGCTCGGCGCTTTCGGGGGGCCAGCGACAGCGGGTGGTGATCGCCCGGGCGCTGCTGCGCGACAGTCCCATCCTGCTGCTGGACGAGGCCACCTCGGCGCTGGATGCCAAATCCGAGAAAGTGGTGCAACAGGCGCTGGACAGGCTCTCCGGCGGGCGCACCACGCTGGTCATCGCCCACCGACTGTCGACCATTCGCAACGCCGATAAGATCGTGGTGATGGAACGGGGTCAGGTTGCCGACCAGGGCAGCCATGATGAGCTGTTGTCCCGTGGCGGTATCTACGGCGATCTGTACCGGCTGCAGTTCCAGGACGGTAAAACCCTGGTCGAGCCGCAGGGGGTTGCGGCGCAGGCGCCGTCATTGGCGCAGCAGTCAACCATCCAGCCCAGCTGGTGGCAGCGTCTTGGCCGCAGGGTCTTTGGCGCCTGACCGATGTAGAGTGCGTGCTTGCACGCACCGTAACAGCTCACTTGTCATAAGATCGGGCCAGTACCTCGGGCAAAGCGCCCAGGGCATAGCGCAGCTGCAACAACAGGTTGCGGGTGCCGCGGCGCAGCCAGCCCTGCTGCTGATAACGCGCAGCACTGGTCAGGGCGCAGGCCGGCAGCTCGACCAGTGCGCTGAGACAGCGCACCAGGGCCACGTCTTCCATCAGAGGCTGGTCCCGGTATCCACCCGCCGCCTCATAGTCTCCGCGCCTGATCAACAACGCCTGATCCCCGTAGGGCAATCCAAACAGCCGGGACCGCCAGTTGGCCCAACCTGCCACCAGACCGGGCATCACACCGCTGGCCCGGAACCTCAGCCGGAAGTAGGCCGGCCTGCCGCCGCCGTCCTGCAGATGCCGTGACACCACCTGGCTCCAGCCCTGTTCAAGCTGGGTGTCCGCATGCAGCACCAGCAGCCAGTTGCCCTTGGCCGCCGCACAGCCCCGTTGCAATTGGCCGCCCCGCGACGCGGGTCCGTGATGCAGCCGAGCGCCGGCCGCCTCGGCAATTTGGCCGGTGGCATCCAGTGAGCCGCCATCGGTGATCAGCAGCTCACGGATCAGCCCGGCGGCCAGCCCCTCCATCAGCGACTCCAGACATCCCGGCAGGTCCTCGGCGGCATTCAGGGTTGGGATCACAAGGCTTATCTCGGCGGGCATATGGGGTTTTCCTGTTTTCTTCCGGTGCCGTTGCTATATCACTGAGACAGATTATGACCATGCCAATGGAGACCAAAATGAGCCAACGCCGCATTCTGCGCCTGTCCGGCCCGGATACCCGCAGCTTTTTGCAGGGGCTGGTGACCAATGATCTATCCAGGATCGACCAGGGCCTGGTCTATGCTGCGATGCTGACACCGCAGGGCAAGTATCTGGCCGATTTCTTTCTTCTGGCCGAGGGCGAAGATGTGTTGCTGGACGTCGCCGCCGAACTGGCGGACGGGCTGTCAAAGCGGCTGACCATGTACCGGTTGCGTGCCAATGTGGAAATAACCGACAGTGACCGGCAGGTGGCGCGCGGCACCGGCCCTGCTCCGGCTAGCGCATTGGGCGATCCCCGGCACGGCGACATGGGCTGGCGGCTCTATGGCGGCGCCAGCGGCGATGACGGCAGTGACTGGGATGCCATCCGGGTGGCCCATATCATCCCGGAAACCGGCATCGAGCTGACCCCTGACAGTTTCATTCTGGAATTGGGTTTTGAGGCCCTGAACGGCGTCGATTTCCGCAAGGGCTGTTATGTCGGTCAGGAAGTCACCGCGCGGATGAAGCACAAGACCACCCTGCGCAAGGGCCTGTGTCAGGTCGACATCGACGGTCAGGCAGCCCCCGGCACCGCGATCATGGCGGATGGCAAAGTGGCGGGCACCCTGTTCACCCAATCCGGGCCCCGCGCCCTGGCCTATCTGCGGTTTGACCGTGCCAGCGGTGACATGCAGGCCGATGCGGCCGTTGTTCGCTGGACCAATCCGGGTTGAGTTGCACCGCCATCCGGTCCACGATCCAATACGACAGGTAAGGAACGAGGCCGCCATTGCTACAGTTATATACCGCCATCTGGCGCGTCAGCGGGGGCCGCCAGCTTGTTCTGATTGCTTTTTCAATATCAATTGCCGCCCTGGCAGCACTGCCGCTGAAATTCCAGCAAGAAATTGTCAACACGCTGACCAATGGCGCGGCGACGGCCGAAACGCTGTTTTGGCTGGGCGCGGGTATGATGGCGGCCATCGTGCTGAGCCTGGTGCTGAAATGGCTGCTGGGACTGCGGTCCGGGGTGCTGGGTGAGGACATTATCCGGCTGCTCAGACAGCGGTTATATAGTGCCACCAATCGCAACCGGCCTGAGCCGGGAGCCATTCAGACCGGTGGCATTCAGACCGGCACCCTGACCACCGCCATTTCCGCCGAGGCCGAGGAGTTGGGCAAATTCGCCGGCAGCGCCTTTTCCGAGCCCGTGGTGCAGATCGGCACCTTGATCAGTGTGATTGGCTTTATTGCCTCGACCCAACCGCAATTGGGCACCATTGCGCTGGCGATGATTGCGCCGCAGGTTCTATTGGTCTTGTTCAGCCAAAACCGGATCAACGCTCTGGTGGCCGACCGGGTGCGCATTCTGCGCCGGGCTACGGATCAGATCAGTGCCGCCGAAGTGGCAGCAGCAGAGCAATCGGTTCTGGATGAATTCGACCGGATTTTTGAAACCCGCCGACAGATGTTCATCTGGAAACTGTCGACCAAGTTTTTGTTGAGCACAATCAACGGAGCAGGCACCGTCGCGGTGCTGATGCTGGGGGGCTGGCTGGTGCTGCAGGGGCGCACCGACGTCGGCACCGTTGTGGCCGCCACTCTGGGATTGTCCCGCCTGCAGGGTCCCACCGCCTTCCTGATCGCCTTTTACCGGCAGGTCAGCGCAAATCGTGTCAAATTTGAATTATTGCGCGATATCCTGCCCCCCCACGTCAACAGCTCATAAATATAAGCCTCAAATCCGTTCAGGCGCAAAATGGGCGATGAAAGACGGATCAATCTGATTAATTTTAGATGAAGATGATTGGGCAATTCCGCGTCTCTGTGCCAAATTTTGGTATAGATATAAAAGGACGAATTGATGCGATTAATTTTTGCCTTGGCACTGGCCACCGCCCCGGCGCTACCTGCTACCGCCGGCTATTGGAATTACAACGACTGGCATGTCTCCACCGATCAGATTGACACCGGAGAAGACCTGAGGGTCACCTGTTATGCCCACACCGGCGGCGACGGCGACCCGGTTTGGGCGCTGGAGGTGTCAAACGGAGATGCCGGACCGCCTGACTTTTTCCCGGCGCCACGACTGATTGAAATTGCCCCCAGACACCACCAAACCGTGATGTACGACCAGCAGGCTATCGAGTTCAAATTTGACTCAGGCACCAATGTTGCTGGCCAGGCAATGGCCTATGTCAACGACGAAGGGTTTTTTCAGGCCGAAAGCAGCCCGCAGCAGAACTCGGTTTTATTGATGCTGATGGCGATGCGGCGGGGCTCCACGGTTGAGGCGCATGCAGACAACAAGATCATTGCAAGTGCATCTCTGGATGGGTTCACTGCGGCCTATGGCAAGATGATGGATGAATGCGGCTTCTCCCTGACAATGAACTGACCGAACGCCAACCGAATCAAAAAACCCCGCGCTGGTGACAGCACGGGGTCTTTTTTGTGGTGATGCGACACCGCTTAGGCGCGTTCAGCGTATTCCATGGTATCAGTGTTGACGATAATCAATTCGTCCTGGCCCACAAAGGGTGGCACCATGACTTTGATTCCATTGTCCAAAACCGCTGGCTTAAAGGATTTTGCCGCAGTCTGACCTTTCACCACCGGCTCGGTCTCGGCGACTTTGCAAGTCACCTTCTGCGGTACTTTTGCGTGCAGCGCCTCGGTGTTGTGGAATTCCACAACAATGGTCATGCCATCCTGCAGGAACGGACGGCGATCGCCCAGCAATTCGGTTGGCAATTCAATCTGCTCATAGGTTTCGATGTCCATGAACACCAGCATTCCATCGTTCTCATAGAGAAACTGCTGGTCCTTTTGTTCCAGCCGGACTTTTTCAACTTTGTCGGCGCTACGGAACCGTTCGTTAAGCTTGGAGCCGTTACGAAGGTTGCGCAGTTCAACCTGGGCAAAGGCGCCGCCCTTGCCGGGTTTGACGTGATCGACCTTCACTGCGGCCCAAAGTCCGCCGTTATGTTCAAGCACAGCGCCGGGGCGGATTTCGTTTCCATTGATCTTAGGCATGAGAAAATACCCCTCCGGAGGTTGATGATTTGTTAACCGAACCTATATCTGGCAGGTCCCAGACTGGCAAGACAACGATATTTGGTAGGCGGCACTGAAAAGGTATGCACAATTTGCATAACAGCTATGCAAGAAGAGCCTATCCGAATCGTTCTGGATCAGTCATAAGGAGCGCCACGCCAAGAATTGCAATAGCAAGAACAACAAAGGATGCGAGATGAGAGATTTCGTTGACGGCACCGCCTTTAATAACGAACAAGGCAACCGTGCCCGTAAACTGTTCGCAGCTGTTGTGCTGGCTGCGTTGGATGATGCCATCGCAGATGACAAGAAATATGGCAATGGACCCGAGCAGATCGCTCGTTGGGCACGCTCGCGCGATGGTCGCGAAGTGCTGTCCTGTGCCGGTATCGACCCCAATGAGCGGGTTGTGTCCGGGCTGATGGACTTTGTCGGTCGCGGTGTCCGCACCTCGGTTGCGCTGTCCCGTGAAGAAAGCGAGCGCCGCAACGCAGCGCAGGCCGAAGCCGCCTAAAACAAGTCGCAAACAGACTATGAAAAAGCGCGTCCTGCGGGGCGCGTTTTTCTATTTTATCTATGTGTTTTTGCAGGCTGCAGCCCCTGCGGCCCTTTGCCATACGGCGGCTTTTCACAGCGAAGAATAGCGCATGCCAAATGCAACACAGGAGGCAGACCATGGCGCGGGCAATCATGATACAGGGCACCGGCAGCAATGTCGGCAAATCGCTAATTGTGGCGGGTCTGGCGCGGGCCTTTGTGCGTCGCGGATTGCGGGTTGCACCGTTCAAGCCACAGAACATGTCGAACAACGCCGCCGTCACCCCTGAGGGCGGTGAAATCGGCCGGGCTCAGGCCCTGCAGGCCCGTGCAGCCATGCTGGCGCCCCATACCGACATGAACCCGGTGCTGCTGAAGCCCGAGAGCGACACAGGCGCTCAGCTGATCGTTCAGGGCAAGCGGCGCGGCAGCCAGCAGGCCGGGTCGTTTATGCGCGACAAAAGCGGGCTGCTGGAGGCGGTGCTGGACAGTTTTCACCGGCTGGCGGCGGGTGCTGATCTGGTGCTGATCGAAGGCGCCGGGTCGCCCGCAGAAACCAACCTGCGCCAGAATGACATTGCCAATATGGGCTTTGCCTGCGCCGCCGATGTGCCGGTTGTCTTAGTTGGCGACATCCATCGCGGCGGGGTCATTGCGCAGATCGTCGGCACCCACGCGGTTCTGGAGACGCAGGATCTGGATCACATTGCTGGCTTTGCGGTGAACCGGTTTCGCGGTGATCTGAGCCTGTTTGACGGCGGACGCGATGACATTGTGCGCCGCACCGGCTGGCCGTCGCTGGGAGTGATTCCGTGGTTCTTTGACGCCTGGAAATTGCCTGCCGAGGATATGATGGACATCCGCTCACGCAAGGGTGGCGCCTGCAAGGTGGTGGTACCGCAACTGGAGCGGATGGCGAATTTTGACGACCTGGACCCGCTGGCCGCCGAGCCCAATGTCACGGTGGAAATCATCCCGGCCGGACGCCCCCTGCCCGGCGATGCGGATCTGGTGCTGATTCCCGGCAGCAAATCCACCATTGGCGATCTGGCCTATCTGCGGGCGCAGGGCTGGGACATCGACATTCTGGCGCATTATCGCCGCGGTGGTCACGTGCTGGGGCTCTGTGGTGGCTATCAAATTCTGGGCAAAGAGATCGACGACCCCGAGGGTGTTGACGGCAAACCGGGCAAAGTGGCCGGGCTTGGGCTATTGGACATCTCAACCACCATGGCGGGCGAGAAAAAAGTCGCGTTGCGCCAAGCCCATACCATCGACGGCAATGTGCCAGTATCGGGATATGAAATCCACATGGGCCGCAGCGAGGGGCCGGATTGCGCCCGTGCCTGGCTCAACGTCGAGGGCCGCCCCGAGGGGGCTGTTTCCGCCGATGGAAGGGTGCGTGGTTCTTACTTGCACGGATTGTTCAGCTCGGACACCTTCCGGGCCAAATTCCTGGCCAATTTGGGCTTCGAGAGCTGCATTGGCTATGAGGATGGGGTTGAGGCGACGCTGGACGATCTGGCTGATCACCTGGAGCGGTACATGGATCTCGATCAGCTGCTGGAGCTGGCAAAGCCCGTCAAAACCTGATCTCAACCGTGACCTGAGCGATCAGCCCAGATCCTGCACCGCAAGGGCGCGGTGGATCTCGCGGCGGACCAGCTTGCGCACATTGCGGGTTATACGCTCGCCCAAGGCGCCCTGCAGCTCTTCGCGCACGATGTCAGCGACCAGTTCGCGCAGGGATTCTTCGTCCATCACCGCCTCATCAGCCGCCAGTGCATCAAGGACTTCGTCGGCAACGGCCTGCTCGGCCAGATGAATGGCCTCCAGAGGCTCGGCCCCAGGCTGATCGATACCGGGCTGATCGAACTCGGGCCGGTCGAAACTGGGCGGATCAAACGCGGCTACACTCTCAGGCGCAGTCTCCGGGGTAAACTCAGGCGCGATCTCCGGGATAATCTCGGCTGCGCTCTCGGAGACCTTCTCAGGCGCGATCTCGGGCGCGATCTCGGGGGTTATATCGCGCTGCGGATCACTGTCGGCACAGTCATCTGCCTCGGCGACGCCGAGCGGCGCCACCTCAACCAACTCGTCTTCGAGATCTTCCCAGGCCAGTGTTTCAACCGCGGTGGCCGCATTGGCTTCGCCGGGTTCGCCGTCCGGCTCCCATTGCTCATCCCCCTGGCCTATCGCGGCTTCCAGAGCTGCAATTTTCTCGGCAAAACTGGTGACGGGCTTGGCCTCATCCGGGGTCTCGACCTCTACGGCGCTGTCGGCAATCGAATCCGCCCCGCCTGCGGCGGCAAACAAGGTCGCGCCTGGGTCATGCCAGGGTGCATCACCTGCCTGCGGATTCACTGCAATCGGCGCCACCGCGTGTAGAAAAGTATCATCACAATGGTCTTCCGGATCGACAGAGTGGGATTCGGCAACAGCATATTCATGGGTTTCATCGACAAGATGGTCGGTTTCCGACCCCGCGGATGGCTGCCCCTCTGGCTTATCGTCACTAGGCTCGGCAAGCCCTGACTCGAAAATAGCTGTTTCGATTTTGCTTGCCAGATCGCTCAACTGAGGTTCCGTCTGCGCCTCAACGGCCTGTGTCTCAACGGCCTGTGTCTCAACGGTCTGTGTATCAACGGCCTGTGTATCATTGGCGGCCGCATCCACCAGATCATCCGCCACCCGCAAGCAGGGCGTCAGGACCAGACGCGCAACCGGTTTCCCGGTGGTGGCGGCTGGCCTGCCGGGGACAACAGTCTCGCGACCGTCCTCGCTCACCAATCGGCGAATCGAAGACAGCACGTCCTCTATCTCAGCATGGGTTACAGGTTCGGACATCGCTCACTCATCCCTGTCGCATAATACACGCAGTGTAACGGGGTTAGTTTTACCGCACAACCGGTAGAACGAATTGTCAATTCTTTCCCAGGGCCTTCATTACCCGATCCAGATCCTTGCTGCGCTGGCTGACATAGGCTGGCGCATCCTTGACCAGATTATAATACAGGGTCGGATCATAGATTTCCACTGCCAGCCCCATGTGTTCGGCAGTGAGAAGCCCCTGCGAGCTGAGCAATCCAAAGGCCGCGATGACCTGATTGGCGCGGGCCTGAACCCGCGAGGTCTGCGCATCAAGCAGCTCTTGCTCGGACTGCAGGACATCCAGAGTTGTCCGTGCACCCAGGGTCGCCTCTTCGCGAATTCCGTCAAAGGCGACCTGCGCGGCGCGCACCCGCTCGTTCGAGGACACCAAACTGGCGCCCGAGGCCTCAAGCACCGCATAGGCCTGGCTGACAATCTGCACCACCGATCGCTGCACCGAAATCAACGCGCCCTTTTCGGCATCCAACCGGGCGACGCTGGCGCGACTGCTGGCGGCCAGTGCACCACCGGCATAGATTGGCTGTGACAGGGTCACGCTGGTGCTGGAATTATCGCTCCCGCCCGAGCTATCCCAGGAATCAGAATAGGCGGCTGTCGCCGAGAAAGACACGCTTGGCCCCAAGGATTTGGCGGTGCTTTTCGCAGACAGATCCGCAGCCTTTACCGCGTGTTGCTGTGCCAGCAAAGACGGATGATTGCGCGCCGCAATGGCATGCGCCGACGACAACGAGGCCGCCCGCTGTGGCAGGCTGGGTTGTCCAGCAAGCCGCCCCGATGAGTGACCAACCACCTCAATATAGACCGCCTGGGCAGTCAACAGGTCGCCCCGGCTTTCTGCCAGGCTGGCCTGAGCACCCGCCACCCGGCTCTGCGCCAGGGCCACATCCGTCCGGGTCACTTCGCCGACCTCAAACCGGTCCTGTGCTGCCTTTAGTTCTTCTTGCAACAGGCGCAGGTTATTGCCGCGCAGCGCCACGGTATCTTGCTGCAGCAAGACATTCACATAGGCCTGCACCGCAGAGAACATAACCTGTTGCTCAATGTTGAGCAGCGACTGCCGGGTTGCCAGAACCGTCTCTTGCGCCGCCAGTTGGTCGAGTTGCGAAGCACCACCGTCAAACAGCAACCATTGCAGGCGGATGCCCGTGGACAGCCCGTCATTACTGGATTGGGAAATTCCGGCGCCGGTGTTGCTGCGATTATAGGACTGCTCTGCCGAGAGGGTCCAGCTGATTACCGGACGCAGCTGCGCCACCGCAATCGCCACATCTTCATCTGTCGCCCGCAGCAGAGCCCGATTCTGCTCCAGCAAACCGCTGGTTTTATAGGCGCCAATCATGGCATCCGAGATATTGTCCGCCTGCGCAGACTTGGGGACCAGCGCCACGGCAACAAGGCCACCCGCAAAAACACAGGTCTTGAAAAATCCTCTTGAAACCGTCTTGCGCATCTATCTCGCCTCATCTGCCAGAGCTTTTGCAGCCCGTTCCATTGAGATCTGACCCGGGAAAAACACTCCCAAGCCAGAACACTAATCTGGTCGCCACAGCACCGGGCTGCAAATCAAGCTCAGCCCCAGCTGGGATCAGAGCGTGAATTCTTTCGCCGCAGCAAAGCCCGGCAGGATCGGCGCACCTGCGTTGAACGCAAACCGCCATGAGATCTGCTCACCGGTCTTATAGCCGATTTTGACCTGTCCCAAGGCGCCGGTCATAAAGATAGCAGCAATCCGCCCGCCATCTTTCAGCTGCGCCAACAGCGGCGCAGGAAGATCTTCGACCCCGCCCTGCACCATGATAACATCGTATGGGCCGTGTTCCGCAGCCCCCTCATGCGGCGGCGCCACATGCACGATGGCATTGTCAGCGCCAATCTCGCTGAGCTGCACCTGCGCCTCGGCGGCCAGTTCTTCGTCGCCTTCGACCGCGATCACCATCTGCGCCATGCGGGCCACAACAGCCGAAGAATAGCCCATGCCACAGGCCACATCCAACACCAGCTCGTCGCCCTGCACGTCCAGTGCATCCAGCATCTTGCCCAGGGTGCGCGGTTCCAGCAATGTGCGGCGCTGCCCCAGATCGATATTCTGGTCGGCATATGCCGCTTCACGCTGGGCGCCGTTTACAAAATTCTCACGCGGCACGTACAGCATTGCTTCGATAATTGGATACTTGGTGACGTCCGACGGGCGGACCTGTGTATCAACCATCATGCGGCGGCGTTCGGCAAAGTCAGTCATGTGCTAAACTCATCTGTTCAGTCGGTTACAAAAGATTGTGCCACATCCCCGCAGGCGCGGCAACGGGGCGAAAGGAGATTTGCGTCACCTGATGCCGCCGCGCTATTTCTTTTTGACAAACTGAGTCAAAATAACGATGCGCTGGCCCTCGACCCGGCCTTCGATATGCTCGGGGTTATCCGCCACCAGAGAAATACTGCGCACGGCGGTGCCACGCTTGGCGGTAAACCCGGCCCCCTTGACCACCAGATCCTTGATCAGCACCACCGTATCGCCCTGGTTGAGCTGCACACCATTGCTGTCTTTATGTTGGCTGGCGGCGGCAACATTATCGGCCCAGGCGCGGGTGTCGTCATCCAGCCACAGCTGATCGCTCAAATCGCGCGCCCAGTCCTGATCCGACAACCGGCTCAACAGCCGCGCTGCCAGCACCTGCACCGCCACCTCCTCGGACCACATGGACGAGGACAGGCAGCGCCAGTGATTGGCCTCCAGCGTGCCTTCGATCTGCGTCAGGCAGCTGTCGCAGAGCGCAGCGCTGGCTCCATCGGGGCCGCCGGTGACAGGATAGTCGGACAGCGGCGCGTCAGCAGAACAAAGGGCACAGGTCATTGGGCAAGCTCCGGAAATCAAGGGTCAGGGCTGCTATAGGTCAGGCGCGGCACAAAGGAAAGCGGGGCAATCAGACGGCGCAGCACTGACAAAACGGCGTCGCAGGCAGCTGGTCGAGACGCGCGTCGGGAATGTCATCACCACAAATCTGACAGAATCCATAACTGCCCTCATGCAGCCGGGCCAAGGCCACTTCGACCTGACGCAGCTCGTCCACCTCAAAATACGGCAGCCTCCCACCGCAGCGCCAGCCGGACAGCAGCGGTCCTGGACGGGATGGAGCCACCCCGACCAATCGCTTGCGCTTACTTTCCAGCGTATTTCTGCGTGCGGCAAAATTCACCTGCATCGCCCCCATCTTAACCGCCGCCACCTGTGGCGGTACTAGAAGATTAGTTCTTTGCTTTAGATCAATAAACTCACTGGATATGAGGAGACCGTTTTGGCGAGACAACTGGCGTCAATGGCAGTTCTGGTGATAGTCGGGGAATGCTGGTAGGTCTTGGCCAAATCAAACACGGAGACCACTATGACCAGACTTATCGCCCTGGGCCTTGCCCTGTTCAGCCTGACCGCCTGCGAGACCACCAAGGGTGCGGGCCGGGACATCACCAGGGCAGGTAGCGCTATCAGTGGGGCCGCACAGAACGTTCAAGACTCATTTTAACGGGCCCGAGACCGCCGGTCTCACTATTACATTGATCCACCTGAAGGTCCGCCCTCAGGTGGAGGGTCTTGCGCATGTTCGGATCGCCGCGCAAAAGCTCCACCAACGCCACAAGTGTGAATGCCCCGCATAGCTCACCCAGAGGGTGAGTTTCGTTTGTGAGAGGGTTCACCACGCCGAACACTCTAGACGGTGGGGTATTGGCGAGCGGTTGATCCGTGGTGGGATGGAGACTGTCCCGGCAACCATCTGTGGGATGGCTTCAAGTCCGAACCGGCGAAGCCGTCCGGGTCGAACTGGCGGGACCAATTGCGCAAGTGCCAAGCGGCACGGTTCAGATAATAGAACGAAGGGCAGCGCCCTCCCGGGGGGAGGATCGGGCGCGGCCCGGCGTTCCGCCGGGCGAGAGGGTGACAAGGGCCCCGCCCAACAAAAAAGGCGGAGCTGCTGCCCCGCCGTTTTTTTAACTTATAGCATAGTGTTTGCTCTCAATAGACAATCTGAAATGCCGAAACGCCCCGCAGAACACTCTGGTGTGGGCACGCGATTGGCTTTGCCAATCTCTTTCGCCCACTCGCACTTGAAAATGGTCAGCTTTAGCTATCCATTTTAAGTGCGGATATAAACGCCTCTTGCGGGATATCCACTTTGCCGAACTGGCGCATCTTCTTCTTACCCTTTTTCTGCTTGTCCAGCAGCTTGCGCTTGCGGCTGGCGTCGCCGCCGTAGCACTTGGCGGTGACGTCCTTGCGCATGGCAGACAGGGTCTCGCGGGCGATCACTTTGCCACCAATCGCCGCCTGGATCGGGATCTTGAACATGTGGCGCGGGATCAGATCCTTGAGCTTCTCCACCATGGCGCGGCCACGCGCGTCGGCGCGGTCGCGGTGCACCATCATCGACAGCGCATCCACCGGCTCGTCATTGACCAGGATCGACATCTTGACCAGATTATCCTCGCGGTAGCCGAACATCTGATAGTCAAACGAGGCATAGCCCTTGGTCACCGATTTCAGCCGGTCGTAAAAGTCAAACACCACCTCGTTCAGCGGCAGGTCATAGACCACCATGGCACGGCTGCCGGCATAGGTCAGGTCAACCTGCAAGCCGCGACGGTCCTGGCACAGCTTCAGCACATCGCCGAGATATTCGTCGGGCACCAGAATGGTCGCCTTGATGCGCGGCTCTTCCAGGTGATCCACATGGGTCATGTCAGGCATGTCGGCCGGGTTGTGCAGCTCGCGCATGCTGCCGTCACGCATATGCAGATGGTACACCACCGAAGGCGCGGTGGTGATCAGGTCGATGTCATATTCGCGTTCAATCCGGTCGCGCACCACTTCGAGGTGCAACAACCCGAGGAACCCACAGCGAAAGCCAAAGCCCAGCGCCGCCGAGGTCTCCATCTCGAAGGTAAAGGAGGCATCGTTCAGCGCCAGTTTGTCGATGGCATCGCGCAGGTCTTCGAATTCGGCACTGTCCACCGGGAACAGACCGCAGAACACCACCGGCTGGGCGGGTTTAAAGCCGTCCAGTGCAGTTTCGCAGCCGTGACGGTCATTGGTGATGGTGTCGCCAACGCGGGTGTCGCGGACCTGTTTGATGGACGCGGTGAAAAAGCCGATCTCGCCGGGGCCCAACACGTCGATGGTTTCCATCTCGGGGCGGAACACGCCGATGCGGTCGACGCCGTGCAGGGTGTCATTGGACATGAACTTGACCCGCATGCCCTTTTTCAGCTCGCCGTCGATGACGCGGACCAGCACGATGACGCCCAGATAGCTGTCATACCAGCTGTCCACCAGCATCGCCTTGAGCGGTGCATCGCGGGTGCCTTTGGGGGCGGGCAGCTCTTTGACAATGGCTTCAAGGGTGTCGTGGATGCCCTGGCCGGTTTTAGCCGAGACCTGAATGGCGCCCGAGGCATCAATGCCGATGACGTCTTCGATCTGCTCGGCAACCCGGTCACAGTCGGATGCGGGCAGGTCGATCTTGTTGAGGATCGGCACGATCTCGTGGTCGGCCTCCATCGCGTGATAGACATTGGCCAGGGTCTGCGCCTCAACCCCCTGCGAGCTGTCAACCACCAGCAGCGAGCCTTCGACCGCACGCATGGAGCGGGAGACCTCATAGGCGAAATCGACGTGGCCGGGGGTGTCGATCAGGTTCAGAACATAGTCCTGCCCGTCGTCGGCCTTATAGTCGATCCGCACCGTGTTGGCCTTGATGGTAATACCGCGCTCGCGCTCGATATCCATGCTGTCGAGCAGCTGCGCCTTCATATCACGGCCAGCCACCGTGCCGGTCTCTTGGATGAGCCGGTCAGCAAGGGTGGATTTGCCGTGGTCAATATGCGCCACGATCGAGAAATTGCGGATTTTGGACAGTTCGGTCATGTAAGGGGATATGATTTGGAATCTTGCGCTGGTCAAGCGGCCGTATAGGGTGCGGCATAGGTTATTTGAGCTAAGGGCACATTGGTTTGGCGGATTTTGACAAGATTGGGGATTTAAAGCCCACATTTGAAAGGCTGAGCATTGAGGAATGCCTGAATGTTGCTCTGCGTGCTGCACTGAGGGATTTTTTACCTGCAAGCCTCACGGCCAATAGGGATGTAAGCCATACAGTAGTCTTCCCAACCGCACGTTTACTGTTGCAATGCATCGTTGCTGTGCGCGATCAATCCGGCGAGACACATTCAGCATTAAGCCTATCCTTGTCAGCGATCATTCAGATGCTCACATTGATGGACCAGTCTTCTGGTCTGCAGTTAGCCAATGCGGTTTTCAGTCGAACAACTATCACCGCATGGAATGTTATCGATGCCGTCGCAATCTCTCATGCATCCGCAGCAAAGAATGCGCAATTTATGCACGCGGCATCGCCAGAGGATGTTCAGACGAGAAGCGCCTACGATCAGGCTATCAATGTTGTGGCAATGGCAAGCCTAACCGATATCAATAGTCTGGCCGACGACATTTTTACCGAAAAGCTTTGGCCCACTGGCCTCGATGCTAAGCTGGCCTCAACTCAGGGGAACATCTTCAATGAGTATTATACGTCCACAAGTTTTTCATTCTGGCGCGACTGGTACCAAGGGTTTCTGGACGGCAAGCCGCTGGACTGGGAGCTGCAATTGCGGGTAGCGCTGATTGCGGATACGATTTGGGATGAAGGGGCCGAGGCGGTTGCGCGGGAGATTGAGCGGATCAAGGCAGAATTCCTCGCCGAAAAACTCCCGCTCGCCGAAACCATCGAACTGAACCCGGACAGTGGCAAGTTCCGTGCCATCCCCCTCCCCGTTGTAAAAACCGACCTGCTTGGGGCGACACTTCTTCAAGTTGAGGATGCGTTGGAAGACGTGCTAGCAAGCCCCTCCAATGGATTGCACGAAGGGTCGCGCGAAATACGGGTCCTCCGCCGCGCCATAGGCAAATACGGCAATAATCCACAGCAGATAGAAATGGGTTTTGTCAGCGCCCACAAAGGATTGCTCCGACAAATCCTGAACGACGAGTTGCCTGCGAGTGAAGAGAACATCGCCCTGCAAGAGGCGCTTGCAGAGGGGGCGAGAGGCATTCGGGCCACCCACCCAGACGTGGCGGAAAACCGCAAAATCCTATCAGAGCAGGCTATTCGCGAGTTACCTGAGAGTGCACAAGAACAATTGCGGGACGCTCTGCCTGTATTGGTCGCTATTTCCGACCCTGATCTGGCGGACGATTGGCAGCATGACATTCCGCAACTGATTAATGATGCGACCCTTCCCCTGCCTTCTGGTGCTCCAGCACTGCCGGGAGCAGATGAGGCAACACGGATATTCTACCGTGCTGCAAAAATCAGCCTGTTGTTGAAAACAAAGGACATAATTCACAAGATCGATGGGAGTGCAGGATATAAAGCCGCAAGGATACTCCTGACTGTGGCTGGACTGGTGACGTTGGGCTTAGCCATTCTTTAGATCTTCGCCCGGTCGCCAGACCGGACCGCGCCTGACCTTCCCCCCGGGAAGGCGCTTACGCACCCTCCCAAGGTCAGGCGCTGCCCTTTGCGATTGGTCCCCTCACCCTGCGCCTGGGGCGCCGCCCTCTGTTGCGGCCGCAAATCTGCGCCGCTTGGATCCCTGCGCCCCGGGCTGCGCCCGCTCGATCCTCTCTCTGGCAACATCCCGCCCAAACCCGCGCCGGTGTTTACCATGATTGCCCCCCTGTCGGGGTTGCGCCATACTGCGCCCATATGCGGGCACCAAGATCCGCCGATCTAGGATGAGTGAACAGTGATGAAGAGTATTTTGACCGCAGCGGTTTGCGCGGGAATCTTTGGTGTGATGGTGCCCCTTCCGGCTCAGGCGGACCTGATTGAGCGGGCCTGTCGGCAATCCGACCGCACCGCCGCGTCCCGCTCCGTCTGCGGCTGCATTCAGCAGGTGGCCAATGCCAGTCTGACACGCTCCGAACGCAAGAAAGTGGCCGGCTGGTTCGATGATCCGCATCAGGCGCAGGTGGTTCGCCAGTCCAGCCGCAGCGGCGACGAACGGCTGTGGCTGCGCTACAAAGCCTTTGGCGAACGCGCAGCCCGGACTTGCAGTTAACCCGCCGGACCTGCAGCCAACCCGAAGCGGCACCGCTGGTGCGTGCCAGCACACACCCTACACAGATCAGCAACCGGCGCGGCCCGCTGCAGATACCAGATAGATAAAATCACTGCCGCCCCCGCCCTGCTCACCTTAAAGACGCGTTTAAACCAGACCTATCGCCTTTGGGCGGATTTACCGCTTGACCCGAAGCCTGCAGAGTTTAACAAAAGGTGTGGTAAAAACAGGAGCGTGGCAGATGTTGATGAAAGGAGTCACCCTGCGAGGGCTGGAGGTATTTGAGGCTTTAGCCAAGACAGGATCCGTCGCCCAAGCTGCTGCACTGACCGGGCTGAGCCAGCCAGCGGTCAGCCAACAACTTCGAAACCTTGAAAAGGCCCTGGGCTCGGATCTGGTGGACCACGGCCGCCGCCCGATGCTGGTGACAACCGCCGGCCGCAATTTTCTGAGCCGCACCGAAGTCGTCTTGTCCGAGTTGCGGCTGGCGCAGAGCGAGTTGACGGTGATGGATCTGACCCATCTGACGACCCTGTCCATCGGGCTGATCGACGATTTCGACAATAATCTGACCCCGCGTCTGGCAACGATTCTGGCCGACAGCCTGACCCAATGCCGGTTCAAGATGATCACTGCCTCGAGCCATGATATCAGCCGGGCAATGGCGGCACGGGAACTGCACATTGCAGTCGCCGCCAGCACCGGCGAGCTGCGCGAAGAAATCGCGGAATACCCGCTGGTGCGCGACCCTTTCATTCTGGTGGCCCCCAAGGGGTTGCTGAAAGACCCCAGCCGGCAAAGTGACCTGCTGAGCGACTTGCCCTTGCTGCGGTACGGCCGCGAGCAGCTGATCTCGCAACAGATAGAAGCCCATTTGGCGCGTCAGAAACTGGTGTTTGAGGAGCGGTTCGAGATCGGCTCGCATCTGGCGCTGATGGCCATGGTGGCGCGGCGCATTGGCTGGGCGGTGACCACGCCGCTGGGCTATATGCGGGCGGCCCGTTTCCACACGCAAATTGACGCCTTTGCGCTGCCATTTGGCTCATTCTCGCGCAGCATTTCGCTTTTTGCCGCGGCCGATTGGGCCGACCGAGTGCCGCGCGATGTCGCCCAGACCATGCGCCATCTGGTGCAAAGCCAGATCATTGCTCCGGCCATCAGCCAGCTGCCCTGGCTGGCCGGGCAGCTTCAGGTGATCGAAGAATAACCTCTTCTGATCTGGCTGACGCCTCCCTCCACTCAGCCCCCCCTGACCGCAGGGCGCCACCGCCAAGCCGGCCCTGTTGGGCTGGCCGGGCGCGCAGGAGGGCGGCAGCGCCGTCGGACGTCGCGCCCCACCTGGTGATTAATTGCTGGGCTGAGTGTGGCCCATACCGCCTGCGGCGGGCTTGCGCTCCAGATCAACTGGCACCTGCACGATCACCTCACCGGCGTTTTCAAAGGTCAGGGTCAGGCTGATGATATCGCCCTGCTTCAGCTCTTGGGTCAGCCCCATGAACATCACGTGGTCACCGCCCCGTTGCAACATGTGGGTTTCACCTGCAGCAATGGCAAAGCCTTCTTCGACGTGCATCATCTTCATAACGCCTTCGCCCATATCCATGTGGGTGTGCAACTCGGTGCGCTTGGCAATCTCCGAGCTGACAGAGATCAGCCGGTCATCCTCGGCGGCGCCATTCATCACCGCCATAAAGGCCGCGCCGGCCATTTTATTGGAGGCACGGGCATAGGCGTCACCGACCATGATTTTGGACATATCGGCGCCAGCTGCGCCAGCTAGTGTGAGCGATGCAACAGCGGCGATAACAACGGATTTGAAGGACATGACAGTCTCTCTCTTTGGTCTGAGTTCTGATTTTACTGGGGTCTTGAGATGATAAGAATCAGCAGACAAAAGGTGGAGCACGGGCGCAGGCCCGCAGGCGCAGGCGGGTCTGGATGCGCAGCGGCGCTGCGGCGGGCTCTCGGCCTTGTGGGCGTGGCAGAATTATCTGCAGCTGTTGAGGTGGCGCCAGGGCGTCCAGGCTCAGCGGCATGCAATCCGGGCAGTCCCCCGGCACCCGGGCCGGCTGGCCATCGGCGTCCACGTAGATCACCACCGGCCCCGTGCCCGAACAGATCACCATCTGCCCGGTGGCATCGCGCATGCCGCCCATCGCGCCGGCGCTATAGGCGGTCAGCGTAACGGTCAGGACCAGCAACAAAGTCAGATATGAACGCATAGGCAGTTTCATCGCCACAAGATAGGCTGCGACACTATTCGCCTGCAAGGGCCAAAACCGTCGCAGTTTGCGCTGGAGCAACAACAAAAAACGCCCGCCATGATCACTCATGCCGGGCGCAAAATCTTGGATCCAGTGAAAGGATCAGGCCAGAGATCAGGCCTGGGCAGCAGCGGTTGCCTTGGCGATCTCTTTTTTCACTTTCAGAGCCGCAATCGACAGCTCGTCGTCCTTGGCTTTGACCAGGAATGCATCCAGACCACCGCGGTGATCCACGGTGCGCAGAGCAGCAGCCGAAATCTTCAGCTTGACGCCGCGGCCCAGAGTCTCGGACTGCAAGGTCACATCATTCAGGTTCGGCAAAAACCGGCGACGGGTGCGGTTTTTGGCGTGGCTGACATTGTTGCCCGACATCGGGCCTTTTCCGGTCAATTCGCAACGGCGCGACATGGGTTTATCCTTCGTATCTGGTGGCCCGGGAAATCCCAAAGCCAAAATCTCAAGGGGCGCCGCTGGTGGCAACACCCAAAACTGGTTGGGTGCATTTAGGAGGAATCACTGGTGGGGTCAAGTCATCTGACCGTGTTTTCCCGATCCCAGCGCTGCGATCAGACGATTTCCTGGTCCCAGCGGTGCAATCGGACGACGTCCTGATCCCCAACGGTGCGATCAAAGGAGCAGCTACCCCCCCAAATCCTTGCAATCAACACAGTTGAGACTGCACTTTAACCGATTGGCCCCGTTGGGGCCATGCCTCCGGCGGAGGTATTTTGAACAAGAAGAAGGCTCAGGTCGGATCCAGGGTTGTTAGCATCTGCCGGGCGGCTTGGTTGATGCTCTGATCGCCCTGGGCAACGCTGTCCCCCAGATCCGCCATCCGGGCGCGGGCCTGTGGGCTGTCCAGTTGCGCCAGCAAGGTCTGGCGCACCTCCTGGGCAAACCAATAGCGCGCCTGCTCGGCGCGGCGTTGATTCCAATGCCCATGTTCGCGGCGCCAGATATTGAGCTGTTGCAGCTCAGTCCAGGCCTGCGACAGCCCCTCTTCCTCAAGCGCCGAGACCATCATCGCCTTGGGGTAGCCGGGGGGATCCTGCGGCCGTTTGCGCAGCAGCCGCAGGGCACCGGAGTAGTCGGCGCAGGTGCGACCGGCGGCGGGTTTCAGATCACCATCGGCCTTGTTGACCAGAATCACATCGGCGATTTCCATGATGCCGCGTTTGACGCCCTGCAATTCATCGCCGCCGGCCGGGGCCAGTAGCAACAGGAACAGGTCCGAGATTTCCGCCACCACAGTTTCCGATTGACCAACGCCCACGGTTTCGATCAGCACCACATCAAAATCAGCGGCCTCGCACAGCGCCACCACGTCACGGGTGCGACGCGCCACGCCGCCTAGGTGGGTTTGACTGGGAGAGGGCCGGATAAAGGCGTCTGGATCACGGCTGAGACGCTCCATCCGAGTTTTATCGCCCAGAATAGACCCGCCCGAGCGGGCCGAGCTGGGATCAACCGCCAGCACCGCCACCCGCAGCCCCTGCTCCGTCAACATCAAGCCAAAGCTTTCGATGAAGGTGGATTTGCCCACCCCCGGCGTGCCTGACAACCCGATGCGCAGGGCCTGACGGCGCTGCCTTGCCAGTGTGCCAAGCAGCTCTTCGGCCTGCGCCCGGTGATCCGCACGCTGACTTTCGACCAGAGTGATGGCGCGGGCCAGGGCGCGGCGGTCGCGGCTCAAGATCTTGTTGCTAAGTTCAGCGATGTCCATTCACGCCCCCTGAGATTCCCCGCATACTTGACGCAGCCCAACCCCGGTTGTCCAGTGGCTAGACCTTGCCGCAGAGTTTGGCGATAAAGCGGCTATGACAAAATTGCCCATTGATACCGTCCTGCCCGAATTGATATCCGCCCTGCGCGCCCACGGGCGTGCCGTGCTGCAGGCGCCGCCCGGTGCCGGCAAAACCACGCGGGTGCCGCTGGCTATGCTGGAGGCCGGGCTGACCAAGGGCCGCATCGTGATGCTGGAGCCGCGGCGTCTGGCGGCGCGGGCGGCGGCTGAGCGGATGGCCGAGACCCTGGGCGAGCGCACCGGTGAGACCGTCGGCTACCGGGTGCGCGGCGACGCCAAAGTGTCCAGGGCCACCCGCATCGAAGTGGTGACCGAGGGTATCCTGACCCGGATGCTGCAAAGCAATCCCGATCTTCCCGGTGTTGGTGCGGTGATTTTTGATGAATTCCACGAACGGTCGCTGAACGCCGATTTTGGCCTGGCCCTGTGTCTGGAAGTGGCGGACGCGCTGCGCGACGACCTGATTCTGATGGCGATGTCGGCGACATTGGACGCAGGTCCGGTTGCCGAGCTGATGCAGGCCCCAATGGTGACCTCACAGGGGCGCAGCTACGATGTGGAGACACGCTGGCTGGATCGCCCCATAGCGACACAGGGTCCCCGGGGACAGACGGGGGCGGCCTCCGCACGGGCACGACGGTTGGATGCGCTGGTGGATCTGGTACAGCAGGCCGAGAAGGACACCCGCGGCACAGGCGGTGACACGGGCGGTGACACTGGCGGCGGCATTCTGGTGTTTCTCCCCGGTGAGGGAGAGATCCGGCGGACGGCCTCGGCGCTGGCCGCAAAGCTTCCAGAGACCTGCGTGCTGCGACCGCTGTTTGGCGCCCTGCCCTTTGCCGAGCAACGTGCCGCCATTGCGCCCGTCAAATCCGGCCGCAAGGTGGTGCTGGCGACCTCAATCGCCGAGACCTCGCTGACCATTCAGGATATCCGGGTGGTGGTGGACATGGGACAGGCGCGCCGGGCGCGGTTTGATCCCGGATCGGGTATGTCGCGGCTGATCACCGAGAAAGTCACCCGCGCCGAGGCCACCCAGCGTCGGGGCCGGGCTGGCCGGGTGGCAGAAGGCATCTGCTATCGCCTCTGGACCAAGGGCGAGGAAGGCGCGCTGGCGGCTTTTCCCCCGGCCGAGATAGAGGCCGCTGATCTGACCAGTCTGGCGCTGGAACTGGCCCTCTGGGGCGCCGCCGCAAGTGACTTGTCGTTCCTGACACCACCGCCCGAGGGGGCGATGACCGAGGCGCAGGCCCTGTTGCGGATGTTGGGCGCACTGGACGCTCAGGGGCGGATCACCGGGCATGGCAAGGCGCTGGCCACCCTGCCGCTGCACCCGCGACTGGCGCACATGCTGGTCACCGGCGGCTCTGAGGCGGCGCAACTGGCAGCACTGATGGCGGAACGCGATCCGTTGCGCGGCGCGCCGAGTGATCTGCTGCTGCGGATGCAGGCGATGCGCGACCCCAAGGGGTTCCTGCGCAAGCGCCCCTACCAGCTGAACCTGCCGGTGGTGGAGCGGATCAAAGCAGAGACCCGGCGTTTGCAGCGGCAGGGCACGGAGCGTCTGAGACTTGATGCAGCACTTGCCCCTGCCGCCATGGCCGCGCTCGCCTATCCCGACCGCATTGGGCAACGGCGCAAGGGGGATACCCCACGCTATGTACTGTCTGGCGGCAAGGGGGTGGTGCTGGAAGACAGTGACACGCTGGCGGCGGCGCCGTTCATTGTGGTGCTGGACAGTGATGGCAACCTGCGCGAGGCGCGGGTGCGGATGGCGGCGCAGATCTCGCAGGGGGAAATCAGGGCGCTGTTCGGCGATCAAATAAGCTGGCACGCCACCTGTGACTGGTCCAAACGCGAGCGCCGGGTGGTGGCACGCAAACAGGAACGCTTTGGCGCCGTGGTGCTCGACGATCAGGTCTGGAAAGATGTCCCAGCCGAGGCGGTGGCCGCGGCGATGCTGGACGGGGTGCGTGAGTTAGGGCTGCGCCTAACAGGCGCTGCGGCGCGACTGGCAGCGCGGGTTGAACTGGTGCGTGCCGAAGGTCACGCGCTGCCCGACTTCTCGATCCAGGGGTTAACCGACAGCTTAGGCGACTGGCTGCTGCCAATGCTGAGTGGGGTAAAGACCGCCGACGACTGGAAGCGATTCGATCTGTTGCCCGCGCTGCGGGCAGCGCTGGACTGGGGTCAGACGCAACTGCTGGACCGCGAGGCGGCAAGCCATTTCACCACGCCGCTGGGCAATCGCATTCCGATCACCTATGCCGAGGCAGGCCCCGAGATCGAGCTGCGGATACAGGAACTGTTTGGCGTCACCCGACATCCGGCCAGTGGCGGCGTGCCGCTAAAGATCACCCTGCTGTCGCCGGCCCGGCGCCCGATCCAGATCACCCGCGATTTGCCCGGTTTCTGGACTGGCTCCTACAGCGACGTACGCAAGGACATGCGGGCGCAATACCCTCGCCATCCCTGGCCCGAGGACCCCACTCAGGCAGACCCGACCCTGCGGGCAAAACGGCGCAAGCCATAAGGGACACCAGAACAACGGTGCCCTGACACTGGGCCCTGACACTGGGCCCTGACACTGGGCCCAGTCTCTCTGCCGGATATCAGCTTTCTTGCGCCGCCGCCCTCAGCGCTGGCAAGCCGATGCCCACGGCCTCAAAGCCGCCATCCACCGCCAGAATCTGGCCGGTGATGAAACTGGCCTTGTCAGACAGCATAAAATTGATCGCGGCGGCGATCTCGTCTTCCTTGCCATAGCGGTTCAGTGGCAGAGCATCGTGATAAGCGGCGATGATTTCAGGCGAATGCACTGCCATCGCCAGCTTGGTGGCCACCGGCCCCGGCGCCACTGCGTTGACGCGAATGCCCAGCTCACCCAGTTCCGCAGCCTGTTGCAATGTCAGCTGTGCCAGCGCCGCCTTGGAGGTGCCATAGGCCACCCGCAAAGTGCTGGCCCGCAACCCGGAAATCGAGGTGATATTGACCACCGCGCCACCGCCATCCGCTGCCAGCAGATCGGTAAACCCCTGGGTCATCAGGAACGGCCCGTCCAGATTGGTCCGCATCACCCGCTGCCAGCGCTCATATGTGGTGTCGCGGATGGGGCCAAAATCAGCCACACCGGCATTGTTCACCAGCCCGTCAAGACGGCCAAAGGCCTCGGATACCTCAGTAACGGCCCGTTCGACGTCCCCAGGGATGGACACATCCACATCCAGCCCAACTGCGCCCGGAAGATCCGTCAGTGCAGCGGCCAGTGCCTCGCTGTCCCGATCCAGGATCGCAACCTGCCAGCCCTCGGCCAGCAATCCCCTAGCGGTGGCAAATCCAATGCCCCGCGCGCCACCGGTGATCAGTGCAGATTTCATCGGGCTCTCCTATGCCTGTCAATATTTCGCGCATGGCGCCCCAGTCTTCCGGGATTGTCAATGCCGAAGCCCCCCTGTCGCCCGAACCGTCGAAAATGTAACAATCCGGAGCGTTCGCCCCAGCCCACATTGCATATTCCGACCTAGCCACTATGTATGCGACATCCAATTCCAAACTTAAGGCAAGCCTCAAAGGCTGCGAATAGACATGACCCCCTCCTTATCCCGGGCCTGGGAAGAAATTCTCAGGCCGATGCTCTTTCGACCCAAACGCCTGCAGGTGGCCGCCCTGTGTTATCGCGAAACCGACAATGGCATTGATGTGCTGATGGTCACCAGCCGCGGCTCCGGACGCTGGATTCTGCCCAAGGGCTGGCCGATCAGCGGCAAAGACGGCGCAGAATCGGCCCTGCAAGAAGCCTGGGAAGAGGCCGGCGTCAAGACGGCCACCATTCAGGGGGCGCCGATCGGTCATTATGAATACCTAAAAAACCTGGGCAAGGGACGCGCTGAAACGGTGCAGACGCTGGTCTATATTGCCAAGGTGACCAAATTATCCAAGTCCTACCCCGAGCGTCACCAGCGCAAGCGGCGATGGTTTCGCGCCGATGAGGCCGCCAATCTGGTGCAGGAGCCGAAACTGCGGGACCTGTTGCGCCAGTTGTAACCCTGCGCGCACAGAGACCTCGGGCAGAGACCTTGGACAAATCCCTTGCACCAAAGCCGGTGACGGTCTACCCGGCGTCCTATCCTTGGAACCGGGACTAAAACGATGACCGATGAACCGCAGCGCAGACAATGGAAGACACTTGATCGCGATCTGAACCGGATTGCGATTCTTGAAAATGCCACCGGCTATGTCTCAAAACCGATGGTCGGCCCGGGTATTGCGCTGGTCTTTATCGTGCTGGCGGGTCTGGCTGCCGCCATTCTTCTGGGCACCACGCCAATCAATTATGTTGTGGTCGCGGCGGCGGTCTTTGGCGCCTATATGGCGGTCAACATCGGCGCCAATGACGTGGCCAACAACATGGGGCCGGCGGTGGGGGCCAATGCGCTGACCATGGGCGGCGCCATTCTGATTGCGGCCATTGCCGAAAGCGCCGGTGCTTTGCTGGCCGGCGGCGATGTGGTGTCGACGATCTCCAAGGGGATCATTGACCCCAGCATCATGGCAACCACCGATATCTTTATCTGGGCGATGATGGCGGCGCTGATCTCTGCTGCGTTATGGGTCAATCTGGCGACCTGGCTGGGTGCCCCGGTCTCCACCACCCATTCGGTGGTTGGCGGCGTCATGGGCGCGGGTATAGCCGCTGCCGGCCTGGCCGCGGTGAATTGGCCAACCATGGCCAAGATTGCCGCCAGCTGGGTGATCTCACCGGTGCTGGGCGGCATTATTGCGGCGCTGTTTCTGGCGCTGATCAAATCCCGCGTCATCTATCAGGACGACAAGATTGCCGCTGCCCGCCGCTGGGTACCGATCCTGGTCGGCGTGATGGCGGGCGTGTTCTCGGCCTATCTGGCCCTGAAGGGTCTGAAACGGGTGATCAAGATCGACATGCAAGATGCATTGATCATCGGCGCTGCCATCGGGGCACTGTCCTATGCCATCACCCTGCCGCTGATCCGGCGGCAATCACAGGGCATGGAGAACCGCAACAAGTCGCTCAAGGTGCTGTTCCGGCTGCCGCTGGTGATCTCTGCCGCGCTGCTGTCCTTTGCCCATGGCGCCAATGACGTCGCCAATGCGGTGGGTCCCCTGGCCGCCATCGTGCATGCCACCGAATTTGGTGATTTCGCCGCCAAGGTGGTGATCCCAACCTGGGTGATGGTGATCGGGGCAATGGGGATCTCGTTTGGCTTGTTCCTGTTCGGCCCCAAGCTGATCCGCATGGTGGGCAGCCAGATCACCAAACTGAACCCCATGCGCGCCTTTTGCGTGTCCCTATCGGCCGCGATCACGGTGATTGTCGCCAGCGGGCTGGGCTTGCCTGTGTCGTCGACCCATATCGCCGTTGGCGCGGTCTTTGGCGTCGGTTTTTTCCGCGAATGGCATATGGAGCGGCGGTTGCGTAACTCCTCGGCCAAGCGGCCCCAGAAAAAAGCCCTCGCCCCGGAAGAGCGCCGCCGTCGCAAACTGGTCCGTCGCAGTCACTTCATGACCATCCTTGCCGCCTGGGTCATCACCGTCCCTGCCGCTGCCGTGATGTCCGCAGGCATCTACCTGCTGCTCACCACCCTGGTCGGATAAGCCGCCCTCAAGCGCGCTGCCTTTAGCGCTCCAACCTGCCTCGCATCAAATCCCCTGTTGCGAGGCAGGTTGGACCGCTCAGACCGCCGACGGCCAGCGCATGATGACATTCTCTGAGCGCCACAGCGGCCCTTTATCAAGGCTTGTCGCCACCGGGATCAAGGCTTGTCGCCACCGCAAGCGCGGTAAAAGCCAAGCGCAGAGAATGACGCCCCATGCCAAACCCGCTATCCGCATAGTCCCCCTGCATTGGCCGCAGCAGCAATTTCGGCTCGGTTATCGCAAAGCCGCCTTAGACCTCCAGACACCAGCGCATGATGGCCTTTTGCGCGTGCAGGCGATTTTCGGCCTCGTCAAAGATCACCGACTGCGGACCGTCCATCACCTCGGAGGTGACTTCTTCTTCGCGGTGGGCGGGCAGACAGTGCATGAACAGCGCGTCTGGCTTGGCATGGCGCATCAGCTCGGTGTTGATCTGGTAGCCGCGCAGCATGTTGTGGCGGCGTTCCTTGGAGGATTGGCTGTCGTGCATCGACACCCAGGTATCAGCCACCACCAAGTCGGCGCCTTCGACGGCTTTGCGCGCGTCGCGTTCGATCACCACCTTAGAGCCCGCCTTGCGGGTCAGGCCGACAAATTCATCCTCGGGGTCCAACTGGGCCGGGCCAGTAAAGGTCAGGTCAAAGCCAAATTGTCCGGCAGCATGCAGGAATGAGGCACAGACGTTGTTGCCATCGCCGGCCCAGACCACTTTTTTGCCTTTGATCGGGCCACGGTGCTCCTCGTAGGTCAGGATATCCGCCATGATCTGGCAAGGGTGGGTGCGGTCGGTCAAGCCGTTGATCACCGGCACCGAGGCGTATTCGGCCATTTCCATCAGCACTGTTTCGTCAAAGGTGCGGATCATGATCATATCCACATAGCGCGACAGCACCCGGGCGGTGTCGGCGATGGTTTCGCCATGGCCCAGCTGCATATCATTGCCCGACAGCACCATCGACTGGCCGCCCATCTGGCGCACGCCGACGTCAAACGACACCCGGGTCCGGGTTGAGGGTTTCTCAAAGATCAGCGCCACCATGCGGCCCGCCAGCGGTTGATCATCGTCCGGCGCGCCCTTGGGGCGGGTCAGACGGGCCTGCTTCATCGCACTGGCCTGGTCGATCATGCAGCGCAGCTCATCAGGGTTTGTCTTATGGATGTCTAGGAAATGATTCATAGTGTTTTCGCTTATTGTAGGGTCGGGGCGGGGGCGCTGCCCCCGGACCCCCGAGGTATTTTCAACAAGAAGAAGATCAGGCGACCGTGACCTGGACGGTGACCTGGGCTGCGACCTGGGTTGCAGCCTTGTCGAGGCGGATCACCGCCTCTGCGATGTCACCGTCGCTGAGGGTCAGCGGCGGCAGCAGGCGGATGACGTTATCGGCGGCGGGGACAGTAATGACCTGATTGTCGTAGCCCGCATTGACCACGTCAGTATTGGGAGCCTTGCATTTGAGACCCAGCATCAGGCCAGAGCCGCGCACCGACTCAAAAACCTCCGGGTGGCCATCGATCAGACCTTCGAGCTTTTGCCGCAACAGACCTGCCTTGCGGTTCACCTCCTCCAGGAACTCGGGGTTGGTGACATGGTCCATCACCGCACAACCAACCGCGCAGCCCAGCGGGTTGCCACCATAGGTGGAGCCATGGGTGCCGACGGTCATGCCCGAGGCGGCCTGTTCGGTGGCCAACACCGCACCCAGAGGAAAGCCGCCGCCGATGCCTTTGGCGACCATCATAATATCCGGGGTGATACCCGCCCATTCATGGGCAAACAACTTTCCGGTCCGGGCTACCCCGCATTGGACCTCGTCGAGGATCAGCAGTAAACCGTGCTCATCGCAGAGCCTCCGCAGCGCCTTCATTTCCGCGTCAGGAACCGCGCGGATGCCGCCCTCGCCCTGGATCGGTTCGATCATGATCGCCGCCGTCTGGTCGGTGATCGCATTGCTAACGCCGTCGAGATCGCCAAAGGTCAGATGCACAAAGCCAGGCAACACAGGGCCGAAGCCTCTGACCATTTTCTCGGAGCCAGCGGCGGCGATACCGGCCGACGAGCGGCCATGGAAAGAGCCGTCAAAGGTGAGGATCTCGATCCGCTGCTCTTCGCCTTTGTCGAAGAAATATTTGCGCGCCATTTTCACCGCCAGTTCGCAAGCCTCGGTGCCCGAATTGGTGAAGAACACAGTGTCGGCGAAAGTATGTTCGACCAGCCTGTCGGCCAGCGCCTGTTGCTGCGGGATCTGATAGAGGTTGGAGACATGCCACAGGTTTTGCGCCTGCTCGGTCAGCGCGGCGACCAGTGCCGGATGGGCATGACCCAACACATTCACCGCAATACCGGCACCAAGATCCAGAAAACGTCGGCCGTCCGCCTCGATCAGCCAGGCGCCTTCGCCTTTGATAAAGTTCAAAGGGGCGCGGTTATAGGTTGGCAGAACGGAAGCGATCATCAGGATCATCCTTTTCGGAAATAGAGGCCCAAGAAGTGCATTAGGTTGGGCAGTTGGTCAACGATGTTGATCGGGCTTTGCGCAGATATCAAGGCGCAAGGATCAAGGGGCCGGAACGCTAAATTAGCGTCGGCGTCGCAGGGCCGCAATTTGGCGGGTGATATGTGCGAGTTTGATCATAAGCGCAGCGCATATCGGAAGTTTATGGAAAAGGAAAGCCTTTTTGCGCAGCCTCACCCATCAATCCGGCAAGGCCCCGGTGCCGACCCCGAACAGCCGCCCCAAGGATCCCCTGTTCATCTGGCTGACAATATCCCGGGGTTTGGGGCAGAGCCCCAATAGCTTTGGTCTTGCATAAGCTGGCTAGCTATCGCATCGCAGAGTGATGAGCACAGCAAACACCGACAACCCCGCGCTGGCTGCCAGCTTTATTCTGGTGGCCACCACCTTCATTGCCGGCACCATGCTGATGGCCAAGACACTGGGCACTGATTTGCTGGGCCCGGCCTTGCATCCACTGCAGGTCAGCCATGGACGTTTTGTCTTTGCCTTTCTGGCCATTTCCTCGGTTGCGGCGGTGATGCGGCCGCGCCTGACGCCGCCTAGCTGGAGATTGCACATCGGCCGGACATCCTTCGGCTGGGCCGGGGTATCGCTGATGTTTGCCTCGGTGGCTTTCATCCCGCTGGCCGATGCCACTGCGATCACCTTTCTGAACCCGGTGTTTGGCATGATGCTGGCAATTCCACTGCTGGGCGAGAAGGTGGGCCGCTGGCGCTGGGGCGCTGCGGCTGTCGCGCTGATTGGCGCCATGGTGTTGCTGCGCCCGACCCCGGCCAGCTTTCAGCCCGCGGCGCTGCTGGCGCTGGCGGCAGCGATGATCATGGGGCTGGAGCTGATTTTCATCAAGAAACTGGCCAACCGTGAGCCACCACTGCAGGTGCTGCTAATCAATAATGCCATTGGCATGCTGATCGCCTCGGTGGCTGTGCTGCCGGTCTGGCAGATGCCCAGCCCGGCGCAATGGGCGGCGCTGGTCGCTTTGGGACTGTTGATGGCCTGTGCCCAGGCCTGCTTTATCAACGGGATGGCCCGTGCCGATGCCTCGTTTGTGGCACCGTTCAGCTATGCCACGCTGATTTTTGCCGCCCTGTATGACTTCCTTGGCTTTGGCGTCGCACCGGATGCGGTGACGATCCTTGGCGCCACCATCATCCTGACCGGAGCCGCCGTGCTGGCCTGGCGCGAAGGGCGGCAACGCCGTAGGGCCGCGCCTGTCACGCCTTCAGACGATAGCCCGAGCGCAGCATAGCCCAGCCCAGCAGCCAGATCACAGCCGTCGCGCAACTACAGACCAGCAGCCCCAGCCAGGGAGAGCTGTCGGAGGTGCCAATCATACCGAATCGCACGCCGTCAATCAGATAGAACACCGGATTGAGATGGGTCAGCGTCTTCAGAACTGGCGGCAGCGCCGCGACCGAGTAGAAGGTGCCAGACAGAAAGGCCAGTGGGGTTATGATGAAATTGGTGATCGCCGCCATCTGATCAAACTTGTTGGCATAGATGCCGGCAATGACCCCCAGCCCGCCCAGAAACGCCGCCCCCAACACCACAAAGACCAAGGTCACCGCTGGGTAGGTCGGCCAGATGCCCAGCGCCAGCCCAAGCCCCAGCGCAATGCCCAATGCGATACAGGTTCCGCGCAGGACTCCCCCCGCCAGATAGCCCAGCAAAAGTTCAAGTCCGGACAGCGGCGGCATCAGCGTATCAACGATATTTCCCTGTATTTTCGAGATCATGATCGACGAAGATGTGTTTGCAAAGGCGTTCTGAATCACCGTCATCATCATGATGCCCGGCGCCAGAAACGTCAGGAATGGCACCCCCATGACATCGCCACGACGCGGCCCAATGGCGATGGTAAAGATCAGCAGAAACAGCGCCGAGGTGACCAAAGGCGCCAACAGAGTCTGGGTCCAGACCACCAGAAACCGTTGGACTTCACGCCCTGCCATCGTGCGCAGCCCCAGCCAATTGACCCGGCCAAAGCGACGCTCGCCCAAGCCGATGCGATACCCGGTGTCTGACATAGCTACCTCCAGTTGCTGTGTCCGGCCTGCATAACCGCTGAGCCGTCAGGTGCAAGATGGCTTGTATCTCGCGGCGCAGTGACTAGAATAGGGGCAGATATAGAATACTATGGCGGCCGCAGGTTTCTTGGGGCCGCTTTTAGCTTGGAAAGGCAAGATATGTCCTGGACAGACGAGCGCGTTGAATTGCTCAAGAAAATGTGGGGCGAGGGTCAGTCGGCCAGCCAGATCGCCAAAGAACTTGGCGGCGTCACCCGGAACGCGGTGATCGGCAAGGTGCACCGGTTGGGCCTGTCCAACCGCAATTCCACCGGCGCTGCCAAATCAGCCGAGCCCAAGGAAAAGCCGGCGGTCGTGGCCAAGCCCGCCGTCAAGCCCAAGGTGCAGCCCAAGACCGAGCCCGCCCGCCCGATCCCGCCGGCTCAGCCCAAATCCGCAGACAGCAGGCCCAATCTGCCGGTGCGCAAGCAGATCATTCCGGCAGGCCAGCCGCTGCCACCGCAGCCCTCGGCCAATGAAATCAGCCCCGAGGCGCTGGCCAAGGTCAACGAGATCGAGAAGAAGGCAAAGCGCCTGTCGCTGATGGACCTGACCGAGCGCACCTGCAAATGGCCGGTTGGCGACCCCGCCACCGAGGATTTCTGGTTCTGTGGCCTGACCGTGCAACAGGGCAAACCCTATTGCGAAGCCCATGTTGGCGTTGCCTTCCAGCCGATGAGCGCGCGCCGCGACCGGAAACGGTAAGCCGACCAGCTTGGCAAAAATCCAACGCCCCGAACCCTGCGGTTCGGGGCGTTTTCTATTGGCAGCAGTCACATCTGCGTCTTTCAATCACCCCTAGTCAGGGGCCGCAGAGGTGAAGTTGGGGATCTTGTTGCCCGAGGCATCATCGCCCTCGATTCCCGGCCAGTTGCCCTCGGCCAGGTTGATATTGCCGGGAATGTCTTCCTCCCAGAAGCCAACCACCACCTTGGTAATGTTCAGGTACAGCTTGTCATCCACGATGCGCCAGAGGTTGGGATTGCCGGGCACCTTGCCGCCCTTGGAGACACCATAGGCGCAGTGGCCGTCATATACCGGCGCATAATACTCTGGGTTGTCCAGGAATTTATCCCGGTTCTCCTCACTCGCAAAGGCAAAGGTCGCGTCGTTGTATTCGGCGGTGATACCGGCCTGCCCTGCCACCCCCAAGGTCTGTTGGCTGCCCACCGCATTTGACGTCAGGCCACGGTAAGCCACCACATCATAGCCCGAGACGGCAAAGCCGGTGCCATCTATGTATTGCTCGCCGGCAAAGGCAGGCAGGCCAAGGGTGATTGCCGTGGCCGCCGCCAGAAAAAAACGTGTCATAAAGTCATCCTCTCGCAGATATCAGGTCTCAACTTCACCGACATTGACGTCGGGTTGCTGAGCACAATATGCACTCTGGCGGTGATGCGAAGGGGGTCTCACGCGGCTGTGTCCATCCATTAGGCGATGTGATCAAAATCCGCTAAATGTTTCAATTCGGGTTTTTAGTCATTGGAATTTCCAAAATGCATCTTAAGTCTGGCAACAATGCAAAAGACTGGCAACGATGCAATTTTCTGCAACACTGCTATAACTGCCCCAAACAAGACAAATAGGACAAGGCCCAACAGATGAGCGACACCTCTTATACACCGGCAAAAGTCTGGACCTGGTCACAGGAAAGCGGCGGCAAATTTGCCTCGATCAACCGTCCTGTGGCCGGCGCCACCCAGGATAAGGAGCTGCCGGTCGGCAAGCACCCCATGCAGCTCTACTCGCTGGCGACACCCAATGGGGTCAAGGTCACTGTGATGCTCGAAGAGCTGCTGGCCCTGGGCCACACCGGCGCCGAGTATGACGCCTGGCTGATCAACATCGGCGAGGGCGACCAGTTTGGCTCCGGCTTTGTCAACGTCAACCCGAACTCAAAAATTCCGGCCCTGATGGATCACAGCGGTGACAGCCCGCAGCGGGTGTTTGAATCCGGCTCCATCATGATGCATCTGGCCGAGAAATTTGACGCCTTCCTGCCCAAGAGCGGGGCTGAGCGCACCGAAGTGATGAGCTGGCTGTTCTGGCAGATGGGCAGCGCGCCCTATCTGGGCGGCGGCTTTGGCCACTTTTACGCCTATGCGCCAGAGAAATGGCAATACCCGATTGATCGCTTCTCGATGGAGACCAAGCGGCAGCTGGATGTGCTGGACCGTCAGCTGGCGGAGCACCAGTATATCGCTGGCGGCGATTACAGCATTGCCGATATGGCGATCTGGGCCTGGTATGGTCAATTGGTGCTGGGCCGCCTGTATAACGCGGCTGAATTCCTGGACGTGGAAAGCTATAGCCATGTGATGCGTTGGGCCAAGGCCATCGATGCCCGCCCGGCTGTCAGCCGTGGCCGCATGGTAAACCGTGCCTTTGGCGAGCTATCGACCCAATTGCGCGAACGTCATGATGCGTCGGACTTTGACAACCGCACTCAGGACAAGCTGGAAACAGCCGCCGAATAAATCCCTGTTGCCCGGCGACACCGCCGGGCAACACTTTAATCGACTAAGGCGCTGGCGCCTCTTTCAACACCCAGGCGCTGGCGCCTATTTCAAAACTGGCGGCTTGTCCGGGTTGCTGCCGGGAATTTCCGGCTGATGGAGTTTTGGCGCTTCCACCTGCGGCAAATCAAATCGCAACCCGACCTTGTCCAGTTTCGCGGTCATCACATCGGTGCTGGCAAAGAACCCCACATCCATCGCGCCAGCTTCGATCCCCGAAAAGGTCAGCGCCTCGCCCGCCGCCTTGGCCAGGGCCGATTGTGCGGCTGGCGAGGCGTCGATAAAGCCCAGCAAATGCCCCTGGCCGCCCCCGGCATAGCGAACGCTGACCAGATAGGCCGCGGTTGCCAGCCCAGCGGCGGTGGCCAGTTTACTGTCCAGCGCGGTCAACAGAACCTGCGGAAGGCCGGTCGGCGCGGCAACTTCGACCAGCGCCGCTTCGACCTGCTGCGGGCTGTGCTCCAGAGTCTGCTGCAGCCAGTTAACGGCTTCGGCTGGGATCAGGATTGACGACGGGGCCACCTCAAGGTTCAGCCCCAGGCCAATGCCCTGCCCCGCCAGCATCTGCACCACCACCCGGCCCGACAGCGCCGCATAGGGCACCGGGCGGTCGGCAAATTGTGCTAGCCGCTCTTCGCGATCAAACAGCAAGACAAAGGTGCCATCGGCCAGATCAAACATCTCGGGCGAGATATTGCCGTCGTCCACCTCTTTGGTGAGCATCATGAACAATTCGCAATCCGCCAGACGTTCATAAAACCGCAGCCGAGCGCCGGCATCTTCGGGCGCTTCGGTCATCGCGGCATGGGCGCGGTCCAGCGCGGTGATCTCGGTCATTTCAACACCTCTTTCACCCTGGCCCGCAGCTCCGGCAACAGCTCGGCCTCGAACCAGGGGTTTTTCTTCACCCACCCGGTATTGCGCCAGGACGGATGTGGCAAGGGAAACAGCTGCGGCGCATGATCCCGCCAGCCGCGCACCAGATCAGTGACCGGCTGTTTTGCCCCCAGATGAAAGCGCTGCGCATGGGTCCCGACCAGCACCGTCAGTTCGATGTTCGGCAAATGCTCCATCACCCGATGATGCCATGTCCGGTGACACAAAGCCGGCGGCGGCAGGTCACTGCCCTTGGCATTGTAGCCGGGAAAGCAGAACCCCATCGGCACCACGGCTATGCGGTCCTTGTCGTAAAATACGGTCTCATCAATCCCCAGCCACTGCCGCAGCCGATCCCCCGAGGCGTCGGTAAAGGGTCGGCCACTTTCCTGCACCCGCGCCCCCGGTGCCTGGCCGGCAATCAGCAGACGGGCAGAGGCTCGAAACCAAACCACCGGGCGCGGGACATGGGCCGTTGCGGTGGCGGCAAACCGGTCCGCACAGAGTCTGCAGCCCCGGATCTCGGCCTTCAAGTCACCACTGCTGTTCACTTCTTCGCGCTCCACTATGCCCATTATCGCCCCATCGGAAACAATCAACCGCGCCCGCTCCAGCGCCCTCACCCGGGAAATATCCTTACGGGCGTATCTTTTCTCTCATTGTGGCGATGATAATGGTTAATAGCCCATTGATAAACTATGCCGTAATTCGACATAATATGGCCAAATTGGCCGCGTAAGCCGTTAACACTCCTCTGTTATGGAGGGACAAGGTGCCACGTCACCTGATATATCATCCGTGAGAAGAGCCCAAACCAAGGGCCGTGCGGGCAGTACCGGAAAAACGATGCTTGAGTTTCACAATGTCAGCAAGTCCTTTTGGACCGGAAGCCAATACAAGGTGATCCTGGACAAGGTCTCCTTTCGTGTGGAGCTGGGCAAATCGCTTGGGGTGCTGGCCCCCAACGGCACCGGCAAGACCACTCTGATCAACATGATGGCCGGGCTGGAAAAACCCGACGACGGCGAGATCCTGCGGTCCAGCAAAGTGTCTTTTCCGCTGGGATTTATGGGCGGGCTGGTCACCCGGTTGTCGGCCTTGGAGAACGCCCGTTACATTGCCAAGCTTTATGGGCTGGATCCGGACTACGTCGAGGCCTATTGCCGCTGGCTCTGCGGTTTGGGTGAATATTTTGACCAGCCTGTCGGCACCTATTCCTCCGGTATGCGGGCGCGTTTCAGCTTCTCGTTGATGCTGGCGCTGGATTTCGATATCTATTTGATCGACGAAGGCATGCCAGGCACCACGGATGTTGAATTTAACAAAAAAGCAGGCGCGATCCTGGAAGAACGGTTGCAGACCACCACCATTATCATCGTCTCACATCAGGCCCAGACGCTAGAGAAATTTGCCCGCTCGGCCGCCGTATTGCTGGATGGGCACTTGCACATGTTTGAAACCTTGGAAGAAGCGAAACAGCTCTATGACTACGAAACCCAAGGCTAAAAAATTCCGCATCCGCCGCAATCCGGGCGCCCCCGGTGGCGGCCAGGCGGCGCCAACAGCGGCGGAACCGGACACCCGTCCGGCGGGCACTGCCAATGTGCAACCGGCCCGCGCCCGGTCGGTGCCCGGCCCAAGAGCCGAGGCCGCTGCCGCTGCCGCTTCGGCCCAGATGCAGACCAGCCCCGAGGCGCAATCACCGGTCCGCGGTCAGGCACCGGTCAGTGATCAGGCACCGGTCAGTGGTCAGGTCAGTTCAGCGCGTGAGACCGGTGTTGAAAATGATATCGCCTCGATCCGCCATGAGGGGCTGACAGGTCGTCAGCTGCGTATGGCCCGCCGGGTGGCGCAAAAGCACAATCTGCCTGCGACCTCGGATTTTGATGCGGTTCGGCTGCTGCGGGCAAAGGGCATCGACCCGTTCAAGCGCTCCAACATGCTGGAACTTGTGGTGCCACAGAACAGGGCCCGGGCCACCGGCAGCCCGGACGCGCCTGAAACCGTCCAGCTGCCGCAGACCATCCCCGCCGCCAGAACAAACCTTCCCTCAACCGAGATGAGCCCGGCAGAGCGGCGCAACCGCGACATCCAAACCATCCAGCGCGAGATCAGCAATCGCCGCCGCCGCAAGTTGGTGCTGCTGATGGGGCGTCTGGCCTTTTTTGTCATGCTGCCGACGCTGCTGGCTGGGTATTATTTCTACAGCGTCGCAACGCCGATGTATGCCGCCAAATCCGAGTTTCTGATCCTGAAAGCTGACAACACCAGCGGCGGCGCAATGGGGCTGCTCACTGGCACCCAATTTGCCACCAGCCAGGATTCGATCGCTGTGCAAAGTTTTCTGCAATCGAAAGAGGCGATGCTGCGGCTGGATCGGGACATCGGCTATAAATCCCATTTCACCCAGGCGTGGATTGATCCGATCCAGCGGTTGAACGACAATCCCAGCAATGAAGAGGCCTATAAGACCTACACCCGCTATGTCAAAGTTGGCTATGATCCAACCGAGGGGTCGATCCGAATGGAGGTCACCGCGGCGGACCCCGAGGTCTCGGCCCAGTTTTCACGCAGCCTGATTGCCTATGCCGAGGAAATGGCCAACAACCTGTCCATCAACAAGCGTGGCAATCAGATGATAGATGCCGAGTTGGCCATGGAAAGTGCCGAAAAAGCACGTCGTACGGCACAGGTGGCTCTGGTTCAATTGCAACAGAAAGGTTCCGTGCTGGACCCCGAAGGGGTGATCGTGTCGCTGCGCTCGCAGATCAGTACATTTGAGATACAAGTGCAGGAAAAGGAGCTGGAACTGGCAGCCCTGCTGGACAATGCGCGCCCCAACAAGGCCAAGGTCGCTGGCACCCGCGCCGACATCGCCCGGCTGCAGGCGGTCATTGACCGGCTTAATCAACGCATGATCAGCGCCTCGGCCGGCGAAAACTCGCTGGCCAGTCTTAGTGTGCAGATCCAAATGGCTCAGGCAGATCTGGCCACGCGTGATCTGATGCTGCAATCCGCCCTGCAACAGGTTGAACAGACCCGCATGGAGGCCAACCGGCAGGTTCGCTACCTTACAACCTCGGTTCAGCCTGTTCCCAGCCAGGAAGCCTCTTATCCACGGAAATTCGAAAATACGATTTTGGCTTTTCTGATTTTTTCCGGTATCTATCTGATGTTCTCGCTCACAGCGTCCATCCTTCGCGAACAGGTCTCATCGTAAGCTCATGAAAAATATTCAAATCGCCAACCTCACCATCGGCAACGACCGTCCCCTGACCCTGATTGCCGGTCCGTGCCAACTGGAAAGCGCCGATCACGCGCAGATGATCGCAGGCAAAATGAAAGAGGCCTGCGATGCCGTCGGGGCACAATATGTGTTCAAGGCCTCCTACGACAAGGCCAACCGCACCTCGATCAGCGGTGTCCGTGGTCCGGGCATGGAGGAAGGTCTGGCGATGCTCGACAGCGTCAAGCAGGCCATCGGCGTGCCAGTGCTAACGGATGTCCATACCGCCGAGCAATGTGCCCCCACCGCTGCGGTCTGTGATATCCTGCAGATCCCGGCGCTGCTGTGTCGGCAGACCGATCTGCTGCTGGCAGCGGCTGCAACCGGCGCCGCGATCAATGTCAAAAAGGGCCAGTTTCTCGCCCCCTGGGACATGGCCAATATCGTCACCAAAATCGAAAGCGCCGGCAACCATCGCATCCTGCTGACGGAACGCGGCACCTCGTTTGGTTACAATACCTTGGTCACCGACATGCGCTCACTGCCACAGATGGCGGCCACCGGCTATCCGGTGGTGATGGATGCCACCCACTCGGTTCAGCAGCCGGCGGCGCTTGGTGGCTCCACCGGTGGCCAACGTGAATTTGCCCCGGTGATGGCCCGTGCCGCCGCCGCCATTGGTGTGGCCGCCATTTTCATTGAAACCCATGAAGATCCGGACCGCTCGCCTTCCGACGGCCCCAACATGATTTATCTCGACCAGATGCCGCAACTGATCGAAACTCTGATGGCATTTGATGCTTTGGCCAAGGCCAACCCAATGACCTTTTGATTTAACGTAAAAGAGTTTTCCCGATGACCAGACCAACCACCTCAGTGACGCCCAACAGCTGGAATTTTCTGCGTGATCCGATGATCGTTCCAACCGGTTTTCGCGAGTATGACGCCCGTTGGAAATACCCGGACGAGATCAACCTGCCCGGCATCACCGCGCTTGGCCTTGGCCTCGCCACCCAGATGTTTGCGCGTGGCATCGACCCGGTGATCGCGGTGGCCAACGACTACCGCGACTATTCTCTCAGCATCAAAAACGCGCTGATGCTGGGGCTGATCCAGGGCGGAGTGCGGGTCAAGGACATTGGCCCGGCGGTGTCGCCGATGGCCTATTTCGCCCAGTTCCACCTGGATGTGCCCGCCGTCGCCATGGTCACCGCCAGCCACAACCCCAATGGCTGGACCGGGGTCAAGATGGGCTTTGAACGCCCGCTCACCCACGGCCCCGATGAAATGAGCGAGCTGCGCGACATTGTACTCAACGGCGAGGGCATCGCCCGCCCCGGCGGCGCTTACGAATTTGTCGACGGTGTCAAAGAGGCTTACCTTGATGATCTGGTTGGTGATTTCAAAATGACCCGGCCGCTCAAGGTGGTCTGCGCCACCGGCAACGGCACCGCCGCCGCCTTTGCCCCGGAACTGTTCGAACGCATCGGCGTCGAAGTGGTGCCCAGCCATAACGAGCTCGACTATACCTTCCCCCATTACAACCCCAACCCCGAAGCGATGGAAATGCTGCATGACATGGCCGACAGCGTGCGGGCCTCAGGCGCCGATTTTGCATTGGGCTTTGACGGCGACGGCGACCGCTGCGGCGTAGTCGACGACGAGGGCGAGGAAATCTTTGCCGACAAGGTGGGGGTCATCATGGCCCGCGACCTGTCCAAGATTTACCCCAATGCCATCTTTGTGGCCGACGTGAAATCCACCGGGTTGTTTGCCTCTGACCCCGAATTGCAGAAAAACGGCGCCAGCGCCGACTATTGGAAAACCGGCCACAGCCACATGAAGCGCCGCGTCAAGGAACTCGGCGCCCTGGCTGGATTCGAGAAATCCGGTCACTACTTCCTCGCCGAACCCCTTGGTCGCGGCTATGACTGCGCCATGCGGGTGGCGGTGGAAATCTGCAAGCTGATGGACCGCAATCCAGAGATGAAAATGTCGGACCTGCGCAAGGCCCTGCCGAAAACCTGGGCCACCCCCACCATGTCGCCCTATTGCGCCGATACCGAGAAATACCAGGTGCTAGAGCGTCTGGTCGCAAAACTGGTTGCCAAACACCAGGCTGGAGAATCTCTGGCCGGGCGCGCCATCAAAGAGGTGGTCACCGTCAATGGCGCCCGCGTCATCCTCGACAATGGTTCCTGGGGCCTGGTGCGCGCATCGTCGAACACCCCCAATCTGGTGGTGGTCTGTGAAAGCTCACACAGCGAGGCGGAAATGCGGGCGATCTTTGCGGATATCGATGCGGTTATCCGCAGCGAACCCTTGGTCGGCGACTACGACCAAAGCATCTGATGACTCCGTCGCGCCAGCTCCCCCCGGCGCGACCCCGCCTGTCAAACCACCGGATCCGAAACTTCATCTGGCCAAAAATATCCCGGGGTCTGGGGCAGCGCCCCAGCTTTACCCCCAGCCTCCCCCACATCAATTCCCCTGCAACAGCCGCAACAAACTATCCTTGGCCCGCTGCTCCAGTCCATCCTGGATCGCCTCGCCCAAGTCCTGTTCTGGCGCCATCTCAACCTCCAACTCTTCACTTAATTTCTGAAGCAACTGCTCAGTGGCTTGATCCTCGATCCCGTCGATCTCTGCCTCCAGCACCATGCTCAGGTCAGGGCGGATCTTGGGATCAGACCAGGGGCCTGTGATCCGCAGCGGAATCGACAGCCCCTGCCCCCCATTCGCCGCCGTCGCAGTTGGCGTGAACAGGTAATCCAAATCCTGCGCCCCCAAACCAATTCGTCCTTTCCCGTCAGCCCGCACCGCCTTCAGTGAAATCAGCAGATCCTGATTGTCCAGATTGCCATCCTTCAGGGTGTAGCTGGCGGTCAGCCCATCAAACACGGTGCTACCGCCATTGCCACCGCCAGACCGCATCAGCCCCTCCAGGTCAAATCCGGTAAGGAACCCCTTGCCGATCTCCAGCCAGCCCTTGCCGCTCAGCGAGCGCATGATGGCATCCTGCGTATTGCCAATGCCGAGAAACTGCACCTCGCCCAAGGCCTCACCGTGCAGCCGGTCATAGCCCGCCAGCTGCCCCAGCGCCTGCTCCAGACGGATGCCCGCATAGGTCAGCTTGCCGCCAACAGACAGGCCATTGCGATTGTTGGCCACCAGTTGCCCCTGCACCGTGCCGCCAAAAACCGAGAGTGGCAGAAAGCTCAGCACCGCGCGCGCATTGTCAATCGACAGGGTCAGCTTGCTGGCCCCCAGCTTGACACCGCCGGTATCCAGACTGGCGACGCTCAACTCCAGCGAGCCATTTGCCAGCGTCAGCCCCGAGGCATCAATGCGGTCCTGTGACCAGCCAGACCCCGCCGGGCTGGCAGCGGCATAGGCGCCACTGGTCGCGGTCAGCGCCGAAAAGTCCAGATCCTGCGCCTCTAGCTTGGCGGTGAAATGGGGCACCGCGCCCAGGGTCAGATCCACCGCGCCGGTTAGCAGATTGCCCCCCAGATCTAAGGTAAGATCCCGCAGCGTCAGACGTCCATCCGGAGTGTAGGTCAGGTCACTGCCCGCGGTTATGCGCTGTCCCAGCCCGCGCGGCAGCGAAATGCCCGCCAGTCCTGCCGCCCGCAGCGCCGCTGCGATGTTCTCACTCTTGACTGTCAACCGCCCCGAGGCCTCGCCATTGATCCCACCCCGACCGTCAAACCGCGCGACGTCCTTTGCCATAGTCACTGTCGCGCCAACCGAGGCCACCTGGCCATCCAGAAACGCCGCAAAGGTGCCAATCTCGCCTTTGATCTGCACCGGCGCTTCGGATTGATGCAGTGTAACCAGAAAATCAACGGTGCCATTGGGCTCCGGCCATTTCAGCTGCAGATCGATATTGCGCAGCTCGACCAGCGCTTCACCATGCGCGGCATAGCTGACACTGGCGCCGCTCAGCACCAGCGCCTCGACACTCAACGCGGCCCCAACGCCTTCGGCTGCCCCTTCCGCCTCAGCACCGAGTGATTGAGCGGCGTCAATGGCGGGTGTCAGCACCCAGTTGCCCTGACCACTGGCATCGGTGCTCAGGTTCAGATGCGGCGCCTTGGCAGTGATTGATTTGATCCGCACGTCACCATTCAGCAGGTCCGGGGCCGAGATGCCAATCGACAGGCTCTCGGCTGTCAACATCGGCTGATCCGCCGCCCAATCAGCGTTTGACAGGCTGACCCCATGCGCCTTGACGCCCAGCACCGGCCAGACCGACAGGCCCACCTCGCCGCTGACCGCCAACTTGCGCCCGGTCTGCGCCTCCAGCTGGTCCGAGACCAGCTCTGCCAGCTTATCCCCCGGCAGCAGCAACAGCCCGCCAATCACCACCACCACCGTGATCACCAGCGCCACAAATACCCGAAACAACAACCGCATGGCCCAATTCCCTGTCTGTTTGGACCTAGATTAACGCGCTGAGAGGTAGGTGCAATGTCTTGCGAGGTTCAACGCAGGCGAAACCGTTGTCGCAGCCCAAGGCCGAGGAAGAACAGCAGAGGCAGGCTGATGATGGTTTGCAGACCCGAAAGAACCGCCAGCGAGGTTGGAAGGTTTGGCAAGATCTCCCTGAGAAACGTGCGGCCAAAACCAAACAGCGGGAACAGGTTGGAAAAGCTAAGCGCCATGGCCGATCCCATCGGGTGATCTGTGACCTCAGCCGGAAAAGGAACGCAACAACTGGCCAGATAGCCCCAGAAACAAGCGAAGCCAAAGGTCCAGATAATGGCTAACCCTATCAGCGGCCTCGCGATGGAGTGGCCATAGTCGGAAATCAAACCAAACGCCCGATACGGCAGTTGCTGCCAGAATGAGCCGATTTCTCCTGAAATTTGCATTTCGCGGCGGAAGAAGAAGTGTTCATCCTCAGGGAGGCTTTGTTTGGCGAGAATGTGACGAACTGCGGAGCAGGTGTTCCGAGCCTGTTCTAATCGTTGGCTTGTGTGCTTGGGCCAGTATTCATTCCCAGCTGAAAACAGAGTGCGTTCATGAAGAACTACGCCATGAAAATCCGGGTAAAAACTCTTGAAAGTCGTCGATCGAAAATTCGTTGGGGCGTGAAACTCACAATTTTGAAACAAGCAATCATGGTCAGACTCACCGTGAGTTTGAAGAAACCTCGAACCTTCAAAATTGACTGCTCCTTTGAAACGAATATTAGAAAATGCAGCTTCACTCTTATAAGTATCGTGAAAGCTCGTCATCGCACTGTTGAACACGGCGGACCGAAAGTTCGCACCATGGCAGTATTCGTTTCCAGCTGCATAATACTCACCCAAAAATTTTGTGGAATAATAAGCTGCCTGTGTAAGAAACTTATTGTCCTCTAGCGTTAGCAATTTTGCAAAAATGGCTGCGCGAGCAGAGAAACTTGCGAAGGTGCACCCAGCGAGAGTAACCGGCTGGCAGAACAAGTAGCCCGTCAAGTTTAAGCCAAATGGGATATCCAACTTAGACAACCTAATCTCAGTTTCATGGGTTGGGACATCTGCCTGAGGGAATCCCCTTCTGGTGCATTCAGTACGGAAAAGCTTCTCCATTTCTGTTGACCAACGCAAGGGACAGAAACGGCCCAGCCAGTCAGAATTCCAGTGGGGTTCCATCTCGTCCGAGAGTTTTATTGAAATCCGGCTTGCCACCCAAGCGTTCCAGGCATCCCTATTCTTCTTTTGCAGGCCAGTATTTTTTGAGTCTTCATCCTGCTCGCCATACAGCGTCATCAGCACATACCAGGGGTTCGCGTTTGCGGGTTTCAGGTCGGATTTCGGCGCTGGCGCCCCCAGGGTCTCGTCACGCATGAATTCATCTCGTCATCAAAATGGCTTTGGCTACACGTTAAGGGTGAAAGCTGTTGCCTATCAACACATAACTGAGGGTCGCGCTTGACCTTGGGAAGGTGCAAAGCGCCTTCGCCGTTTTGCCAGAGGCAAACCTTCGGTTTGGCGGGAAGGTCAGGCGCGGCCCGCTGTGCCACTGGGCAGGTGCCATGCAAATTCCTCCATTCCCAAACGCGCCCAGCCATACTATATGGCCCCTCATGACCAGCAATCCGCCAGAGCTCCGCCCCGACCTTGCCCCGAAACTGCAAATCGGTGATGCGCCACGTGCCGGCCAGCCGACCATTGGTATGGTCAGCCTCGGCTGCCCCAAGGCGCTGGTGGACAGTGAACGCATCCTGACCCGGCTGCGCGCCGAGGGCTACGGGATCTCGCCCGATTACACCGGGGCTGATGCGGTGATCGTCAACACCTGCGGTTTCCTCGACAGTGCCAAGGCCGAAAGCCTGGAGGCCATTGGCGAGGCGCTGAAGGAGAACGGCAAGGTGATTGTCACCGGCTGTCTCGGCGCTGAACCCGATTATATCCGCGAGCACCACCCGCGCATTCTGGCGGTCACCGGCCCGCATCAATACGAACAAGTGCTGGACGCGGTGCATGCCGCCGTGCCGCCAGATCCCAACCCCTTTGTCGACCTGCTGCCCGCCACCGGCGTCCAGCTGACGCCGCGCCATTTCAGTTATCTGAAGATCTCGGAAGGTTGCAATCACCGCTGCAAGTTCTGCATCATCCCCGATATGCGCGGCCGTCTGGTGTCGCGCCCGGCCCACGCCGTTCTGCGTGAGGCCGAGAAGCTGGTCGCTGCCGGGGTGCGCGAACTGCTGGTAATCTCGCAGGATACCTCGGCCTATGGGATGGACCGCAAGCATGATCTGAACCCGTGGAAGGGCGCTGAGGTGCGCAGCCATATCACCGATTTGACCCGCGAACTGGGCCGCCTGGGCTCTCCGCAGGACCTGTGGGTGCGGCTGCACTATGTCTACCCCTACCCATTCGTGCGCGAGCTGATCCCGCTGATGGCGGACCCTGACACCGCAGTGCTGCCCTATCTGGATATCCCGTTCCAGCATTCGCACCCGGATATGCTGAAACGCATGGCGCGGCCGGCGGCGGGTGCCAAGACCCTGGACGAGATCGCCGCCTGGCGCGCCACCTGCCCCGACATCACCCTGCGCTCGACCTTTATTGTCGGCTACCCCGGTGAGACTGAGGCAGAGTTCCAGCACCTGCTGGACTGGATGGACGAGGCGCAGCTGGACCGTGTTGGCTGCTTTAAGTACGAAAACGTCGCGGGTGCGCGCTCCAACGCGCTGCCGGAACATGTCGCAGAAGAGCTCAAGCAAGAGCGCTGGGAGCGGTTCATGCAAAAGGCGCAGGCGATATCCGAGGCGAAGCTGCAGGCCAAGGTGGGTCAGGTGATGCAGGTGATCATTGATGACATCGACGAAGACGGCATCGCCACCTGCCGCACCAAAGCTGACGCCCCCGAGATTGACGGCAATCTGTTCATTGACGAGGGGACCGAGGGGTTGTCGGTCGGCGATCTGGTTACCGTTGAAGTTGATGAGGCTGGGGAGTATGACCTGTGGGGACGAACTGTTTGAGTGATAACTTTCCACCCTTTGAATTCTTGGGATTCGCAAATACTCTTAGAGATTCTCTTGGAGACGAAGAAGCCAATGTTGAAAAAGAGTTTCAGGTTTCGGAAGGACACTTAATAACGGCCTTTGACCTCTCCCTATCAGCATGTGGGTCCGTCATTTCTAGAGATGCAGCGTGTTTACGCTCACAGATATTACTCGACGACCAAAGGCGGGCCGCCATTCAGACCGCGATGTTACAGATTGCTCCGCTAACATTTTCTCTAATTGTAAAAGGTCACTACATCGCTGCTTCGACGCTGGTTAGACAATCTATTGAGGGGATTGAAGCTCTCCGAGGGATTCGACAAAACCGCCAAAAAGACGGTGAAACTCCTCGGTTAAAGGCTCTCCGCCATATTGGAAAATTATACGGTCAACTCTCCGGAATCGCCCATCTTTCAAAACACAATCTCCTAAGCACACTTCTGGGCAACATCCCGTTCAAAATCGAACCCGTTTTCAGTAAAGACACAGCTAGGCTTCTTGCTGGAGTTCACATTCAAACGTCCATATTTTTAGCGTTAGACATGGCAGAAATGGTTCCTTATTCGCCCACCGAATTCCTGTCTCCCGACGAAGGGAATGCCTGCTCTTCGAGCTTAGGCATTTTAGTGGCCGAAGGTATATTGGCATTCAAAAATCAGGATGAAACCTCAACTGCTCACCCCAGCGCCTGACCCTGGGTGGGTGCAAAGCGCCCTCCCGTGGGGAGGGTCGGGCGCTGACCAAATCGAAGATTTGGATTGTTAGTTAATTTTCCTTCCCAGAACCATCCCCCGCGGCTCCACTGCCCAATCAACACAACTGCCAACGCTGTTATCCCTACCGCCCGGATGCGCTCCCCGGTTTCAAACATTGCCACCGCGCAGGCACTGCCGGTGCAGCCCCCCTGCCGCCGAGGGCGACGAAAACCAAAACACCCGGCTTGACGTACCGGCCCCGCACCGCAAGGCTAAATCAACCCAACCAAACCAGCCAGGGAGACCCCAAGCCATGTCCGACGCCCCCAATATCGCCCAGAAAGCCCCCTTCCCTGTCGAGGTGACCGAGGGAAAGAGCTATTTCTGGTGTGCCTGTGGCAAATCCAGCAAGCAGCCGTTCTGCGATGGCTCTCACAAGGGAAGTCCCTTTGAGCCAGTCAAATACACCGCGCAGGCCACCAAAAAACTGTTCTTCTGCGGCTGCAAACACTCAACCAAGGCACCACTTTGCGACGGCAGCCACAGCAAGCTCTGATCCCTGAACCAATATCTCCCGCCCGCTGTCGGGCATCCAAGATGCCTCCAGCGGTTGGGCCAAGCGCCGCTGCGCGGCGCCGGGCCCAACGCCGCAACGGGGATTGGCGCAGCCAATGTCTGGCGCGGGGGCGGGAGAATTTGGGCGGCATAGGGGACGCAGAGCATGTCTGGCCGGTATTGGGCCTGAACAAAGACGCGCCAGTCTAGGGCTCTGGGATCTCCGGTCCATGACGCAGCAGATCTTCGCAAACGGCGCACAGAGGCGCCGAGGCATCCGTTGCTAGGGCTTCAGCCGCTCCAGGGCCTCTTTGTTGGCGCATAGGTCTGGCGGGCTGTTGGCTTGGCCCTGGTTCTTTGCCTGCCAGAGAACACAGGCTTTGTCACATCCGCCAAAGCGACATCCAGTCACCATCTGGCTGTACTCGGCCACCCCTAGGGTACCTTCAGCCATCGCCTGTGTCAGATCCACGCCTACTGCGTTCGCCATTGTTTTCAACAACCACAGGTGCCGGTAGATATCCCCTGTCGGCGCAGGTTGGGTTGCCCAGTCTTTCATAAGTTTGGTCCATTTTCATTCTTTTCTGAGCGTCATGAGCCTCATGAGCGGCTCTGTGTTTTACCCCATGGGCTGGGCAATTGATCATTTCATGCCCCTGAGACCCTGCAGGGCGCAGAGACGTCGCAGGGGCGCAGGACCGGCAGCTTGCGCCCGTCGCCATCCAAACGTCACGGTCGATCAATCCAGTCGTGAAAACCGGAACCGGTGTCGGGTTCACAGCACAGCTCATCCGGTCCGGCGGCCGCGCGGCAGTTGTGGCTCACAATGGCTATCAAGGCGGCCTCCCGATCCGTTGAGATGCCGGTGCAGGTAAACAGCTTAAACCAAACTCACTTTGATGTAGGTCAAGCTTTTTAGCAGGTTACCCCTCCTGCCTCTGACTGTGACTGTGACTGTGACTGTGACTGTGACTGTGATCCTCCAAATAGGCGCGGACAGCCTCCTGCACCCGCCGAAACCTGTCGCCGCCCAGTTTCTTGCCACCATACCATCGGGTGACGATAATAACGTGGCTTTGCAGCTCAGCCCGCTCCAGCATCCGCAGGATCACCATGCCGGCGCCGCTTTCGCCGTCATCCGCCTTGAGCCCGCCAGTGGGCAGCAGCGCCCCCCAGGTGTTGTGGGTGGCCTTGGCGTATGAGCGGTCCCGTTTCAGATCCTTCAGGACTGCGTTGATCTCATCCCGTGTTGTCACCGGCGCACCGGAGACCGCATAACGCGAGCCGCGATCGGTCAGGATTACACCCAGCTGAACAAGTTGTGGTTTGGCGAGGGAAGATTGGGGCATGGGTCAGTTCAGATTGTATCGGTGAATGGTCTGCTGCACGATTTTTACCCGGTCGTGGTTGGCCGGGTGGGAGCCCAGAAATCTGTCGCCGGGGTCAGGCAAGCGAGCAAAGAACATCACCCCGACGCTGGGGCGAAATCCTGCCTGGTGGGTGATAATGGTCCCCAGCTGATCGGCCTCTAGTTCGAAATCCTTCGAGTAGCTGCGGGCGCCCACCATGGCGCCCAGGTCCTGCGCATCAACGATATCACTGGCGCTGGCGCCCGCCATGGTCGCCAGTCCGGCAAAAATGATGGCGCCGGAAATGGCGTTTTGTTCCTGCCGGGCCAGGTGACCCCGGATGTGATGGGCCGCCTCATGCGACATCACAAAGGCCAGTTCATCCGGGTTGGCAAGCTCTGCAAGCATCTTGCGGGTAAAGGTGATCACCGGACGCCCTGAGCGGTCCAGGCTTTGATAGGCATTTGCGGGGGCTTTGGGGTCCGGGTCGATGCGGATCAGAAAATTGCAGTTCCGCGCCTGCGTTCGGGATCGACATTCGCGCTCGGCCACCGGTTCGACGGACCGGGCTACGGGCCCAAAGGCCGCGCTGGCCGTGCCACCGGCCAGGCCCTTTGTCCGGGCTTGCGGCACGCCGACACCCGGACCCGCAACTGGCGGTACGTAGATCTCGCACCCGGCAAGGGACAAGACCAACACTAGCAGAAAACGGTGCATGACACTCCCCCGGATCACTTTGCTCCATACTAGAGGATGTTTTGCTTTGGGATCAATTGCCCAGCGTCGCCCCGCCCTTGGTATCGGGCAAAAGATACCGGGATGTTGCAAAGCCTTGCCAGCGCGGCAGTCCCGGGGCAAGCTGATCTCATGTTTACCATCGAACATGAGTTTGACGCCACGGTGATCACCCTTCTGGATGAAGGCGAAGCGCCTTTGCAGGAAGATGTCACCATCAACTCCTTTGCCGAATGCGTCACCATTGAGCAATATGATCCACGCACTGACCGGGTGCATCTCATCACCCTTTCGCAGGACCAACTGCGCGATCTGTCGGTGGCGCTGGACCTGCCTGAAGGGGTGTATCAGCTGCGCGACGGGCCCGAATAGATAAACAGTTTCTCGCGGGCGCTGTGGCCGCGTTTCAGCTGCAGCTGAGAAGGCGCCACCCCCATCGCGGTGGACAATAGCCCTTGGACAGCCCCGTTGGCCTTGCCATTCTCGGGCACCACGGTCACCGAGACCCGCAGCTGTCCATCCCGCAGTTCAATAGCATTGCGCGCCGCTTTGGGGGTAACCCGCACCGCAATTTCCGCCCCGGTCTGGGCCAGGTGTCCAAGGTCCGGCAGGTTTTTGCGTTTTGGCTTTGCCATAAAATCAGTGTTGCCCTGCACTGAGAGGGATTGCCATGGTTTTCAGGCCTCCGGCGGAGATATTTTCAGCCAGATGAAGCGGATCCTCAAAAACGCCGAGGTGATTTTGCTTTTTGCCTTGAATTTCCCGCCCGGTCTGCCGAAATGGGAGAGATAGAATGTAAAAAGGCTTTACATATGCCCCGACAGAACTCTGCCGCGCTGAATTTTTTGCTTAACCGGCGGTCGCGCCCCGCCAAGACGCTGGTAGCGCCGGCCCCGACCCGGGCGGAACTGGCGCAGCTGCTGACGGCGGCGGCGCGCTGCCCGGATCATGGCAAGCTGGAACCCTGGCGGTTTATCGTGGTGGAACGCGGCGCAATGGCGCGACTGGCGGATCTGACCTCGCAGGCCGGAGAGCGGCTGGGCAAAGCTCCGGCGGATATCGCCAAGGGCCGCAGCCAGTTTGAACTGGGCCATCTGGCCGTCGTCGTTGTTGAGGTGCAGACCCCGAGCGAGAAGGTTCCACCCATCGAGCAGACCTATTCGGCGGGTGCCGTCTGCCTGAGCCTGTTGAACGCCGCCCTCGCAGCCGGTTGGGGCGCCAACTGGTTGTCGGGCTGGGCCAGCCATGATGCGGAGTTCTGCCGTGAAGGATTGGGGCTGGCGGGTAATGAACGCATTGCCGGGCTGATCCATATCGCCACCGAGAGCGCCCAGCCGCCCGAACGGCCGCGGCCCGATCTTGCCAGCCTCACAACCTGGGTAAGCGAATGATTTTTGAGTCCTTTTTCAAGGCCGTTGCGCAGGCAGGTGATCCAAGGTTCCGCCGGGTTTTGACCCTGGGCGTTGGCCTGACCCTAGCGTTACTGATCGCGGCCTATGCCGGGTTTCTGGTGCTGATCCAGTGGTTTGTTGGCCCGGACGCAACGGTTCCGGTGCTTGGAGACGTGCGTTGGCTGGATGATCTGCTGTCGATCGGGTCGCTGATTTTCATGCTGATCCTGTCAATGTTTCTGATGGTTCCGGTTGCCTCGGCGATCACCTCGATGTTTCTGGATGAGGTGGCGCAGGCGGTTGAGGACAAGCATTTCCCCTATTTGCCTGCGGTGGGCAAAACACCGTTTTGGGCGGCGCTGAAGGACACGGTGAATTTCCTGGGCCTGTTGATCACCGCCAATGTTCTGGCGCTGATCCTCTATGGCCTGATGCCACCGGCGGCACCGTTCATTTTCTGGGGGCTCAATGGATTTCTGCTGGGGCGGGAATATTTCACCCTTGCCGCGGCCCGTCGCATTGGCCTGCCTGAGGCCAAAAAGCTGCGCCGCAAACATCTGGGCTCCATTTGGCTGGCGGGCACGCTGATGGCAATGCCGCTGTCGATCCCGCTGCTCAACCTGGTGATCCCGATCCTGGGCGCCGCCACCTTCACCCATATCTTTCACGCGCTACAGAGGCGAGGCTGACCCTGATTTCGCCTTCACAGCAATAGCGCCGCAAAGACCTGCAGGATCATTCAGGGTCCGGATAGACATCCAGCCAGTCAAGGTCATTGATGCTGATCACCTCGGACAGGATGATGCCGACAATCAGCGCCCAGAGCAGCGCCGCCACCGCTGTGGTGATGAGGGCCTTTTGCTTGAGATAATGGGTTTCGGGCGCACTGGCGTGGGTGCCGGGCACCACGGTCCCCTTGTCGGCCTGGGTTTCCAGTCGGATCGGGATGATCACCAGAAAACTCAGGAACCAGATCACCGCATAAAGCACCAGTCCAGAAGTGATTGCCATGTCGCGCACCTTTCTTCAGTTTCGAGCTGTCTAACGTCAGACCTGTTCGAGTTCCACCAGGCAGCCGGTGAAATCTTTCGGGTGCAGGAATAGCACCGGTTTGCCATGGGCGCCAATTTTGGGCTCTCCCGAGCCCAGGATCCGGGCGCCCTTGGCCAGCAAATGATCGCGGGCGGCCAAGATGTCATCGACCTCATAGCAGATGTGATGGATGCCACCGGAGGGGTTTTTCTCCAGGAAACCGGTGATCGGCGAGCCCTCCCCCAGGGGAAAGAGCAGTTCGATCTTGGTATTGGGCAATTCGATGAACACCACAGTCACCCCATGGTCGGGTTCATCCTGTGGCGCGCCGACGCTGGCCCCCAAAGTATCACGATATTGTGCCATCGCGGCCTCGAGGTCTGGCACCGCAATCGCCACATGGTTCAACCGGCCAATCATCATCACATCTCCTGTCTGGGCTTTTGTGGCGTTTATGCCGGCTGTCAAAGGCCGCGGCAAGGGCGCCAATGCGCCCAGTCCCGCGAATTGTACCCCAGCCGGACCATTCGCGGCGTTAACCCGGAATTAGCTTCGATTCCATAGCCTCGGGGCGTCTGCCGAAAGGAGCAAGTGTTATGGACGATTCGGACCTGTTTGCCGCCGCACACCGCCAACCCACCACCCGGCGCCCCCTATTGGGGCTGACCATTCTTGTTATTGAGGATAGCCGCTATGCCTGCGAGGCGATGCGCCTGCTGTGCCTGCGCAGTGGCGCCCGCATTCGCAGGGCTGATTGTCTCAAATCGGCCCGACGACATTTGCAGGTCTATCGCCCCTCGGTTCTGATTGTCGATCTGGGATTGCCCGATGGGTCTGGTGTTGATCTGATCGAAGAAACGGTGACCGCCAGCCCCCGCGTCAGCGTCGTACTTGGCACCTCGGGGGATGACACCGGCCATGATGCGGCACTGGCTGCTGGTGCGGATGGGTTTCTGGCAAAACCAGTGACCTCGCTAGCCGTCTTTCAACAGGCCATTCTGACCCGCCTGCCTGCGGATCGCCAACCGATGGGCGCAGTGGATCTCCCGGATGAGGTGATCCACCCGGACCTGCTGGCCTTTCAGGATGACATGGCACATGTCGCAGACGTGCTGAATGTCTCGCAGGAAGACAAAATGCTGAACTATGTTGCCCAGTTTCTCGGCGGGGTTGCGCGCAGTGTTGGCGACAGTTCGCTGGCAGAGGCCGCTACCGGTTTGGCCCAGGCCCTGTCGACGGGACGTCCGGTGACCTCAGAGGCCGCCCGGATCGCTGGCTTGGTTCAGGAGCGCCTGAACCAGAAACTCGCGATCTGACGTGCTGGAAACCGTACTGATCGTTGGCGTCACCCTGGCTTTTGTCCTATACGGGCGGGCCAGAAACGCGGCGGATAAAATCCGCCGCAACAGATCTGAGAATGATCCGGATGGGTCCGAGTCTTTACTGGTCCTGCCATCAGACAACTGATCCGGTTTTCTGGCGGCTGCACCTCTGGCGATAACCAGGTATTACCGTCGTATGTTCAGGGCTCGGTGGCCCCATCGCGGATCGGCTTATCGGTATGCTCGGTCACCACAACAACCCCGGATCATCGCCCATGTCGAGCCCCGGAAACACGACCTGTTCCAGCTGCGCCCGGTCCACCCCAATCAGCCCCCGCAGGATCCAGGCCGCCTGTGACCGCACATCCGCAGTGGGCATCAGATCGCGGCGGTCAAACAAATCAACCTCGGCCAATCCCGGCCAGCGCCCATGAACCCGGCCACCGCGAATGGCGCCGCCCGCCAGCAGCATGGCGCCGCCGGTTCCGTGATCGGTGCCCCGAGAGCCGTTCTCGCGCACGGTGCGACCAAATTCAGTCATCGCCAGTATAGCCGTCTTGCCCCAGATCGCATCGCCAACCCCGCCGCGCAGGGCTAAAATCGTATCAGACAGCCGCCGAAAGGCCGTCCCTAACCCCTTTGCCTGATTGGCATGTGTATCCCACCCATTGATCGAAAAAGCCGCCACCCTAGTGTCGCCGCGCAACATTTCGGCGGCAAATTCAGCAACTTTCAAATGCGACTTGCCGCGCGTGGGCACAGGCATGGTCATGTCCTCCATGCGGCCGTCACTCGCGGGCAGCCCCAGCATCATGGAGCCGTCTTGCGACAGCTCCAGCGCCTCGGCCAGGGCGCCGTGAAACAACGGGTCATTCTGCATCATCTGCTCAGCCAGCAACTTGGCTTGGGGGCTTAGGGTCAATGCCGCGTCCGGGCTCCAGTCCGAGACCCGTGCGGCCCCGTGCAACAGTTTCATCTCGCCCTGGCCGATGGCAAATGCGGTACGGTTTTCGACGCCACCCATGTTTTGCAACATGCGGTTCAACCAGCCATCACCGCCCTGCCCCAACCCCGACGTTCCCGCCTCCAGCAGATCCTGGCCGTCAAAATGGCTGCGCCGGTTGCGGTACGGGGTCGAAACCGCCTGCACAAAGCCCAGGTCCTGCTGTTTCCACAGGGGCATCAGCGGTGCCAATCCACGGTGCAGCGCATAAAAACCGTCCAGATCCAGACCGCCGTTGTCAGGGCCGCCCGCCAGCGTCGGCCTTAGCCCGGCATAATTGACGTCGCCATAAGGCTGCAGCATATCCAATGCATCCAGACCGCCGCGCAAAATGATCACAACCAGCCGACTGTCCCAGGGCGCGGCGGCAAAACTGACCGGGCTCAGCAGCGGGCTGGCGGCGGCCGAGCATCCGATAGCGGCGGAACGGGCCAGAAAATGACGACGGGACAATGGCATCGATTTACCCTCCTGTTAACGGCGCTGAAAGGCGGGAGAGGACAGCACCAGTCCGATCGCCTCGGCCTGAGTTTCCGCCGCGCGCGCCGCAAACCGCACCGGCCCATCGGCATAACCGCCCAGACTGGTCTCGACAAATTTTTCGGGGGGTGGCAATCGGCCAGCCAACTGTCGGGGGGCTAGCATGGCCCAGCGCATCCGGGCGGCCAGACCCTGCGGCGTGATCCAGGCCGCGTCCTCTTCTGGCCAGCCATCGGGACCATTTGAGCGTTCCCAGGGTTGCCCCATCAGCACCATTGGCAGCAGCAACCCTTTGGCAAGCCGTTTGGGAGCCATTCGGTTCAGATGCGCCGGTCGCAGCGCCAGGGCGCGGCAGGCACTGGCGATAAAATCCAGTGGCGGCTTCACATTGCGCAGCTCTGGGCGCCAGGCGGCAGGATGTTCCAGCAGGGCTGCATAGACCTGGGCCAGATCGCCATCGGTGTCACGGAACCGCGCTGCAACGTGGCCCACCAGCACCGGGTCAGGCCTGTCCGAGACAAAGTGTACCACCAGTTTGCGGGCAACATGCTGGGCTGTCGCCGGGTGTAGCGCCAGATCTGCAAGCACCATATGGATAGCCTCCAACTGCGCCGGATCGCCGCCATATTCCGTCCCCAGCACCGTCTCAGGCCCCGGCTCGGCCATGTTGGGTTTGAACTGGAACCCTGTTTTGGGTTTGAAACCAAGCCCGGTGAACAGTTCCGCCAGTTGCCGTACATCGCGCTGAGTATAAGGCCCGCCGACACCCAATGTATGAAGCTCCATCACTTCACGCGCCAGGTTTTCGTTCAACCCCTTCTGCCCACTGGATTTTTCTGCAACCCGGCTATTGGGGCCAATAGATTTGTGCTGGTCCAGATAGTGTAACATCAGCGGATGGGTGACGGCCGAAATCAACAGATCGGCAAACCGTCCTGACACATAGGGCCGGATCGCCGCATCCACATATGGCGCACCCATCCGTTTCGCCAGGCCACTTTTGCCCTGCGCGGTAAAATGGTCGCCCCAGAACAGCGCCAATCTCTCGCGAAATCCGTCTTCGGTCTGGCTGTGGCGCAGAATGATCTGGCCAAACCAGCGGGTGTGTTCAAAACGGGCCTCTCGTCGCATCGCTTTATACTGAGCATTCAGATCGTCATAGGCATCGGTTCCCTCGGCGAGACCCCGCTTTTGACGAAGCGCCTTGAGCGCCGTCGATTGAGGCCAGAAACTGTCGAAATCCGCGGTCGGATGGGCTATAGCCATGTGGTCGGGACCGGCAAGCCTGTGCAGGATATCCTCGACCGAGCCTTTGGGCTGCAGATCAGGTGACAATCCACAGCCAAACCGGATCTCTGCCAGCACAGGTGAAAACATTCGGGTTTGCTCCCAAGCAATCAACGTCCGTGCTTCAGCCGACCTGATCAACGCCGATACGGATCACTTAGGGTTATACGCGCAGTTTCCCATATTCTGCCGGTTTTTTTATGGTCGGCTTATCTTTGCCCATGAAAAAGGCCCGGGAATTCCCCGGGCCTTTGTTCGTTTGGTCCATTTGGGCAGGATTACTGATCCTTTGGGATCAGCCGCAGGCCCAGTTCCATCAACTGATCCGAGGTCGGATCGCTGGGGGCGTTCATCATCTGGTCTTCGGCGCGCTGGTTCATCGGGAACATCACCACTTCGCGGATGTTGGCCTCGTCTGCCAGCAGCATCACGATACGGTCGACACCGGCGGCACAACCACCGTGTGGCGGCGCACCGTACTGAAAGGCGTTGACCATACCGCCAAAGCGTTTTTCGACCTCGTCTTTGCCGTAGCCAGCAATTTCAAACGCCTTGAACATGATTTCCGGGCGGTGATTCCGGATCGCGCCCGACACCAGCTCGTAGCCGTTGCAGGCCAGATCATACTGATAGCCCAGCACCTTGAGCGGATCACCCAGCAGTGCGTCCATGCCACCCTGCGGCATCGAGAACGGGTTGTGCTCAAAATCGATCTTGCCGGTTTCTTCATCCGCTTCGTAGATTGGGAAATCGACGATCCAGGCAAAGGCAAACCGGTCTTTGTCGGTCAGACCCAGCTCGTCACCAATGGCGGTCCGGGCACGGCCGGCAACCGATTCAAACGCTTTTGGCTTACCACCAAGGAAGAAGGCCGCATCGCCGACTTCCAGACCCAGCTGCTGCCGGATCGCTTCGGTGCGCTCAGGCCCGATGTTTTTGGCCAGTGGGCCTGCGGCCTCATTGCCCAGAACGATCTCGCCCGCTTTGACCATAGCGTTGACGTCTTTAACGGTGATCCCGCGCTCTTGCGCAATGGAATCCGCCGACTGCTTGCGCCAGAAGATATAGCCCATGCCCGGCAGACCTTCGCCCTGAGCGAATTTGTTCATCCGGTCACAGAACTTGCGGCTGCCGCCTTTGGGGGCCGGGATGGCACGGATCTCGGTGCCCGCATTCTCCAGCAGGCTGGCGAAGATGGCAAAGCCGGAACCACGGAAGTGATCCGAGACCACCTGCATCTTGATCGGGTTGCGCAGGTCTGGCTTGTCGGTGCCATACCACAGCGCCGCGTCCTTGTACGAGATCTGCGGCCAGACATCATCGACCTTGCGGCCCTTGCCGAACTCTTCGAACACGCCCTGCAGCACCGGCTGGATGGTGTCGAACACGTCCTGCTGGGTGACAAAGGACATCTCTAGATCAAGCTGGTAGAAATCGGTGGGCGAGCGGTCGGCGCGCGGGTCTTCGTCGCGGAAACAGGGCGCGATCTGGAAATACTTATCAAAGCCGGCCACCATCATCAGCTGTTTGAACTGCTGCGGTGCCTGTGGCAGCGCGTAGAACTTGCCGGGATGCTGACGCGATGGCACCAGAAAGTCACGCGCGCCTTCGGGGCTGGATGCGGTGATGATCGGAGTTTGATACTCGCGGAAGTCTTTTGCCCACATGCGCTTGCGCATCGAGGTGACAACGTCCGAGCGCAGCTTCATGTTGTCCTGCATCGCCTCGCGGCGCAGGTCCAGATAGCGGTACTTCAGGCGGGTTTCTTCCGGGTATTCCTGATCGCCGAACACCATCAGCGGCAGCTCTTCGGATTTGCCCAGCACCTCGAGATCGCGAATGAACACCTCAACCTCGCCGGTTGGGATCGCCTTGTTGATCAGGCTCTCGTCGCGCGCCATCACGGTGCCGTCGATCCGGATACACCACTCCGAGCGCAGCTTTTCCAGCTCGGCAAACACCGGGCTGTCGGGGTCGGCGATGATCTGGGTGATACCGTAGTGGTCGCGCAGATCGATGAACAGCAAGCCGCCATGATCGCGGACACGATGGACCCAACCGGACAGGCGAACGGTTTCGCCGACATTGGCAGCAGTCAGGGTGGCGCAGGTATGGCTGCGATAGGCGTGCATGATTTGACCTTTCGTCACTCGGGATCGGCGCTGCAAAGCGCGGAATTCGTCCGGGCCGATACACAGGGTTGCGACGCTATTGTCAAGCAAACTGGGCGAATTGACTGCACTGAGGCGCCCAAATCGCCTGGGTTGCCCCGCGCAGCGCGTTGACCAGGTAGATACTGTGGGCCTGTTTCAGATCCGCAAGGGTCAAAACAGCCTCGCGCAGCCCGCCCATATTCAGCTGGCTCTGCCGATAGACCCCCGGCAAACAGCCCGAGGTCAGCGGCGGCGTCAACTGGTCGCCGTCATGCGTGGTGATCACGATATTGGTGATCGTCCCCTCGCATACCTCATCCCGCTCATTCAGAAAGGCAGCCTCATCTATGCCCCTGGGCAGGGCCGCCCGCGCCCGGTCAAAGATCTCGCGACGGGTGGTTTTATGGCGCAGCAGCGCATCATCCGAGTGCAGCCGGGTGGCGGCAATCACAAACCGCATCCGCTCCAGTTTGGCGGGCATCGGCGCGGTGGTCAGCTGCAGATCCCCGGCCCGACCCAGCGTCAGCCGACAGCGCAAGCGCACATCTGAGGTGAGCCCCTGCATCTGCTGCACCACCGCGCGCCGATCGAAATCAAACCCCAGCGCGGCAGCCGAGGCCTGTAGCCGCTGCACATGCAGCGCGGCACGGGCAATGCCCTGATCAGGGCAATAGCCAAAGGTCTCAATCAGGCGAAAGTCGGGGTCATCTGGCGGGCAAATCTGGTTTTCCATAGGGCCTCCTCATACTCGGATTCGGCGGTGCTGTCCCAGACCACGCCGCCGCCGACATTTAGTGTGGCCTTGCCGCTCTCGACCATCAGGGTGCGGATCGCCACATTGAAACAGGAGCGCCCATCCGGGGCGGCCCAGCCAATGGTGCCGCAATAGATCTCGCGCGGGTCGGGTTCCAAATCGGCCAGGATCTGCATGGCACTGATTTTCGGCGCCCCGGTGATTGAGCCGCAGGGGAACAGCGCCGTCAGGATATCACCCAGCCCAACACCGGGCCGCAACTGCGCCCGCACCGTCGACACCATCTGATGCACCGTCGCGTAGGTCTCGACCGCAAACAGCTCAGGCACAGAGACCGACCCGGTCTGTGCCACCCGGCTGATATCATTGCGCAGCAGATCGACGATCATCAGGTTCTCGGCGCGGTTCTTTTCATCGCGCTGCAGAAAATCCCGCCGGGCGGCATCCTCAACCGGATCAGCGCTGCGCGGCTGGGTGCCCTTCATCGGCCGGGTTTCAATCATGCCGTCCGCATCGGTGCGGAAAAACAATTCCGGCGAGCGGGACAGCAGATCTGGCAGATCATCCTGCTCGACCAGAACCCCATGCCCCACCGGCTGAACATCCATCAGCGCCGCATAAAGGGCGTCGCTGTCGCCCAAAACCACCGCATCCAGCGGAAAGGTCAGATTGGCCTGATAGATATCGCCGGCGCCGATGGCTTGCTTCACCTGCGCAAAGGCGGTGGCATAGCGGTCAAAATCCCAACGCGGCGTCAGCCGCTGCAATCCCACTTCGCCCGGCACTGCAAGGCAGCGCCTGACCCTCCCCACGGGAGCATCATAGACACCAAAACAAATCAACGGCAGTCGCCGATCGGCGGGCATCAGCTCTGCCAGCTTCGGCTCCAGCGCATATCCCAGCTCGTAGCTGGCATAGCCTGCCAGCCACTTGCCGGCGGCGCGCATGGCATCCAGATCCGCTAGCGCCGCTGGCACCTGATGCGGCTGATCCGCCCGGATCACCCGCTGTGGGGAAGCAAAACAAGTCCCCGCCCCCTTGGGCCCCTGATCAAAGCGGATGCGCACTTTGGCTTACTCCATGTGTCGATAATCGGCTATATAGACGTTCACTATGCGAACAAAAGCGATTTTTGCGGCATTTTTGAACTCAGTTCCGATCCCCCTTGCACCTTTCCTCGCGGGGCCTATAACCCATGACAATTTGGCGCTTTGGGGGCGCCACGACTCGCGCACATCAAAGGAATATGGCCATGCCAAAAAGAACCGACATCCAATCGATCATGATTATTGGTGCGGGACCGATTGTTATTGGCCAGGCCTGCGAATTTGACTACTCCGGCGCTCAGGCTTGTAAAGCTTTGCGTGAAGAGGGCTACCGGGTCATTCTGGTCAACTCAAACCCCGCCACAATCATGACCGATCCCAATATGGCTGATGCCACTTATATTGAGCCGATCACCCCCGAAGTGGTCGCCAAGATCATCGAGAAAGAACGCCCCGACGCGCTGCTGCCCACCATGGGCGGACAGACCGGGCTGAACACCTCTCTGGCGCTCGAAGAGATGGGCGTGCTGGAGAAATTCGGCGTCGAGATGATCGGGGCCACCCGCGATGCCATTGAAATGGCAGAAGATCGCAAACTGTTCCGCGAGGCGATGGATCGTCTGGGCATTGAAAACCCACGCGCCACAATCGTCACCGCCCCCAAGCTGGACAGTGGCAAACCCGACCTGGACGAAGGCGTGCGCATGGCGCTCGAATCGATCGAAGACATCGGCCTGCCGGCCATCATCCGCCCCGCCTTTACCATGGGCGGCACCGGCGGTGGCGTCGCCTATAACCGCGACGATTACATTCACTTCTGCCGCACCGGCATGGATGCCTCGCCGGTCCACCAGATCCTGGTTGACGAGAGCCTGCTGGGCTGGAAGGAATTTGAGATGGAGGTGGTGCGCGACAAGGCCGACAACGCCATCATCGTCTGCGCCATCGAGAACATCGACCCGATGGGCGTGCACACAGGTGATTCGATCACCGTGGCCCCGGCGCTGACCCTGACGGATAAAGAATACCAGGCCATGCGCACCGCCTCGATCAATGTTCTGCGTGAAATCGGTGTCGAGACCGGCGGCTCCAACGTGCAATGGGCGGTCAACCCCGCCGATGGCCGTATGGTGGTGATCGAGATGAACCCGCGGGTCAGCCGCTCCTCGGCGCTGGCCTCCAAGGCGACCGGCTTTCCAATTGCCAAGATCGCTGCCAAGCTGGCGGTGGGCTATACGCTGGACGAGCTGGACAATGACATCACCAAGGTGACACCGGCCTCGTTTGAACCCAGCATCGACTATGTCGTCACCAAGATCCCGAAATTTGCGTTTGAGAAATTCCCCGGCGCCGAGCCCTATCTGACCACCGCGATGAAATCGGTGGGCGAGGTGATGGCGATTGGCCGCACCATCCACGAGTCGCTGCAAAAAGCTCTGGCCTCGATGGAATCCGACCTGACCGGATTTGACGAAGTCGACATCCCCGGTGTCTCGGTGGGCCTGTGGGACGATGCCGGTGCCGACAAGGCTGCGGTGATCAAAGCGATCAGCCTGCAGACCCCCGACCGCATGCGCACCATTGCCCAGGCGATGCGGCATGGCTTGTCGGATGATGAAATCCACCGCGTCACCATGTTTGACCCCTGGTTCCTGGCCCGCATCCGCGAAATCGTCGAGACCGAGGCCGAGATCCGCGCCAATGGCCTGCCCACCGACGAACGTGGGGTCCGCAATCTCAAGATGCTTGGCTTTACCGATGCGCGTCTGGCCAATCTAACCGGAACCAGCGAAACCACCGTCCGCAAGGCCCGCCGCGCCCTCGGTGTCACCGCCGTGTTCAAACGCATCGACACCTGTGCCGCCGAGTTCGAGGCGCAGACGCCTTATATGTACTCCACCTACGAGGCACCGATGATGGGCGAGGCGGAATGCGAAGCACGCCCAAGTGATCGCAAGAAAGTGGTCATTCTGGGCGGAGGTCCCAACCGCATCGGCCAGGGGATTGAGTTCGACTATTGCTGCTGTCACGCCTGCTATGCGCTGACCGAGGCGGGGTATGAAACCATCATGATCAACTGCAACCCCGAGACCGTCAGCACCGATTATGACACCTCGGACCGGTTGTATTTTGAGCCGCTGACCTTTGAGCACGTGATGGAGATCCTGGAGACCGAGAAGCAGAACGGCACCCTGCACGGTGTTATCGTGCAGTTTGGCGGCCAGACACCGCTGAAACTGGCCAACGCGCTAGAGGCCGAAGGCATTCCGATCCTCGGCACCACCCCCGACGCCATTGATCTGGCCGAAGACCGCGAGCGGTTCCAGGCCCTGGTCAACGAGCTGGGCCTGAAGCAGCCGATCAACGGCATCGCCTCCACAGACGCGCAGGCGCTGGAGATTGCCAAAGAGATTGGCTTCCCTCTGGTGATCCGCCCGTCTTATGTGCTGGGCGGTCGGGCGATGGAGATCGTCCGCGACATGGCGCAGCTGGAACGCTACATCGCCGAGGCGGTGGTGGTGTCTGGCGACAGCCCGGTGCTGCTCGACAGCTACCTGTCCGGCGCGGTGGAACTGGACGTGGATGCCATCTGTGATGGCAAAGACGTGCATGTTGCAGGCATCATGCAGCATATCGAAGAGGCCGGGGTGCACTCGGGCGATAGCGCCTGCTCGCTGCCGCCCTACTCGCTGTCGGATGACATCATCGCCGAGATCAAGACCCAGACCTATGCCCTCGCTAAGGGCCTGAACGTTGTTGGCCTGATGAACATCCAGTTCGCCATCAAAGACGGCGATATCTACCTGATCGAAGTCAACCCGCGCGCCAGCCGCACGGTGCCCTTTGTTGCCAAGGCCACCGACAGCGCCATTGCCTCCATCGCCGCCCGTGTGATGGCGGGCGAACCCCTCAGCAACTTCCCGCTGCGCGCGCCCTATAAGGAAGACGCCAAATATGACGACGTGTTGCCCTTGGGCGATCCGATGACGCTGGCCGATCCCAACATGCCGTGGTTCTCGGTCAAAGAGGCGGTGCTGCCCTTTGCCCGCTTCCCCGGCGTTGACACCCTGCTGGGGCCGGAAATGCGCTCCACCGGTGAGGTGATGGGCTGGGACCGCGATTTCCCGCGCGCCTTCCTCAAGGCCCAGTTGGGGGCGGGCATGGTGCTGCCATCAACGGGCAAGGCCTTCATCTCGATCAAGGACGCCGACAAGGGCGCGCTGATGCTCGAGGCGGCACAGGTGCTGGTGGCGCAGGGCTTTACCCTGATCGCCACCCGCGGCACCCAGACCTGGCTGGACGGTCACGGAGTGACCTGTGAGCGGGTCAACAAGGTCTATGAGGGTCGCCCGCATGTGGTTGATCTGCTGAAAGACGGCCATGTGCAGCTGCTGATGAACACCACCGAAGGTGCACAGGCGGTTGAGGACAGCAAAGAGATGCGCTCGGTGGCGCTCTACGGTCGGATCCCCTACTTCACCACCGCCGCCGGCGCCAACGCCGCCGCCCTGGCGATCAAGGTCCAGGCCGAGGGCGAGATCACGGTGAAGGCCCTGCAGGGGTAAGGCGCGCCCGGAAAACAGTCTGGCAGACTGTTGTCAGCGCCGAACGGGCGGAGCCCCGGATGTTAGAACCAAAGAACCCCGGTCCAAGTGGCCGGGGTTTTTCATTGCCGTCTTCAGGCCAATACCCACCCGGCAGCACCTGACCTGCGGATCTTCAGGCCAAAGCCGCAAAGCTGCGGAATGCTCTCTTCTTCTTGTTAAAAATACCTCGGGGTCCGGGGCAGCGCCCCGGCCACCTGCCCCGGCCACCTGCCCCTGCGGCACCCAGCCTCCACCTTGACCTCCCTCCCTGAAAATGACCAAATCACAGGCACCGTGAAAAACCCGGAGCCAAAGCCCATGCACACGCCCGCCATTACCGGTACCGGGGTCTTCACCCCGCCTCACATCATCACCAACGCCGAACTGGTACAGGCCTTCAACGCCTATGCCGACCGCATCAACGGTGAAAACGCCAAGGCCATAGCCGCCGGTGAGATGGAACCGATGGCGCAGTCCTCGGTGGAATTCATCCTCAAGGCCAGCGGCATCGAACAGCGCTATGTGATGGACAAGACCGGCATTCTGAACCCCGACATCATGTACCCGCAACTGCGCCAGCGCCGCGACGATGAGCCCTCGATCATGGCCGAAATGGCGCTGGATGCGGCTCATAAGGCGCTGGAGCAGGCGGGACGCAGCGCGGCAGATGTCGATCTGGTGATCTGCGCCGCCTCAAATCTGGAACGCGCTTACCCGGCGGTGGCGATCGAGATCCAGCAGCTGCTGGGCGCTCAGGGCTTTGCCTTTGACATGAACGTCGCCTGCTCCTCGGCGACATTTGGCATTCAGGCCGCCGCCGACATGGTGCGCGCGGGCTCGGTCCGCACCGCGCTGGTGGTCAACCCCGAGATCTGCTCGGGCCACCTGGAATGGCGTGACCGCGACTGCCATTTCATCTTTGGCGACGTCGCCACCGCCACCCTGATCACCCGCCAGGAGGACGCCACTGGCGCCCATTTCGAGATCCTCTCGACCCGCTGCGCCACTCAGTTTTCCAATAATATCCGCAACAACAACGGCTACCTGCGCCGCTCGCGCCCCGACGGGGTCAAGGATCGCCGCGACATGCAGTTCATGCAGAACGGCCGCAAAGTGTTCAAGGAAGTGCTGCCGATGGTCAGCCAGCACATCGCGGCTCATCTGGCAGACAATCACATCGCCAACACCGATCTGAAACGGCTGTGGCTGCATCAGGCCAACAAGGCGATGAATGATTTCATTGGAAAAAAAGTGCTGGGCCGCAGCCCGGACCCCGACGAGCAACCCAATATCCTGCAGGATTACGCCAATACATCCTCAGCCGGCTCGATCATTGCCTTCTCGCAGCATAGTGACGATCTGGACGCCGGCGACCTCGGTCTGATCTGCTCCTTCGGGGCCGGCTATTCGGTCGGCTCGGTGATCCTGCGCCGCCACCGGTAGCCCGTGCCGTGCCCGCCGCAAGCTGGCCGCCCGATCAGGTCAGCGACCTCAGGCGCTCTCTTCTTCCAGATGCAGCTTCATGTCGATCAGGACATGTTGCAAATTCACCGTTTCCCGCAGCAGCCGCTTGGCTTCATTGACGGTGATAATACCGTCCTCCATCGCAGTCTGGTATTCGCCCATCAGCATGGCGAACCGCTGGCTCAGGGCAATGACATCCGAATTGACGCCACCGCTGCTCGGCGCGTTGGGCCTGCGGTGGTCATAGGACAAGGCAATGTTCTTGAGATCAGCCAGCCCGGATGTCACATGCGGAAAAGACGATTCCTGCTCCAGCTTGGCCACCGCATCGACCGGCATAAACCGGTCCGCATGTTCCACATTGTCCGAGTAATACCGCCCCAGTGTCGCCTTGGATTTCCCGGTGATCTGGCAGGCTGCCTCGATCCCGACATCCTTAACGAGGGCTTCAGTATGCTTTTTTAGATAAGTTCCAATATCCGCCATCAATCACGCCCCGGCTTATAGTCCGGCGTTCCATGGGGAACCACCCGATCTTTTTCCCATTATCGTCTTCTATTCGAAATGCAATACCTTTGCTATCCCTCAGGTTTCAGGGACCTTAAAGAGTATAATAGTGGAATTTTCCCATTTGGTACCCAATGGGGACCAGGAGTGAGTGAGCATCCTGATCCTTGGCCGATTTTCGGCCATAAGCGTCGCTTGTATTGTCTCTATCCATCCATCCCCAGGGCTGTTCCGCCCGGTATGGAAAAAGCAGACAGGCGGCGCTTTATTTGCCGGGTCATAGGCTGCGCAAAATTTGATGCTGCGCTGCAATAATGGTTTCCACCCTGCCCCCCAGACGCTAAACCTCGCAAATGGCAAAACTCTACTTCAACTACTCAACCATGAACGCCGGCAAATCGACAGTGCTGCTTCAGGCCTCCCACAATTACCGCGAAAACAACATGGACACCTACCTGTTGACCGCCCGGGTTGACGACCGTGCCGGCGCAGGTCGCATTGCGTCGCGCATTGGCATTGGCGCCGAGGCGGATGTGTTTGTGCCGGCAGACGATCTGTTCGCCATGGTCACTGCGCGTATAGCGCAGGGAAAAATCGCCTGCGTTTTTGTCGACGAGGCGCAGTTTATGTCCTCTGATCAGGTCTGGCAGCTGGCCCGTGTGGTCGATGATTTAAACCTGCCGGTACTGTGTTACGGGCTGCGGGTTGATTTTCAGGGTCAGCTGTTTCCCGGCTCGGCGGCGCTGCTGGCGCTGGCCGACGAAATGCGCGAGGTCCGCACCATCTGTCGCTGTGGCCGCAAGGCCACCATGGTGATCCGCCAGGATGAAAACGGCAAGGCCATCACCAAGGGCGCGCAGGTGCAGATCGGCGGCAATGAAACCTATGTGTCTCTCTGCCGCCGCCACTGGCGCGAATCAGTTGGCGACCGCCCCCCCAGACATGCGGAAAAATAAGCCCGCCACGCCGCCCCCAGAGACGTTATAAAAAGGCCCCAATCCAACGCCCCAATCCAACACCCCAACTCGGATCAGACCGGATTGGGCAGCACCCGCCCGGCGGCAAAGGCGGCGACATTATCCAGCACCATATGCCCCATGTCGCTGCGCACCTCTTGTGTTGCAGTGCCCAGATGCGGCAACAGACTAACATTGTCCAACACCATCAAGGCCTGGGGCACCACCGGTTCGAACTCATAGACATCCAGACCGGCGCCGCCAATCTGGCCGCCCTGCAAGGCGGCAATCAGCGCCGCCTCGTCGATCACCTCACCCCGGGATATATTGATCAGATGGGCGCTTGGCTGCATGGCCTCCAGTACCTCCGCATTGATCAAATGTCGCGTTTCAGCGCCACCGGGCACCGCGACAACCAAAATGTCCACCTCAGAGGCCAGGGCAATCAGGCTCGCAGCGCGGTCAGCCGCAAAATCCAGCTCTTTGGCACTGCGGGCCAGATAGCTCACCCGCATACCAAAGCCATAATGACAGCGCCGGGCAATCGCCTGGCCAATCCGCCCCATGCCCACAATTCCAACCTGTTTGCCGCTCAGATGCAGGCCCAGCAATTGGGTCGGATGCCAGCCCTGCCACTGCCCCGAGCGCAGCAGCCGCTCGCCCTCACCGGCGCGGCGCGCCGACATCAGCATCAGCGTCATGGCAATATCTGCGGTGGCATCGGTCACCGCGCCGGGGGTGTTGCTCACCTCAATGCCCGCCGCCCTCGCCGCCACCACATCGATATGGTTGATGCCAACGCCAAAATTGGCCAGCAATTTGCAGCGCGGATCTGGAACCTTTGAAAACACCTGCGCGTCAAAGGCATCGCCCAGCGTTGGCATCACCACATCAAATTGAACCAAAGCCCGCTGCATTTCATCGGCAGACATCACCGCAGTGCTGCTGCGGATCTCGACATCAAACTCAGCCCGCGCCCGCGCCTCAACCTCAGCCGTCAGTGGCCGTGACAATAATACCCGCATCAATGCATCCTTCCGCCCAGTGGCACCGGACCATCAGGACCGATCAGGCGGATCTCGCCGCTGTCGTCCGGCAGCCCCAGCACCAGCACCTCCGACATGAATTTGCCAATCTGACGCGGCGGGAAATTCACCACCGCCATCACCTGTTTGCCCGCCAGCGTCTCGGGCTGGTAATGTTCAGTGATCTGCGCCGAGGTCTTTTTCTCGCCAATCTCACCGCCAAAGTCGATCCACAGCTTGATCGCCGGCTTTCGTGCCTCCGGATAGGGCTCTGCACGCAAAACCGTGCCCACCCGCACATCCACCTTCAAAAACTCATCCATTGAAATCTCAGCCACGCGACAATTCCTCAGATCTGGTGGTTGCGGCCCCGACAGCCCTGCTCAACAGCGCCGGAAAACCAGACTTTTCATCCATCAAGACCTCAAGTGCTGCCTGCGTGGTGCCGTTGGGGCTGGTGACATTGACCCGCAGCTGGCTGGGGCTGTCCTCAGATGTCTCGGCCAGCGCCCCGGCGCCAGCCACCGTGGCCTTGGCCAATTGCATCGCCAGCTCGGCTGGCAGCCCCTGCGCCACGCCTGCCGCCGCAAGGGTTTCGATCAGGTGAAAGACATAGGCCGGGCCAGAGCCACTGACCCCGGTCACCGCATCCATCTGCGCCTCGCTGTCCAGCCGCACCACCTGCCCCACCGCCGACAACAACAGCTCGGCAGCGTCCAGATCCGCCGCAGTGGCGGTCTGATTGGCGATGATTGCGGTGATGCCACGGCGGATCGCAGCGGGGGTGTTGGGCATGGCGCGCACAATCGGCGTGCCCGCGCCCAGAATATCTTCAAAAGTGGCAATCGAGGTGCCCGCAGCGACTGAGACAAACAAAGTCCCCCCACCGCCCAGCAATTGCAGATTGGGCAGCGCCGCGCCCATCATCTGCGGCTTGACCGCGATCAGCACAATGGCCGGTGCGGCGGGCAGCGGCTGATTGATCAAAACGCCACTGCTCTGCAGCCAATCAGACGGATAGGGATCAATCACCGAGACCGACGCCGCCGGCAATCCGCCATCCAGCCATCCGGCCAACATCGCCGATCCCATTTTGCCACAGCCCAGCAGCACCAGCCCCCGCGCTGCAATATCCGACATATCCATCTGCTCGCCCTTCCCTGACACTCAGTTCAGAGCCGAGTGTTACGCGCGACCATAGGCCTCTGCAATGGCCACCTGCATCGCATCCTCGGGTGAGCGGTCGCCCCAGACCATCAGCTGAATCGCCGGATAATAGCGCTCGGCACTGCTGACGGCGCAGTTGATCATGGTGTCGATCTGCTCCGGGCCTGCGATCTGGCCGCCGGTCAGCACCAAACCATAGCGATAGACCATCAGCTTTTGCTTGGCCCAATAGGTAAAGGCGCCCGTCCAACACTGGTCATTCATCTTGTTCAGCAGCTCATAGAGCTTGGGCAGCTTCGCCTCAGGCGGATCCATCTCAAAACTGCACACCATGCGCAATGTCTCGTCATAGCTTGACCAGGCCAGGATCAGCGCATAGGTCCGCCACTGGGCCTCGACAGCCATGGAGATCTGGTCATCGCCCACCCGGTCAAACTCCCAGTCATGATGCGAGGCCAGGGTCTCGACGATATCGATAGGGTGAAGATCATCGTCCAGGTGATGCTCGGAAAGGGTCACGGTGCCACCTCACAAAATCTCTAGTTGCAGAGGCCCGTTAGAACCCCATGACTAGTTGATTGCACAATTGACCGGGGAATTGCCCCCGTATCCACACCAAATATGGTGGGACTGAAGCGGCGCCGTGGCAACCCTTATTTTGGGGATAACTGCAATAAGTTGTGGATGAAAGACATCTAACCCCAAAATACAGGGCCTGTGTCCAGATCCTTGGCGTGATCCGCGGGATCTTCATCTTGTTTAGAATACTCAAAAAGCGACCCCGCAACCACGGGGCCACACCGGTGTGAGCAAACAGCCAGCGTCAGGGCGCTGTCAGTCTTTGGAGGGCTGCTCCAGCGCCGCCAGTCGAACACTCAGCGCCTCATTCTCTTCACGCGCCTTTTGCGCCATCGCCCGCACCGCGTCGAACTCTTCACGGGTCACAAAGTCGCGATCAGCCAACCAGCGGTCCATCAGACCTTTCATCGCGGTTTCGGCCTCGTCCTTGGCGCCCTGCGCCACGCCCATAGCGTTGGTCATAAGCTGAGAAATATCGTCGAGGATCTTATTTCGGGTTTGCATCATCTTCTCCATGGCTGGCTTGCTCCCTATATGGGCAAGCAATTGGTCGGCGGCAAGACGTTGACTTTATATCCTCAGCACGGGCATTCAGATTTACATGTATGCAATGATCCAATTCCCCGACCTCTCGCCCGATATCTTCTCGATTTCCATTGCCGGGTTCGAGTTTGCCCTGCGCTGGTATGCGCTGGCCTATATCGCTGGCATTGTCCTGGCCTGGCGGCTGGCCGTTGCGGCCCTGAAACGCCCAGCGCTCTGGCCCGGTCAGACCCCGCCCATGCGCCCCGATCAGGTCGAGGATCTGCTCACTTGGATCATTCTCGGCGTTATCCTCGGCGGGCGGCTGGGATATGTGCTGTTTTACCAACCCGGCGTCTATCTTGATGACCCGCTGCAAATCCTGCGGGTCTGGGAGGGCGGCATGGCCTTTCACGGCGGCTTGCTCGGCGTTATTGTTGCCAGCTGGATCTATGCGCGGCGCCATAACATCCCAAAACTGGGCATGGCGGATCTGGTGGCCCATACGGTGGCGCCTGGATTGCTGCTGGGCCGACTGGCCAACTTCGTCAACGCCGAGCTCTGGGGCCGCCCCACCGATCTGCCCTGGGGGGTCGCCTTTCCGGGCTATGCGGCACAGGATTGCGGTCAGGCCCTGGGCGAGATCTGCGCCCGCCACCCCTCGCAGCTCTATGAGGCGCTGCTAGAGGGGCTGCTGCTGGGCACCCTGCTAATATGGCTGGCCTATCGTCGCGGAGCCTTTCACAAACCGGGTCTGGTGCTGGGCACCTTCCTGTCAGGCTACGGCGCCGCGCGCTTCCTTGTTGAGTTTGTCCGCCAGCCAGACGCTCAGTTTGTCTCGCCCGGAAATCCTCTGGGACTGGCCTGGCAAATCGACGGGATCGGCCTCACCCAGGGCCAGATGCTGTCGCTGCCGATGATCATACTGGGCGTCTTCTTCATCCTGCGCGCCCAGGCCAAATCACAGGTCAAAACACAGTCAAAAACACCGGCCAAGCCATGAGTCTGCGGGATCACCTGATCGCACGCATCGACGCCGATGGGCCGCTGTCGGTCGCTGACTACATGGCCGAGTGCCTGCTGAACCCAAAATATGGCTATTATACCACCCGCGACCCGCTGGGCGCGGCGGGTGATTTCATCACCGCCCCCGAAATCAGCCAGATGTTTGGCGAAATGCTGGGCCTGTCACTGGCGCAAAGCTGGCTCGATCAGGGCGCCCCAGCGCCGTTCACTCTGGCCGAGCTCGGCCCCGGACGCGGCACCCTGATGGCCGACCTGCTGCGCGCCACCAAATCTGTCCCCGGCTTTCACCAGGCGGCACAGATTATTCTGGTCGAGGCCTCACCCACACTGCAAGCCAAGCAGCAACTCGCGCTAAGCGGCTACCCCGTGCAGTGGCAGGACACCGTGGATCTGCTGCCGGATCAACCCCTGTGGCTAGTCGCCAACGAATTCTTCGACGCGCTGCCCATTCGCCAGTTCCTGCGCGAGGACAAGCAGTGGCGGGAAAAGCGGATTGGACGCAAACAGGGTGAATTGACCTTTGGTCTGGGGCCACTAACCGCGCAACCGGCGCTTAACCATCGCCTGGCCGACACCGACGACGGCGATCTGGTCGAGATCTGCGAGGCGGCGACCCCTATCATAGCCTTGATCGCCCAGCGCCTCGCCAGACATGGCGGCGCGGCGCTGATTGTGGATTACGGAGATTGGCGCGCCCTTGGCGATACCCTGCAAGCCCTGCGCGGCCATGAATTCGCCGACGCGCTGACCGACCCCGGACAGCTGGATCTGACCGCACATGTGGATTTTGAGGCGCTGGCCCTGACCGCCAGAGCCGCCGGCTGCGCCTATAGCCGCGTCACTCCACAGGGGATCTTTCTCGACCGTCTTGGCATCACCACCCGCGCCCAGACTCTGGCGGCGTCCCTGTCAGGCAGCGATCTGGACAGCCTGATCGGTGCACATCAACGCTTGACGCATCCACAGGAAATGGGAAACCTGTTCAAAGTACTGGGTCTCTACCCAGATCAGGCGATTCCGCCACCGGGACTGAACGCATGACGCTGGAAATTCTCACCTCTGACGCCCTCTCGCCGATCCGGCACGGCTTCTTCACCCGTCGCGGCGGCGCCTCTTCGGGTATATTTCACGGGCTCAACTGCGGCACAGGCTCCTCCGATCAAACCGAGGCGGTGAGACTGAACCGCGCCCGTGTAGCCCAGGCCATGCAGGTCGCGCCCACCGCCCTGGCCGGGGTTCATCAGGTCCACTCGCCAAATGTGGTGACAGTCACAGCCGCCACAGCAGACCGCCCCCAGGCGGATGCCATGGTGACCAATGTTGCCGATATCGCCCTGTCGATCCTGACCGCCGACTGCCAGCCAGTGCTGTTTGCCGATACCCAGGCTGGTGTTATAGGCGCCGCCCATGCCGGCTGGCGCGGCGCTCTGGATGGGGTGCTCGAGGCCACTCTGGACGCGATGGAGGCCCTGGGCGCCGACCGCGCCAACACGGTTGCCGTAATCGGGCCCACCATCTCGCAACGCGTCTATGAGGTCGGCGAGGAGTTCTTTGAGGATTTCATGATGCAGGACCCGGGCCACGCCCGGTTCTTTGCCAATGGAGAGGCCGGAAAATACCTGTTCGACCTGCCGGGCCTGGGCCTGCAAAAGCTGCTCCAGGCCGGCATCGGTCGCGCCGAGTGGACCCGCCACTGCACCTATTCCGACCCAGACCGATTCTACTCCTACCGCCGCGCCACCCATTCCAAAGAAGCCGACTACGGCCGCCTGATTTCCTGCATTCGCCTGTAAGGCCCCAATCGAGCCCCCTGTTTAAACACGGTCCCCAGCGCCGCGCTCAGATTGCGGCTGCTTTGCAAAACCACCGCCACAATTGCCGCTGCCGACCGCGCCAAATTGCAACTGAGGCGGAAATAAATGTTTGTTTTCAGCGCCTGCCCGCCCGAAACCCTGGCTCCCTCAACTTAATGTCAAATTCCATCTATCAGCCACATTGGCGGCGCATTGCCGCTGCATAACGGAACCAGTCACAGCAACGGGTCCTAAAACCCCGGCAGGAGAAGCACCATGACCGCCAAGACCAGGTTTCTGAACTCAATCATCGCAGCGGCACAGAATCACCACGTCGCCATGCCCTGGACCCGTGGTCCGGCCCGGCAGGCCTCTATTGCCCGCCGCCGCAACCCGCGCGACACCACCGCCGACACCACCACCGCAGCAGTCAAAAGCGCCTGATCTCTGTCGGTCTCTGCGGTGCGAATTATTTCGGTGCTTCAACCCGACAGCTCCGTCGCCAGCCAGCCGTTGCGCCAGCGAAACACCGCCCGCGCCGCGCTTACCCGATATTAGGACATTATCGCGATATTGGCGCCAACGCGGGACGCCGTCCGGCGGTCACAGGGAAGCGGAACACATGTAAACTATATTTCTGCAGTGCTTTTGAAACATTGATGTAAATACCCCCGTTTTATCATCACAGCGATTTCAATCTGAGCATTCAGGGTTTCGGTGGGGGCCGGCCCAGATGCGTAACTGAAAAAGGTCTGACCACAAATGGCGATCCCTCACTCGTTACAGCGTGCAGCCAATAACGTGGCGAAATCCAGTGCCATTCTGCAGGATCCTGCCACCCTGCGGGCCTCCAACCGGCCCCAGTTGCGACGGTTTGAGGTTGCCAGCCTGCTGCCCAATGGCAATATTGCTGAAACCCACCACATCGCGCCAGCCCTGCCCCTGTTCGAAGAAGCCTTCAGCGCCTTTTGCCGTGGCTCGCTGGTGGACACCGAATCTGGCCCGATTGCGGTAGAGGATCTATTGCCAGGTGATCGCCTGATCACCCAGGATGGCAGTCCCCAAACTTTGATGTGGAAGGGCAGTACCAGCCTGATCCCCGGCCGGGCAAGCACCCGCGGGCGCAGCCACAGGCTCACCAGCTTCATGGCCGATTGTTTTGGCCTGCAGGGGCCAATGTCCTGCGTGATCACCGGACCTGCGGCGCGACTGTTGCGCACCCCGCCTCACCTGTTGGCGCTCGCAGGCACAGCACCACTGCTGACCCCGGTCCATGAATTCCACGATGGCATGAGCATCGTGGAAACGGCACCGCCCACCCCCGTCGAAGTGTTCCACCTCAGCCTCGACCGTCATGCGGTGATCAAAATTGGCGGATTGGAGTTTGAAACCTATCACCCGGGACCAAAGGCGCTACAGCTGACCAGTCACGCCATCCGAACCCTGTACCTGAACATGTTCAGCCACATCAATCAGTTGGGAGATTTTGGCCCGGTGGCCTATGCACGCGCGGGCGAAGGTCAGATCGCCGCAGTCCCATCCGGGCGCTGACAGCGCAAACGCGGTCCGCTCTTCATCTGGCCAAAAATATCCCAGGGGTGAATTGGCCGCATGGCCAAGAGGGGGCAGCGCCCCCTTACGCGGCACTTTGTGCCTTTTCCTCCGTCAATCAGACCTCTATCTAGGCTGCACAATACCAACCCCACCAAAAGTCACATACAGGCCCTGCCATGCCCGAAACCACCCCGGACAATCCGCTGAAACGCTTTGACATCACGGCTGATCAAATCACGCACGTGGTGAGCGTATTTTACGCGCAAATCCGGCGCCATCCGGTATTAGGCCCCATTTTCGCCGATCATATCAACGACAGCGACTGGCCCGCGCATGAAGACAAGATCGCTCGTTTCTGGCGCAATGCGATCCTGCGCGAAAAATGCTATAGCGGCAATCCAATGCGCCAGCACCTGACTCGCCCCGATATCAAAGCCGAGCATTTCCCGCTGTGGCTGGCGCTGTTTCATCAGGTGTTGCAGGCAGAATTACCCGCCCATCTGGCGCGCAGCTGGGCAGCGCTGGCCGATCGCATCGGCGAGGGGTTTCGCGCTGGCATCGTGTCGATGCGCCAGCCCAAGGATGCACCACCAAAGCTATTTTAGGCGCGCGGCCCTCTGCTCCCAGCCGTACCGCCCCCCGGTCAGTCCCCCAGTCAGTCCGCTTTGCCAAACAGCCCGGTCAGCGCCCGCTGGACCACCGCCCGCACCTTGGGCTTGCGGGTGGCGCCAAACGGCATCGGCCGGCAGACCTCCATCGCCGCAATCCCCACACGGGCGCTCAGCGCTCCGTTGACCAGCCCCTCGCCAAACCGCCGCGACAATTTCGAGAGCACCGTTCCGCCCAACACCGGCTCCAGCAGATCATCGCCCACCGCAACGGCGCCGGTGACCACCAGATGGGACAGCACCGCACGGGTCAGCCGCCATGAGCTAAAGAAACCGCCCCGGCCACCATAGATCTCGGCCACCTGCCGGATCATCCGCATCGACGAGACCAGCGCCGTCACCACATCTGCCAGCGCCAGCGGCACCAGCGCGGTCACCGTCGCCACCTGCCGCGCCGCCGCTTCAACCGCCCGCAGGGCTTCGGCGTCCAGCGGCGCCAACAGCTCGGTCTCGGTCAGCAACAGCACCGCATCCGCGTCCAGCAACTCCCCCCGCCGTTCAGCCAGCCGCGCCCGGCCCCAGGACAGTTCGGCCCGCCCGCCATAGAACCGCTCTATCCGCGCGGCAAAGGCATTTGCCGAAGCCAGATCATCGCCCACAGCCTCGGCCCCACGGCGCAATCCGTCCACCCGCCGCAGCCGCGCCAAGGCCGCCACCTCGCGCAGGCCCATCAGCAAGGCCAGCCCCAAAGCCACCCCCAGCCCAAAAGTCACCGCCCAGCCCAGCAGCGGCATCCGGACAATCAAACCACTGGCAAAATCCCATGCGGCAACCGAGACAACAGCGCCAATCAGAGCCAGCACAAGACCCCAGAACCACCGCGCCAGCCGCGACGGCTTTTGCGCTGCCAGTCGCGCCGCCTGTTGCATCGCCGCGCTTGGCGCCGCCTGTGTCAGCTCAGGCACCGCATCTGCCGCCGCCACATCCGGCGCCGCCTCGGTGTCCTCGATATCAAACAGCACCGGTTTGTTGCTCATGCTTGGTCGCCTTCCGGGCCAGCCGCCCATTGCAGGAATACATCTGGCAGCGATTCCTCGTTGGTTGATCCATCACTGCGGCCGATTTCGATAAACCCCTGCCGGTGATAAAACCGCCGCGCCGCTTCGTTGGCCACAAAAGTACGCAGCACCAAACGCGGGCTGGCGCCCTTGGCATTGGCCAGCAAAGCCCGCCCATAGCCATAGCCGCGCCTATGAGACAGCAGGTAGAGAGAGCAGACCTCTTCGCGATCGCGCGCCAGAAAGCCCACCACTCGGCCCTGATCCTCGGCCACAGTGACCCAGCCGCGATCAATCATTATTCGGCAAAGTCCGACCACCTCGCCCAGCGTGTAGAGTTTTGGCATCCAGACAGTGTCCTGCTGAAACTGGTACACGATTTCGCCGGTGGCCTGCACGTCGCTGCTGCGTGCCGCCCGGATCGTGACGCTCACAACAGATCTCCGATCAGAAATTCGGCGGCCCGGTCCAGCCGGATATGCGGCGGCCCATCGCCTGGTTTCATGCTCAGCCTGGCCGGCGCAAAATTCATCGCCCGGTAATCGCCATTCAGCCATTTGTCCGCCCCGGTCCGCGCCGGTCCCAGAAGATGCGCCGGATCATCAGGCAAGGCGCCCGGGTAAAACGCCGCCTGTTTGCCACTGTCCAACAAGGTGCCGCGCACGCAGCCCAGATCGGCGCCATCGTGGCGCCGCATCTCTTCGGTTGTGGCCCGCAACGCGGCCAGAGCAAGCGCCGAGGTCTTGGCCCCGGCGAACCTGGCCCGGTCCTGGGCTTCGCGAGTCAAAGCCTCAATAATAGCGGTCATCTGCGGGTGCTGACTGTGGTGCAAATGGTCTGCCTTGGTGGCCGCAAACAGAATTTTCTCAACCCGTTTGCCACGCAGAAGCCGCGACAGCAAACCGTTGCCACCGGGACGGAATGCACCCAGGATATCGGCCATCGCATGGCGCAGATCCTCTAGTGCGCGCGGGCCAGAGTGGATCGCACTCAGCGCGTCCACGAGCACCACTTGCCGGTCGATACGGGAAAAATGGTCGCGAAAGAACGGCATCACGACCTGGCGCTTATAGGCCTCAAACCGGCGCTGCATCTCGCGGTGGAGCGAACCGCGCTGTGATTTGCCCTGAAACGGGATCGGCGCAAAAGTCAGCACCGGCGAGCCCGCCAGATCCCCCGGCAGCAGGAACCGCCCCGGGGTGCAATCATAAAAGCCATCCTGCCGCGCAGCGTTCAGATAAGATGCGAATGTGCGGGCCAGATCCTGTGCCACAGTCTCGCCGTGGGCAGCACTCGCATCGACCGCCAGCGCCTGGGCCAGAAATTCGCGCGCACATCTGCGGCTCCTGATCCGCGCCAGCACCTCGGCGGACCAGCTGTCATAGGTTTTGTCCAGCAGCGCCAGATCCAACAGCCATTCGCCGGGATAATCGACGATATCGATATGCACTGTGCGCGGCCCCTGCAGCCCCGATAGCAATCCGACAGGCGCCACCCGCAGGCTCAGCCGCAGCTCTGATATGGCGCGGGTGCTATCGGGCCACTGTGGCGCCGGTCCGGTCAGCATCGCCAGATGGGTCTCGTAGTCGAACCGCGGCACGGTATCATCCGGCTGCGGCTGCAGGAACGCCGCATCAATCCGGCCGTCGCGCACTGCAGCCAGCTGCACCATCCGGCCCCGATCCAGCAGATTGGCCACCAGAGCGGTGATGAACACCGTCTTGCCCGACCTCGCCAGACCGGTCACGCCCAGACGGATTGTCGGCTCGAAAAATCGCTCCGATACAGAATCGCTTAGCCGCTCAACCCCGCGCGCAACTCCGTCGGCCAATGAAGAAATCATCAAAATCACGCCCCGTCTCAATACTATATCGCAAAATATAGGTAGCCAGTGGCACCGTTACCAGTCCGAACTTTGCCGCAAAGACAGGGCTTGTGCGAGACCTCTTGTCGCGTTAGGTGCGCCGCCATGCCGCGTTATGCTTTAAAAGTCGAATATCAGGGGGCGCCATTTTCCGGATGGCAGCGCCAGAAAGATCAGCCCTCGGTGCAGGGCGCGATTGAACACGCCTTGGCGCGGCTGGAACCCGGCCCCCATACCATCGGTGCGGCCGGCCGCACCGATGCCGGTGTGCACGCGCTGGGACAGGTCGCACATTGCGATCTGACACGCGACTGGGACCCGTTCCGGCTGTCCGAGGCGCTGAATTTCCACCTGAAACCCGCGCCAGTGGCCATCACCGCCTGTGTTCAGGTGGCTGACGACTGGCACGCCCGATTTTCGGCCCTGGAGCGGCAATACCTGTTCCGCATCATGGCCCGCCGCGCCCCTGTCACCCATGAGGATGGTCGGGTTTGGCACGTAAAGTCCGATCTGGACATCGTCGCCATGCAGGCCGCAGCAGATCGGTTGATCGGGCAGCACGACTTTACCACCTTCCGCTCAACCATCTGCCAGGCCAAAAGCCCGGTCAAAACCCTGGACGGGTTGCGTATTGAACGGGTTGATGGCTTCTCAGGCCCGGAAGTCCATTTCCACGTCCGCGCCCGCAGTTTTCTGCACAATCAGGTGCGCAGCTTTGTCGGCACCCTGGAACGGGTCGGCGCCGGGTCGTGGTCGCCGCAAGATGTCAGCGAGGCGCTGGCAGCCCGTGATCGCGCCGCCTGTGGCCCGGTCTGCCCCGGCCACGGATTGTATCTGGCGCGGGTGATCTATCCCGAACCGCTGTTCGACTGATCGGCCCTTATCACCCGCAAGGCCCGCCCCAGAAACAGCCCTGAACTGATCCCCAGCACCAGCGTAAACGGCAGCACAAACGACAGCTCGGCCAGCTGTCCGGGCGCCACAGCCTGCAGCACACCGCGCAGGAAATTCGCCCAGAACACCACCATGATGGTGATTAGGGTCAGCCACTCCCCGGCCAGCATCACTGTGTTTCCCTGACGATTGAGTATCCAGCGCCCTTGCAACCGGAACCCCAACAGGGTGGCCAAAGCATAGCCCGCCAGAAACCCGGCCCAGATCGACAGGCCAACCGGCAGCGCCAGCACCGTGCGCAGCCCCAGCAGCCCCAGTAGCGGCAGGATACAGACCAATTGCACCCTGGTGCTGCGCTCTCGGGTTGATTGCAGCCCCAAGAGAGTCAGCCCGGCCAACAGCGGCCAGACCCAGACCGGGGCACCGGTGAGAAATTCCATAAATCCAGTCCCTATGTTCAGATTGGTCAGCAACACCCCTTACCGACCTCGCTCAGGCTGCGCCAGCGCACAAAGCCCGCCCGGTCTCTGGAACCAAGCGGGCCTTTTCTAAGTGAGTTCAGCCAACACCAGCCGGGATAGACCCCAACTACAGCCTCACGGCTAGATCTTTTCCTGAGTGTATTTCTTCAGCTCAACCCGCGCCACCTGACGTCGGTGCACCGCATCCGGGCCATCGGCCAGTCGCAGGGTCCGCACATGGGTCCAGGCCTGCGCCAGCGGGGTGTCCTGCGAAATCCCCTGACCGCCAAACATCTGCACCGCCTCGTCGATCACTTTCAGCGCCACCCGAGGCGCCACCACCTTGATCTGGCTGATCCACGGCGCAGCGGCACGGGCATCGCCCTGATCCATATACCAGGCCGCCTTCAGACACAGCAGCCGCGCCATCTCGATCTCCATCCGGCATTCGGCGATGATATCGTAATTGGCTCCCAGCTGCGCCAATGGCTTGCCAAAGGCCTCGCGCGCCAAGGACCGGCGACACATTTGCTCCAGGGCAATTTCAGCCTGACCCACCGCCCGCATACAGTGATGGATGCGGCCCGGCCCCAAACGGCCCTGGGCAATCTCAAAGCCACGCCCTTCGCCCAGCAGGATACTCTCGGCCGGCACCCGGACATTGGTGAACCGAAGATGCATATGGCCATGCGGCGCGTCATCATGCCCATAGACCTGCATCGGCCGCAGCACCTCGATGCCCTCGGCATCCGCAGGCACTACAATCATCGACTGGCGCTGGTGCTTGGGCTTTTCCTCACCCGCCGTCTTCACCATGACAATATAGACCTTGCAGCGCGGATCACCGGCACCACTGGCCCACCATTTCTCACCGTTCAGCACATAACTGTCACCATCGCGCACACAGGACATCGCGATATTGGTGGCGTCTGAGCTGGCCACATCAGGCTCGGTCATCAGATAGGCCGAGCGGATCTCCCCCGCCAGCAACGGCTGTAACCACTGCTGCTTCATCGCATCCGAGCCGTAGCGCTCGAACACCTCCATATTGCCGGTGTCCGGAGCCGAGCAATTAAAGACCTCAGCCCCCAGTGGTGTCTTGCCCATCTGTTCGGCAAAATAAGCGTATTCCACGGTGCTCAGGCCAATACCCCGGTCACTGTCGGTCAGCCAGAAATTCCACAGACCTGCGGCCTTGGCCTTGGCCTTCAGCCCTTCCAGGATCTCGGCCTGACGAGAGGTATAAGTCCAGCGGTCGCCCTTGCCGATTTCAGCGTGATAGGCGTCCTCCAGCGGCATCACCTCGTCCCGGATCATTGCGCTCACCCGATCCAGCAAGGCGCGGGTTTCCTCCCGCATGCCAAAATTCATATCCATTGAACCTGCCTCCAAACAGCCGCTTGTTTCTCACCTGAAATCATGTCTCAGACCAGCGCCGCTTGTCCAGCGGGGTGACGGCACGTAACAGCAAATTTCAAACCAAACCCGCGCCGCTTCATCTGGCCCTAAATATCAACGCCAGCCCAAAAAAACCCATTGTGCGAAACCAAAGAAAGCCCTTACAGCGCAGTGCTATAAGCCGGGTTTGGCGTCAATTTTGATTCGGTGCAATTACCGGGGATTGTGGCAAGAATAGGTAGCAAGAACACGATGGCGCAGCCGAGTGTGAAAAACCTATTGTCTCCTCGGGTAGGGTGTCTCGTAACCGAAATCGAATGATTGGACATGAAAACCTCCTTTCGCTGGATTGAGAAGGTCCCAATTCAACGACAGTCGTGCCCATCCACAAGATCAACGGTCCAAATGACGCGCTACCAGAGCAACAGGACGAAATTCTCAGTTCGTGTCCGTGTCGAGCATGTGTTCAGCGCGCAGGCGAACGACATGGGTGGCACGCTGGTGCGAACCATCGGCCTGGCGCGGGCCAAGGCCAAAATCGGAATGAAAAACCTCGTCTACAACATCCGCCGACTTGGCCAGTTGCACCGCCTGAATCCGTTCCCGGCAATCACATTGCAGGGATTTAAAACGCACTTTATCCTTCAAGCTGAACGACCATCAGGTGTGCTGGCGCGTCGCTTGCAACGGACATGGTATATGTCGAGCAATCGGCTTTTTTCAATCGCGCAACGTTCCCGGGCACCAGATCTTGGGTGTCACCATCATCTGTGGAAATGCGCAACTTGCCAGATAGGCACACTACCATCTGGTCGATATCAGTAGATCGCGTCTCGCTGAAAAATCCAGGGGTCAACTCGATGAAAACCAGTAGTTTACAGTTTTCATGTGTCGACATTCTGGGCATTCCTTCAACCAGAGCATGGTCCCCAGATCTGAATTTTACCAATGCTTTATCAAACTGCGGAAGCCCATCTTCCCCTTTCAGAATTTCCAGAATGCTTAAGTCCAATATCTCTCTCCCTAATGTAGACCACTCGGTTGGAGTGGCTTGCTTGACATTGAAATGATCCGGCGACCTGGGCGGGTTCAGACTGTGCTATATGCCCCTTTGGCAATCTTCCAACGCCGACTTGTGCCAGCAACGGGATTGTCACGGTGCGAATGGTGGAAACGAGTGATGGTCTGGTTTCCGAAGCAAGCGAAGAATTTACTTTGGAGGCGTCGAATGCGAGATCCGCGAACAGAACTTCGGTAGGAAACTCGATTTCAAACGTCGCATTCGAATGAAATTCTATCGTCGCCTACCGTACGTGACGTTTCCAATGAGATCGCCAGAACTGGCCAACTATCCAAGCCCATGTCTTCTGCCACGTGCAGCCCCAAAAACGGGTCTTGTGCGGCGCGGGCCAGTTCATTCATCAATCCGTAAAAGACTTCAGAATGCACAAAGACATCCGGGTTTTCGGCCATGTCAGAAGTCAGGCCGAGTTGTTTCAAGGATTTTCCAGTAGAAATCCCTAAAGATTTTAGCCGCTCAAGAAACGGAGCGATCAACGACAATCGTATGAGCGGATAATGGGAGCAATTCGATGTTTCGAATATGCTGGGTGTGGGCATTCTGACACGATAGCACGCTTTGGCGCTGTGCAATTGTCACCTGGCGCCAAATTTTAGGTGACGCTTTGACCAAAAGTGACAATTTTTCGAGCCGCCATGGAGTATGCTAAGTTGCTTTCTTCGAAAGTACTCGCAAACGGCATATCTAGATCTACTTTACTGTTTTTGGCGGAAACTTAAGCCCATTGCAGCTGAAGATCACAACCTTCGAATGTTAATACGCATGCGCTTTTCTGGCACCAAAAATTCTCAGTCGAAAGGAAAATGACATAATGACGAACGTCAAAACCCTCGCCGCGGCTGCAGCCCTCACGCTGTCGGCTGGCGGAGTGTTGGCTCAGGAAGAGCCACGCCAAGTTCTGTTCACCAACGTCAACGTTTTCAACGGCGTGGATGACGGGTTGATGGAAAATGCAAATGTGTTGGTCGTAGGCAACCTGATAAAGACTGTTTCAACCGATACAATCAGTGCCGAAGGAGCGTATGTTGTTGACGGCGAGGGACGCACCCTGATGCCCGGCATGATCGACATGCATTCGCATCTGTGCCTGCGCGACGGCATGCTGACCTTTCGCGACAACTATGACCAGATGACGGCGGGTGCCAATACTGCTCATGTCCTGTTGGAATACCTCGATCAGGGGTTCACGACTGCGCGCGATGCAGGGTGCAATGTCCTGTCAATTGCCAAATCCGTGAACAACGGCATGTTCCCCGGTCCGCGCATATTCCCCAGCGGCGCGTTCCTCAGCCAGACCGGCGGCCATGCTGATACTGGCAGATTCAACGACCGGGTGGGAGAAGTGGACCCACTTGAGCATGTGGGCTTTGGCTACATCGTCGATGGTGTGCCAGAAGTTATAAAAGCGGCACGCCATAACCTGCGCGCCGGCGCGACCCAGATCAAGATCATGGCAGGCGGTGGCGTCGCCAGCGAGTTTGATCCGCTGCACATGACGCAGTTTACGCCGGAAGAAATGAAGGCGGCTGTCGATATTGCCGCCGATTACGGCACCTACGTGATTGCCCATGCCTATCATGATTCCTCGGTCAACCGGGCGATTGACGCTGGCGTACGTATGATTGAACACAATTTCCTTGTGTCCGAAGAAACCGTTATTCGTATGAAAGAGGAGGGTGTCGGACTGGACATTCAGGCTGTTATGTCGTTGCAGGCATTTGGCAATCCTGAGGCCATCACGTTCTTCAACGCAGATCAGAAAGCCAAGGCGACGCAGGTGAACTCAGGTGCTGCGCAAATGATGAAATGGGCGGTCAAGCATGAACTTCTCATGGTCACGGGCGGTGATATGTTTGGCCCTGACCTAGGTCGGCAGGCTGACAACATCATCTGGTTCAATGACGAAATTGCCAATAATCCGTATCTGTCTTTGAAAACCGCAACAGGAAACGCCGGCGAAGTGCTGGCTTGGAGCGGTGGGATGAGCCCCTACAAAGAGGGCACAATCGGAACAATTGTCGAAGGCGGTTACGCAGACATCATCCTGATCAACGGCAACCCTCTTGAGGACATTCACACTCTTGGCCGCAATACCGTTGATTTCGTGATGAAAGACGGATTGGTCTACAAAAACTGGCTGCCCGATGATGCGGCACCACACTTCCAACGACCCGGGCCAAAAGAGGGCGAAGTACATCTGCCTCTCTAAGAGTCTTGGCAACAAGATGTCCTCGACAAGAGCACTATCAACTTTTGTCGAGGACGTTTTCAACTCAACGGCGAGGGGTAATGTTGATGTCAAAAAACAGTATACTTGCTGGTGTGCTTGCTTTTGCTTTGGTGGGTCAAAGCAACGCCGGTGAACTCGACTTTGCACCCGGACCTGTGGCTGGTCCGTTACCATGGACTCACGAGAATTTTGACTCTGATCCACAAAAGTTCACCTTTGCTATCCACTCCGATCTGACCGGTGGAGAACGTCCGGAGATATTTGCGACAGCGATGGCGCAGCTTGCTCTGTTGCGGCCCGAATTTTTGATCAGCGTTGGTGACCTGATCGACGGCGGCGGCGATCGAGATGAGCTGATTGGCGAATGGGAGAGCTATGACGCTCGTATCGAAGGGGCACGTTTTCCAGTGCTGTACGTCAGCGGAAATCATGATGTCTCCAGCGAGCTGGAACGGGAGTTATGGGGGGAACGGTATGGTCCCATTTACTATCACTTCCGATACCGGGATGTGCTGTTCCTGGTGTTGGACAGCGAAGACATGACATCGGAACGACGGGTGGAACTCGTCAAGCAGCGGTTGGACGCGATTGAAATACATAAAACCCAAGGTGCTGAGGCGGCGCTGACAACGCCTTATGGTCAAAGTGCCGAGAAACAATCGGGGGCAATCAGCGAAGCGCAGGCTGACTACTTCGTGAAAGTTCTGGCTGATAATTCGGATGCCCGCCACACTTTTCTGTTCGTTCATAAGCCCGTCTGGGAAGCAAGTAGTAGTCCATATGCACGAATTGAAGGCACTCTGAAGGCCCGCCCTTTCACGGCCTTCAATGGGCATGTGCACGCCTATGCCTATACTCAACGGATGGGACGCGATCACATTCAGCTCGCGACAACGGGTGGTGGTTTTTTCCCCGATCTTGGCATGTCCGAGGATCATGTGACGCTGGTCACGGTTGGTGGTGAAGATGAGGTTAGCATCGCCAATCTGATGCTGGCAGGAATACGCGACAAAACAGGCGCCATTCCAAACAATGGGGACGCGCTGTGTTTTTCCGCCGCAGCCTGTGAAAGTAAATGACCGTGTTCCCAAGGCTTACTTTTATGGGTGAAGCAACCGGCATGCTTGCCGGGTTTCTTCTCATTGTAGCTTCACTGGCCCCATCAAATCTTTCAGCTCAGGGCCTTGGTGGCCCGTCTTCCGTCCAGGCGGACCTTGATCCCGGCGACGGCTTGACTGACCCGCGTTTCCGCTCCAACTTTCCACGCAACATCGCGCCTGAGTATTTTGCCTGGAAGGATCGCTTGGCGACCGATCACGGGTTTAGGTTCAACTTCGACTACCTTGCACTCGGCCAGTCATCGAATGCTGACATAGGGCAAGGTCAGGCCAGCGGCGGGATTGCACGGATCTATGGCAGCTGGCAGGCCACGGAAAACGGATCGCTGACTTTCAAGATTGAAAACCGCCATGCTTACGGCGCAGTGGCTCCGCAGTTCTTCGGGCTTGATGGCGGGGCATTGTCAATCACCGGAACGGCCTTTAACGATAATGGCACTCTGCTGACCAACCTCTACTGGACTCAACGCGCCGTCGACGGATCTTGGACGTTTCAGGCCGGTCAGATCGACGTGACCGACTTTGTCGATACCTATGGGCTGGTCAGCCCCTACAGCGGTTTTCAGAACCTTGCCTTCAACACCAACCCAACCATCAATGCCCCAAATCAGGGACTTGGGGTCGCGGCGGGGGCGAAGCTCGGGTCGAACTTCTATGCAGTTGCCAGCCTTGCTGATGCCAACGCTGACCCGGCCCACCCTGACCTGGATGTGTTCTCGGATGGGGATCTCTTCAAGTCTGTGGAAATCGGCTACACAAGTGGCTTTGACCGGCTGTATTTCGACAATGTCCACCTGACGCTCTGGCATGGAGATGCGGCAACAGACGGCAGTCGGGCTGAGGATTACGGCGCGTCCTTTTCGGCCGCCTGGTTTATTGACAACAAATGGATGCCCTTCCTGCGCGCCGGTGCGTCCAAAGGAACAGCGGCGCTTTATGACCGGTCAGTGTCTGCTGGCGTCGGATATTATGCTCGCAACACAGATTTGGCTGGTGCCGGTCTGAACTGGGCCGAGGCAAATGGCCTCCCAGGCAGTCAGGCGACACTGGAAATGTTCTATCGGTTTTCCATCTCACCCGGGCTGCAGGTCACGCCCTCGCTGCAATTCATCGACAACCCACTTTTGAACCCTGCCCAGTCGAGCATCACGTTGCTTGGGCTAAGGGTCAGGATGATCTTTTGAGAATGCTGGAAATAATCTGCGCCTTGTCACCGTTGCGGGCTCCACCCGAACGCACTGACGCTGGTGTGCAATGCCTTAAAGGCTCTGGCTGTAACGCCGACGATCTACCTTCTTTTGGCCTGAGTCTAAGGTTCAACCTGTGATGACCGCAATGAAACGAAGAGACTTCGCAGTTGGTTCCCTGGCATTTCTTGTACCGGAGTGCGCAGTGGGCCCTGAGTTCACAAAGCCGAACATGCAGATTGCAGATTGCAGACCAGTATGATGGTATGCGGGTATCTCCAACCGTCACAGTTACGGATGCCAAATGGTGGTCTGCGTTTCAGGATCCTGTGCTTGATAGACTCGTCGATGTTGGACTTAGCCAGAATCTCGACATTCGACGTGCTGTGGCACGGATCAAGCAAGCAGATGGCCTGTCAGCGGCTTCTGGTTACCCGATTATCGGTGCTGTTCGCGTGGGCGAAGGTAAAATCAGCAACCAAACTGGAGTTCCCGCAGATCTCATCCGAAACCGACCTGACATCAAACGCGCGGAAAAACGCTTAGAGAGCGCCCTGGCGGGTGTCGGAGCCACGAAGGCCGAACTCTACCCAGGTATCGTGCTGACCGGCAAAATCGCTTTGAACGGAAATTCAACCGGCCCAGCCGTAAACGCGGGGGTCTTTCGTGTTGGATTTGATCTGCCCATTTTTGACCGCCCCGTTCGAAAAGGGCGCCTGAAAGCATCTCTTGGTATTGCAGAAGAAAGGCCTGCCGAATGGGAAAAGGACGTTGTGCTTGCCGTTCAGGAAGTACGCAATGAAATCCTGAGAGCTGCCAAATACCTCGGGCGGGCCATTTGGCGAAGATTGAGTGGCTATCATCGCAGAAGCCTCGTCGAGACAACCCTCTCGGGATCATGCTTCGCATAACCCTGCCGGGCAGTGAATGCGCTGTGTCAAACTGCTGGGCGAGGGCATTATGGCGCGGGAGTTCAATCGCCAGGTCTCCGAGCTACAAGTTCGGGCCGCCATGCTCAACGGCTTCACCGCGCTTGGCATTCCCCAAACCCATCCCGTAGGATAACTCCGTCCGGGGAAAGGGGCGGCACGCCTTCAGGCTGAGTTGTGCAACAGAGCCCCGCCAGAGGCAAAGCGGCCATAAACACAGCGGCGGGCCCGCTTGGGCCCGCCTCCATTCTTTAACCCTGATCCGCCTGAGGACCCGCCGACGGCTCAGCCGATAAACTTCTGGTACTCGGCCTCGTCCATATAATCATCCATCACCGACAGATCCGAGGCTTTGATCTTGAAGAACCAGGCACCGCCCTGGGCATCCTCGTTGACCAGTCCCGGTGTGTCAGCCAGGCTCTCATTGACCTCAACAATCTCGCCGTCCAGCGGCGACAGGATGTCCGAAGCGGCCTTGACCGATTCAATCACCACAACCTCTTCGTCCTTGGTCACTTCCATGCCGGCCTCCGGCAATTCGAGAAACACAACATCGCCCAGTTGCTCGGCGGCATGCGCGGTGATGCCAACGATAATCAGATCGCCTTCAGGCAGCAGCCATTCATGTTCTTCAGTGAATTTCATCTTTGGTTTCCCTTTGACCCAAGGATTTTACTTTTGCGACAGGCTATCAATCGCGCCGCCCCCGATCAAGCCGCAAACGTCGCGAGCGCGCGGCACCCCACCCTCAATAAAGGTTGAAATATTCCGCCTGCTCCCACTCACTGACGGTGTTCAGATAGCGGTTCCACTCAAAGTGTTTGAGATGCAGCAGATAGTCGGCGAACTCATCCCCCAGCGACTGGCGGAACAGCTTTGAGCCCTCAAATGCCTGCAGCGCATCCCCCAATGAGCGCGGCAGTTGCAGATCGCTCCCCTCATAAGGCGACAATGTGGGGGCCGGTGCGACACGGCCATTGGCAATGCCCTCGGCGCCGGCAATCAGCTGCGCAGCAAGCGCATAATAGGGATTGGCCGAGGTATCCGGTGCCCGGTTCTCGATCCGGCTGGCAGGATCGCCCTCTTGCAGCAGCGCCCGCAGCATCGCACCACGGTTGTCCTGTCCCCACTGGATCCGGTTTGGCGCCAGCTGGAACGGCAGATAGCGTTTGTAGCTGTTCACACTGGGCGCAATCAGCACCGAGGCGGCGGCGGCGTGCTTCAGCAACCCGGCGATCCAGCCGCTGGCCTGCGGCGTCAGCCCGCCGCCCTCGTCCGGCATGAACAGGTTGCGGCCAGTGGTCAGATCCAGCAACGACTGATGGATGTGCCAGCCATTGGCACAGGTGTTTTCCAGCCGCGGCTTGGCCATGAAACTGGCATGCAGCCCCTGCGCCGCGCAGACCTGTTTGACCATGCTGCGAAACATCACCATGGCGTCGGCCTGGGTCATCGGATCCGCCGGGTCAAAGGTAAATTCAACCTGACTGGGGCCCATCTCCACCTCAACCGAGCGCACCGCCAGCCCCAGCCCCTGCGCCGCGCGCCGCAGGGTGTCGAGTATCGCCTCCAGCTCGCCATAGCGGGCCTCGGTCAGAAACTGATAGCCCTGCGCCAGATTGCGGGTCTCAACCGGGGTGCCCGGCATGCCGGACTGCTGATGCCCCCGGGCACTGTCAAGGCGCTCGAAGATGTGAAATTCAACCTCCAGCCCGATCACCGCTGCCATGCCCTGATCGGCCAGCTGGTCCATCGCCGAGCGCAGCACATGCCGCGAGCCGAACGGCACCGGGCGGCCATTGCGAAACACCACGTCACAAAAGATCCAGGCCGAATGCGGTGACCAGGGCAGCACCCGAAAGGTATCGGGACAGGGCACCAGCAGCACATCGCCGGCCCCCTGCATCGGCCCGGCGTCACAGGCACTGGAACTGGCACTGGCGGGGGACCACACATCAAAGGCGGTGCGGTGCGAGGTGTCTTTCAGCAACAGGGTCGAGGGCACCGCCAGCCCGGCGCCAAACACCGAGTCAAAGGCGCTGGCGACAATGGTTTTACCGCGCAGAATGCCGTGCTGATCGACAAACAGCACCCGCACGGTTTCAATACCCTCGGACCGCACCTGCGCCACAAGATCTGCCGCCTTGGCCCGGTCATCGTCAGACAACAGCCCCATCTGGGCCAGTTTCCCAGCCCTAAAATCATCACGCATGCTGCGCTCCCAGCGTTAGGTTGGCTTAGACAGTGGCGTCCCAGGGGCAAGCCGCACGGCGTGCCGCATCCGCCACGGCCGTGGCCTTGCTCCAGTCGCCGTCTTTGGCAATCGCATCATTGGACACTGGGCCAAACAGGGTGGTGAGGTCCAGACCCTTCTGCATCGGCAGGTCCTGATAGCGGCCCTCTTTGACCGCCGCAATGGCTGCGCGCAGCATTCGACGATAGCGAATAATGGCGATATCCGTCTTGCCAAGATGCTCCTGCGTGCGATCCTGTATCGCCCCCAGGCTCTCCACCGCCCACTGGTCGTGGACGTTGATATCCAGCCCCATGCCAGTATAGGTCTCGGTTGCCTGCTCAGCCGCATCATAGCCGTAATTGTTCGAGGCATCTTTCAGGGGTGCATAGTCGGGCAGCCGGTGTTCCTTTAACCGCTGTTGCCGCATCAGGTCTTTGTCGACCGGATCGGTGTAGCTGGTGAACATCGAATACCAATAGCAATTTTCGTCGTCGATCGGCACATGCCACTGGGTGATGATCATCTCACGCGACATCGGAATACTAATCGCTTCAGGGAAGATCTGGTTGGTGACACGCACATGGGTCTGGCCATTGTCCAGGTGACGCAGCGCGGTCAGCCGCAGACCATAGTCGGTCTCGTCAACACTGATATCCGGGCGCGGATAGTCGCGCAGCACCTTGGTGATCGGAATGCCGCTATCCGCCGCCGTGTCGCGAAACTGCTTGCCATAACTGTCAGCGCTGTCTTCGTCTTGCAGGAATCGGTGCAGAAACGAGGCATGCGCCGGGTCGATGCCAACCTCCAAGGCCTGCAGCCAGTTGCATTTCCACAGGCCCTTGAAGGCAAACACATGGCTGCTGGGGGCGCGAAAACAGTCGAAATTTGGGAAAGCCGGCGGCTCTCCCGGTCCCATATAGGCCCAGACAATGCCGTTCTTCTCAACCACCGGATAAGACACCGATTTGATCTTCTCGTGCATGCGGCTGCCTTCGGGCTCTCCCGGTTGCTCAACGCACTGGCCGTTGCGATCAAAATGCCAGCCATGAAACGGACAGCGCAGCCCGTTGTCTTCAAGTCGGCCGAAACACATATCAGCGCCGCGATGGGGGCAGTGACGGCCGATCAGCCCCAGTTCGCCCTCACTATCGCGGAACAACACCAGATCTTCGCCCAGCAGCCTCACCGGCACCACCGGGCGGCCCTGTTCCAGCTCGTCCAGCAATGCCGCGGGCTGCCAGTAACGGCGCAACACCTCTCCGGCGTCGCTTCCTGGTCCCACCCGGGTGAGACTATCATTCATTTCCTGGCTGATCATGGCTACCCCTGTTCGCTGGCAAGTCGAAAATGCTGGCTTGACGTTGTTCGTATGGCGAACTATTGGTCGTACCTTACGATCAAACTGCAAGAGCATTGCAAGGCTGTCAAGCATGGTCGGGCGTTTTTTACGGGGAAAGTTACGGGGACACTGATGTCAAACAACGGCCAAGATCGAAATATTTCATCCAGCTTTGCCAAAGGCTTGGCTGTATTGGCCGTTTTTGACGCCGCCAGCCCAAGCATGAGCCTGGCCGAGATCGCCCGCCGAACAGGTCAGGATCGGGCCACCGCACGGCGTGGCGCCCTGACCCTGGTACAGGCCGGCTATCTGCGTCAGGACGGGCGGATGTTATCGCTGACACCCAGAGTGCTGGAACTGGCCGGCGGATTTTTGCAGGCCAATCAATTTGGCCTGCGGGTCCAGCCGGTGCTGGATCACCGCGCCAGCAGCCTCGGCGCCGAAATCACCCTGGCCATGCTGGACAACGAGCAGGTGCTGCTGCTAGCCCAGTCTACCGTGGGTCACAGCCCAGTGACCTATGGTTTTACGGCCGGCGCCCGCATCCCGCTGATCCACACCAGTCTGGGCCGAATGCTGATGGCCTGCCTGCCGTCCGAGCAGGCTGCGGCTCTGGTCAAAAAAGACCCCAGCCCCGGCCACACAGATCTGTCGATTCAGGACCATGCCACCATCATTGAACGGATTGATCAGGCCCGTCAGGATGGGCTGGTTGTCACCGACAGCGAATTTGAATCGGGGATCATTGGCTATGCGGTTGTGGTGTCGCGCCCCGGTGACACGCCAGTGGTTGTCGGCAGCTCGGCGCCGCGCGGCTTGGGCGACCAACACCGACCAGAGAAAATCCTGCGTGAGCTCCAGTTATGCGCCGCCGAACTGCGCCAGACAAAAGCCGTCGTCGGGCTGTAACCGCCTGACCTGTAGTCACATAGCTCTGCCCAGGGCCCTGGCTAGGCTTCACCCCTCGAAGCCACGCTAGATCAGCTGCAGCTGCGGCTCGGGCTGCGGCCCATCAGGGCTGCAGCAGCCAGAGACCATCGGCGTTCTTGCAGCGCCGCACATGGATCAGCACCGGCTTGTCCTTGCCAGCCGCCATTGCCACGTGGCGCAGCGACACGCAATTGCCGCTGATCGCATCCAATGTCACCTTGCCCGAAGCGCCACTGCTGTCATTGGACCACTGCGCCACTGCCCCCACCCTGGGCGCGCCGCGCTCATACAACCCGCCAGCATACTGCCCCATCATGTCAAAATCTTCGCTGCTCAACCCCGAGTCAGCCAGCATCCGCGACAGCGGTTTGGCCTCGGCAACGCCGCTCATGGCAACCAGAATGGCACAGGCGCTCAGAATTTTTCTCATATTGGACCCTCGGAAATACAATGCCACCACGGCAGCTCTGCCTCTGCGATACACCGCGCCCCGCGTTTTGTCCAAAGCCAGCTGCGCGATATTCAAATAATTGCGAAGAATGCTATTGGCCAAGACCATCTTTCACCCACCCGGCGGCGCGGCCATAGTTACCGCAGACTCACAGAAAAGGATCTGCCAATGGCACAGCCCAGCTACCACACGCCTCAGGGCGGCCATCCGGGGCAAGACCAATTGCTGACCGACCGGGCGATGTTCACCGATGCCTATGCGGTGATCCCCAAAGGCACCATGCGCGACATCGTCACCTCGTTCCTGCCCGGCTGGGACGGCATGCGGATGTGGGTGATTGCCCGCCCGCTCAGCGGTTTCGCCGAGACCTTCTCGCAGTATATCGTCGAGCTGCAACCGGGCGGTGGCTCAGACGCACCAGAAAGCGATGCAACCGCACAGGCGGGGCTGTTTGTCACCCAAGGTACCCTGCAACTGACCATCGACGGCGCCGCCCACACATTGACCCCCGGCAGCTTTGCCTATCTCCCCGCTGCCAGTGACTGGTCTATCCGCAACAGCAGCGCCGACACCGCCGCCTTCCACTGGATCCGTAAACAATGGCAATCGGCCCCCGGGGTGCAAAAACCCGCCGCCTTTGTGGTCAACGAACAGGACATTGCCCCCAATGTGATGCCCGACACCGAAGGCCGCTGGTCCACCACCCGGTTTATGGATCCTGCGGACATGCGCCACGACATGCATGTCACCGTGGTCAACTTTGAACCCGGCGGCGTCATTCCCTTTCTCGAAACCCATGTGATGGAACACGGGCTGTTCGTGCTCGAGGGCAAGGCTGTCTACAAGCTGAACCAAGACTGGGTCGAGGTCGAGGCCGGCGACTTCATGTGGCTGCGCGCCTTCTGCCCTCAGGCCTGCTATGCCGGCGGGCCGGGCCGGTTCCGCTATCTGCTGTACAAGGACGTCAATCGCCACATGCCACTCGGCTAAAGGGGCTGGGCTAAAGGGGCTGGGCTAATTGAACTGAACCGTTAGCCATTGCATGTGCCGCAACCTGCGTTAGAGTTGCGGCACAGTGATTTTATGCGGAGAATTGGTATGTTGAAGCCCCTGATCCTGGCCGCCACATTGGCCCTGACGATGACCCCGCTGGCACAGGCCAAAGAGGCCGAGGGTAAGCAAGTCTCGATATTGGGCCGCATTTGGGTTGTGACCCCGGTCAAAGACGCACCGGGGCGGTTTCGCGCCACCCGGCTGAACGAGGAGCTGCTCCCGTTCCGCCCACCCGCCATGATCGGCTCCCGCCAGGCCGTACGCGCCTTCAAGGCGGCCACCGGTTGCAGCGCCAATATTGATACGATGGTGAAATCCATTGATGGCTCTTACGCTGCGCAGATGATCTGCCCCCGGTAAAGCCCATTCAGGCTCGGCTCGACTGTGCCCGACTGGGCTTTGGCAATGTTGAAACATTTGCCGCCCCAAAATGTGATCAAATTTCACCTCAAGGTGGATTGAGCCAGACCCTATCCCCTGCCATAGCTATCAGATGAAAATTGCAATCAACGGATTTGGCCGCATTGGCCGCGCCATCCTGCGCCAGCTGCTCACCACGCGCCGCGGCGAAGACATCGACGTGGTGCTGATCAACGACATCGCCCCCCTGGAGATGTGCGCCTACCTGTTCCAGTACGACAGCACCTTTGGCCCCTTCCCCGCACCGGTGGAGATGGGCAACAATACACTGCAGGTGATGGGGCGCTCGATCCCTGTCAGCCAGTTTGCCGACCTCACCCAGGCCGATCTGAGCGGCGTTGATGTGGTGCTGGAATGCACCGGCATTGCCCGCAGCTCGGACGTGGCCGAGCGCGGCCTGGCAGCGGGGGCCGGTAAGGTCCTGATCTCAGGTCCCTCACCCGCTGCCGAGCAAACGGTGGTGCTTGGCGCCAATGACGCAGCGCTGACAGGCGCCCGGATTGTCTCCAATGCCTCCTGCACCACCAATGCGCTGGCACCGCTGCTCAGTCTGGTGGACCAGATTGCCGGCATCGAAACCGCCCATATGACCACCATCCACTGCTATACCAACTCGCAGCCCATGGTGGATGCTCCGCGTGGTGATTTTGCCCGCTCCCGTGGCGGCGCCTTGTCGATGGTGCCGACTTCTTCCTCGGCGACCCAACTGATCGACTTGGTATTGCCCCATCTGGCCGGCCGCATCAGCGGCTCCGCAGTGCGGGTGCCCAGCGCCTCTGTCTCCGCCGTGGATCTGGTGGTGCAGCTGTCACAGCCCAGCCGCGAAAAGGAATTTCTGGCCACCTTGAAAGAGGCCGTTGCCGCCTCCCCCGTACTGGGCTGGACCGAGATGCCACTGGTGTCGTCCGACCTGCGCGCCCGCCCTGAATCGCTGATCATCGCCGCGCCGGAAACCCGCATGGTGGGAGACCATCAGCTGCGGCTGTTCGGCTGGTACGACAATGAGTGGGGCTTTTCCGCCCGCATGCTGGATGTGGCACAGCGGATGGCGGCTCAATAACAACGCCCGCTTAGCGCCAAAAAACAAGGGCCGCCTCCAGCAGCAACGCCCAGTCTTCCCCCAGTCTTCCCCCAGTCTTCTTCTTTGTCAAAATACTCCGGGGAGCGCGAGGGGCTGGCCCCTCGCACCCTCACTTCCTATTCGCCAGGCAGCGATCCTTCCCCCTGGCCCGCATGTCCACCGGACACTTCATCGGTGGCCTCATCCGGCAGCTCCTGTGGCAACACCAGGTTCAGCACAATCGCGAGCAGCGCGGCCGGCAACAGGCCTGAGGTCATCAGAATGCGCAAGCTGTCTGGCAGATGCTTCACCGCATCGGGCTCCAGCTGCAACCCCAGACCGATCGACAGCGAGATGGCAAAGATCACCATGTTGCGGCGGTTCCAGTCCACATCCGACAGCATCGAAATACCAGCGGCAACCACCATGCCAAACATCACGATGACACCGCCGCCCAGCACTTCGATCGGGATGGTGCGGATGATGGCGCCCACCTTGGGCACCAACCCGCAGATGATCAGAAAAATGGCGCCGATGGTCACCACATGGCGGCTCATCACACCGGTCATGGCGATCAGCCCGACGTTCTGGCTGAACGAAGTATTGGGCAGCCCGCCAAACACCCCGGCAAGTGCAGTGCCAAACCCATCCGCATAGGTCGCACCAGTGATTTCCGCGTCCGTCGCCTCACGACCCGCACCGCCCCGAGTGATGCCACTGACATCGCCAACGGTCTCAACCGCCGAGACAAAAGCCATCAGGCAAAAACCCAGGACCGCCGCCAGCGAGAACTCAAAGCCGTATTTGAACGGCATCGGCAGCGCAAAGACAGCGGCCCGCGACCAGCTGCTGCCAATCGCCTCAACCGAGACCATACCCATCATCAGCGCATAGCCATAGCCCACCACCAAGCCCAGCAATACGGCCGAGATCGACAACATGCCACGGGTAAAGAACTTGAGCCCCAGAGTGACCACAATCACCACCAGTGCCGCCGACCAGTTCAGCAACGAGCCATATTCAGCAGCGCCGGACATTTTTGCCGGCACCCCACCGGCAGCATACTGGATGCCAACCTTGACCAGCATCAGCCCGATCATCGTCACCACCAGTCCGGTCACCAATGGCGGCAGCGCAAAGCGGATCTTGCCGATCACCAGCCCCAGTGCCGCATGGAAAATACCGCCGATAATAACGCCGCCATACAGCGCCGCCAGCGCATCGACGCCGCGCCCCGCCACCAGCGGAATCATGATCGGCAAAAAGGCAAAGCTGGTGCCCTGCACAATCGGCAGCGCTGCCCCCACCGAGCCAATAGTCACCGTCTGCAACAGCGTCGCGACACCGGCAAACAGCATCGACATCTGGATCATATACAGCAGCTCGGGGAAATCGGGCGAATTCGAGCCAAAGCCAAAGCCCGCCGCCCCGGCGACGATAATGGCAGGTGTTACGTTTGATACAAACATTGCCAGCACATGCTGGATGCCCAGCGGGATCGCCCGCGACAGGGCGGGGGTGTAATTGGGGTCGCGCAATTGCTGCGGCGTCCCGATGCTTCCATGACTCATGTCTTTGTCCCTCTTGTTGGTTGGAATATTACCAAGCCACCTCTTTGGCGGGCAGCTTTGGTGTTAAATGCGTGATATGGTAAATGGAGCCTCGAACCAGTGCTCTTCCAGATTCATGCCGGGACCAATCCGGTCGACAACGGCAAACAACCCCGGCGCCGACAGCGGTGTCAAAACCCCGTGCCAGGTGCCCCTTGCCAAGTTGATCGCCTGCCCCGGCGTGGTCTCAAACGCCAGCGGTCTGCCCGGCTTGCCGCCCTCATCCGGCGCGACAATGACCAGAAAGCTGGTCTGCGACATCGGAATAAACGCCTGACTGCCATCTGGGTGACGCTCGACCATCTCCAGCTTATACGGCAGGCTGCGCGGTTCAGCATCAAACAGCGAGATCCCGGCCCGCCCTCCTGAGAAGGCCAGCGCCGCCAGATCGTGATGACGCCCACATAGCCCCTGATTGATCAGCTTGTCGGGCTGCGCTTTCAGCTCCAGCACCTCGCCAAAGCGAGCGAATTTTTCGGCACTCAGCGGTTGGATGATTATTTGGCTCATGACGGCAACACATCGCGCAGACGGAATTCGGCAATTCGCTCCACCTGTTTGCAGGCCTCGGCAAATTCCACCTCACGGCTGTTGTTGATGCGGCTGTGAAACGCTGCCAGAATACTGGGTTTATCGTAGTCGCGCACCGCAATGATAAAGGGAAAGCCGTGCTTGGCGACATAGTCGCCATTCATTCGGGTAAACGTCTCACGCTCATCGTCGGTCAGCAGGTCCAGCCCCGCCGCCGCCTGCTCGCCCGTGCTTTCCGCCGTCAGCCGCCCCGCCGCCGCCAGCTTTCCGGCCAGATCCGGGTGCGCCATCAATACACCCAACCGCTCCGCCTGACTGGCCGAGCGGAACATCCGCGCCAGCGCATTGTGCAGCCCGGTGGCAGTGTCATGCGCCGGGCCCAGCTCCAGCTCAAAGGCTCGCTCGGCAATCCAGGGCGAATGCTCAAAGATCGAGCCGTAATTGCCGACAAATGTCGCGCGGTCCATCCGGGTGGGGCGTGCGTAACGCTGATGCGGGTGGGTCTTGGCCCAATGCTCAGCGATCTCAATACGACGCGGACACCAGACCCCGTCAAAGCCCTGAATATAATCAATGAACCGCTTTAGCCCGGCGATCTTGCCGGGCCGGCCGATCAGTCGACAATGCAGCCCGATCGACATCATCTTGGCAGCGCCGGCCTCGCCCTCGGCATATAAAACATCAAAGGCGTCCTTCAGATACGAGAAGAACTGCTCGCCGGTGGTATAGCCCGGCGCGGTGGCAAAGCGCATGTCATTGGCTTCCAGCGTATAGGGGATGATCAGCTGATCGCGCTCGCCCTGCTCGCGCCAATAGGGCAGATCGTCGTCATAGGTGTCCGAGATATAATCAAACCCGCCCGCCTCCGTCACCAGCCGCACCGTGTTGACACTGCAGCGCCCGGTGTACCAGCCGCGCGGGCGGCTGCCGACCACCTCTGTGTGCAGACGCACCGCCTCGGCGATTGCGGCGCGTTCTTCATCCTCACCCATGTCCTTGTGCTCGACCCATTTCAAGCCGTGACTGGCGATCTCCCAATCTGCCGATTTCATCGCCGCCAGCTGATCGGGGCAGCGCGCCAATGCGCTGGCAACCCCGTAGATGGTGACCGGGATCTCCGCGCCGGTGAACAACCGGTGCAGCCGCCAGAACCCGGCCCGGGCGCCGTATTCATAGATCGACTCCATGTTCCAGTGCCGCTGCCCCTGCCAGGGCGCCGCGCCGGGAATATCGGACAGAAAGGCCTCGGAGGCGGCATCGCCATGCAGGATATTGTTCTCGCCGCCCTCCTCGAAATTCAGCACAAACTGCACCGCCACCTTGGCGCCGCCGGGCCACTGCGCATTTGGTGGCGTGGCGCCGTATCCTATCATGTCGCGCGGATATCTGGTCATAGTGCCTGGCCTTTCAACCTATGAGATCACCCCTTACTATGGCAGAAGATGAGAGCGGTTTTTCAAATTTTCCCGAAGACACTGTCAAAGCCGCCACGTTTGCAACTACTGCCGGTCTGCGTCAGGGGTTGGATCAGGCAAAAGGAGACCCCAAGATGACCGGTTATCTGACCACTCATGTTCTGGATACCGCCCAGGGCTGCCCGGCAGCAGGGCTGAAAATCACGCTCTTTCGCATTGAGGGCGACAGCCGCAGCCAGCTGGCTGAGATGCAGACCAACAGCGACGGGCGCACCAACACGCCGATCCTGCCGCAAGATGGGTTTGCCATTGGCACCTATGAGCTGGTGTTCCAGGCCGGAGATTACCTGCGTGCCAGCAGCCAAACCCTGCCCGAGCCGCTGTTTCTGGATCAGGTCCCCATCCGCTTTGGCATCAGCGACGCCAGCGCCCACTACCACGTGCCACTGTTGCTGTCGGCCTTTGGCTACTCCACCTACCGCGGCAGCTGACCCGCAAACCAGCGGTGTTCTCCCGCCCGGCAGGTGCGCATCAAAGATGCAACCCTGCCCGTTGGGCGTGGCACCTGCGGTGCCCGAAGCTTAATGCACCTGCGGTGCCCAAAGTTATCGTACCTGCCGTGCCCGGCACTGCGGCACCTGCGATGGGCAAAACCCTGGCAACCTGTCCACAGCGCGCGGCACGCGCGCTGCCACGCCCAACCCGGTAGGGGCAGGAGCCCCCCCTTTTGGCCTCTCCATCAGCTAGCACCCACCGGCAATCACCCGTCTTCAGTCAGTCATCACCCACCCGTCATCACGGGGGTGGCTTTCATCACCGAGCCCAGTTCCGCTGCGGCCAACCCGCAGGACCGCAGCAACCCCTGGGTCAGAAAATTCCCTGACAAATCACCATGACCACAACACTGGCCAGCCAATAACCGGCATCCACCCGGCGCGCATAGCGGCCGTTGTTGCGAAACATCCCGCCGGCATAGCCCATTACGGAAAACGCGACCACAGCCAGAATAATGGTCGCCAAGGCCTCCGAGACAGCGGTGACCCCAACCAGCCAGCTCACCAGAAACAGGCCCAGAACTTGGACCCCCATAGCGGCTTTGGGCATCTCATCAGCCGCGCCCATCCGGACCCCGACACCTTCGGCCCATTTTGCTCCAAACAGCTTCGGCGAATACCACAGCCAGCCCAGCAGGAACGCCGCAATAGCCCCTGAAACAACCCCCGCCCAGCTCACACCGTCAAAAAGCTCTGCCATAAATCATCCCCTTTTTAGTCACACCAAAATATCGCGCCGATCGCACCGTTTCATAATTAACCACGCCGTTAACAATGCAGTCAACCAATAGTTAACTCAGCCTGCCAAACGCCGCGCCCTTCAGTCCAATGACCGCAACAGAGTGCCGACGTTTCAGGATCTTGCACTGTCCCGCAGCGCGCCTGCGCGGTGCCATGCCCAAACTCTGCACGGGGCCGTCAGGCACCGTCAGAGGCGGGAGATCATCTTTGCCACCCGCGCCTCGGCCTCGCGAATGGTGCGCGCCATATGCTCGGTCATGAAATCCATGAACAGGCGGGTTTTGGGATCCTGGTGACGACGATGAGTATAGAGGCAGGCCATTTGAACAGGCAGCGGCGGTGTCTGGGTCGCCACCGGGATCAGCCGCCCCTCACAGAGATGATCCGCCACCTCGAACACAGGTTTCAGCGCAATGCCCTGGCCGCTCAGCGCCCAGTCGGTCAGAACATCGCCATCATCACATTCATACCGCCCCGAAACAGCATAGCGCTTTGGCCCCTCTGGGGTGTCCAGCATCCACTGAAATTCCGCCGCGCCGGGAAATCTCAGATTCAGACAGACATGGTTGCCACCGACCAGATCTGCACCATTGTTAGGCATGCCCTGTCGCGCCAGATAGCCCGGCGAGGCACAGAGAATGCGCTGACAATCCGCGATCTTGCGGATTCGCAGGTTGCTGTCCTCGGGCTGACCCAGGAAAAAGGCCAGATCCAGCCCCTCGGTGGTCAGATCCACCGACCGGTCCGTCAATCGCAGCCGAATGCTCATCTCGGGGTACTCGGCCAGAAAATTTGGCACCTGAGGTGCCAGCAATCTCCGCCCGGCCCCAAGTGGGGCCGCCACAAACAACGAGCCGCGCGGCACCTCGGTCAGATGCATCACCTTGGCCTCGGCGGCGTCCACGGTTTCCAGCACCGTCACCGCGCCGCTATAGAACGCCTTGCCCTGCTCGGTTGCAGTCAGATTGCGGGTGGTGCGCTGAAACAGACGCACCCCAAGATAATCCTCAAGCTGCGATATCCGCGCCGAGGTCACCGCCGGCGAAATCCGCAGATCCCGGCCGGCCGCAGACATCGAGCCCAGCTCATAGACCCTTACAAAGGTCCGAATGTTATCGAGATAAGACATTGTTCCATTTTTTTTGATACAGTTTGATAATATGCGGGAATACCGAATAATGCATGTCTTGCCTAGTGTGCAGACAAACAACAATGATGGGGCCTCCAATGTTTGAACTTCTGATGATGTGGGATTGGCTGGGCTTTGCCCTGCGCTGGCTGCATGTGATTACCGCCATCGCCTGGATCGGCTCCTCGTTCTATTTCATTGCTCTGGACCTTGGCCTGCGCAAGGCAGCCGATCTGCCCGCCGGCGCCCACGGTGAGGAATGGCAGGTGCATGGCGGCGGGTTTTACCATGTGCGCAAATACCTGGTGGCGCCATCTGAGATGCCCGAGCACCTGACCTGGTTCAAATGGGAGAGCTATTCGACCTGGCTCAGCGGTGCGGCGCTGCTGATGGTGGTCTATTGGGCGGGCGGAGAGCTGTTCCTGATTGATCAGTCCAAAGCCGACCTGATGCTGTGGCAGGGCATTGCCATCTCGGCGGCCTCGCTGTCGGTGGGCTGGCTGATCTATGACCGCCTGTGCAAATCCGGTCTGGCCGAGCGCCCGACCCTGCTGATGGTGCTGCTGTTTGTGCTGCTGGTGGTGATGGGCTGGGCCTTAAATCAGGTGTTCACCGGCCGTGCCATGATGCTGCATCTGGGCGCCTTTACCGCCACCATCATGACCGCCAATGTGTTCTTCATCATCATGCCAAACCAGCGCATCGTGGTGGCCGACCTGCAGGCGGGGCGCACCCCAGACGCCAAATACGGCAAGATCGCCAAACTGCGCTCGACCCATAACAACTACCTCACCCTGCCAGTGATCTTCCTGATGCTGTCGAACCATTACCCACTGGCCTTTGCCAGCCAGTACAACTGGCTGATTGCAGCCCTGGTGTTCCTGATGGGAGTGACCATCCGCCACTATTTCAACAGCCGCCACGCCCGCAAAGGCAACCCGACCTGGACCTGGCTGGTCACCGCCCTGCTGTTCCTCGGCATCATCATCCTGTCCACCCTTGGGCTGGAAAATGACGGCGACGGAGAGGACCAGGCGGCGCTGCGCGGCACCGCCCTGGTGATGGCGCGGGCCGATGGTTTTGAGGAGGTCCACGAGCTGGTATTGGGCCGCTGTTCCATGTGCCACGCGCGCGAACCGTTCTGGGACGGTATCCGCCGCGCGCCCAAAGGCGTGCTGCTGGAAAGTGAGGCCGATGTGGCCCGGCAGGCGCATGCCATCTATCTGCACGCCGGGGTGACCGATGCAATGCCCCCCGCCAACGTCACCTTCATGGACCCCGAAGACCGCGCCGCTATCCGCCGCTGGTACCGCGCAGCGCAGATGTAACCGGCGCCGATGTAACCGGCGCCGATGAATGGCCTGATCAATGCCCCAGCAATAGTCAGGCGCGGGTGCTGCTGCGGCTGAACAGGACCTGCATGCAATTTCACGCCTTCTACCGCATCCGCTGCTGTGCTAACGGTTATACCACCGCATAATCTCTGATATTTACCAGGGAGGTCGGTTTTTATTCAGGCAGCCCCGGAGCCCGCCGATGTTTTTGTTTCGTCGCCTGTGTCCCATCACACGCGCCTTGTTTGTCAGCCTTTGCGGCATTGCTCTGTCTCTGCCTGATACGGCAATCTCCGCCAGTACCAGCCTCACCGCTCCGGGCGCCGATGAAGACCTGACGCAACGGCTGCGCAGCGCCTCGGCGGTTCTGTCACTGCAACCGGATACTGATGTGCAGGGGCTGCTGGCCACCGCCCTGTCGGATTACCGCAGCTTGGTGCAGGTTCTTTACGACACCGGGCATTTCTCGCCGCAGGTGCATATCCGGCTCGACGGTCGCGAAGCCGCCTCTATCCAGCCGCTGTATCCACCGCGCACTATCACCGCCATCACCATTACCGTCACTCCGGGGCCAAAATTCACCTTTGGCAGCGCCAGCGTCACCCCGATGCCCGATCCCAGCGAAGTGGATATTCCCGACGCCTTTGCCCCCGATCGACTCGCCAGCACCGGCGCGATCCGCGATGCCAGCATGGCTGGCCTAAAGGCCTGGCGCCAGGCCGGCCACGCCAAGGTGGCGCTGCAGTCTCAGGACATCACCGCCAACCATGTGCAGGCCCGCATCAACGCCGCGATCCACCTGAACCCCGGCCCGCACTTACGCTTTGGCCAGCTGCATCAAACCGGCGAAACGGCGGTAAAGCCCGAGGCGATCCGCCGGATTGCCGGCTTTCCCAGTGGTGAGCCCTATCACCCGGATGATCTTGCCAAAGCCGCAACCCGGTTGCGCCGCACCGGCACCTTCTCCTCTGTCTCGCTGACCGAAGCCCAGCAGGCCAACCCCGATGGCACCCTGGATTTCACCGCCCGTTTCGAAGACCAGCCCCAGCGCCGCCTGACCTTCGGGGCCGAGCTGAGTTCCAGCGACGGGTTAGAGCTGACCGGCACCTGGATGCACCGCAACCTGTTTGGCAACGCCGAAAAACTGCGCTTTGAAACCCGTCTCAGCGGCATTGGCAGCAGCAGTGATCTGGATGGCCGTATCAGCCTGCGCCTGGACCGCCCCGCCACTCTGGGCCCCGACGACAATACCTATTACCTGCTCGAGGCCGAGCGGCTGGACGAAGAGCACTATACCGCCACCCACGGATTGGGTGCCATTGGTGTGCGGCGGGTGTTCTCGGATACGCTGTTTGCCGAAGGCTCAATCGGGTTTGACTCGATCCTGGCCGAGGACGTGTTTGGCAAACGCCGGTTCAAATATACCCTGGCCAACCTGCGGGTTGAAAAAGACGCACGCAACAACCGGGTCAGCGCCACCGACGGCTACTACCTGAATGCACGCCTGCTGCCGTTTGCCGGCATTGACGGCAGCAAATCCGGCGCTCAGGTCAGGTTGGACGGGCGCATCTTTTACAGTCTGGGCAGCTCGAACACGGTGGTGCTGGCGGCGCGGATGCAACTGGGGTCGGTCATAGGTCCTGACCTCAGCGAGGTGTCGCCGACGATGTTGTTCTTCTCAGGCGGCGCTGGATCTGTGCGCGGTCACGAATACCAATCGCTGGGGGTTCCGGTCACTGGCGGCATCGCCGGGGGTAAGGGTTACCTGGCCCTGTCCGGCGAGATCCGGGGCAAAGTGAGCGACAAAATCTCGCTGGTTGGATTCTATGATCTGGGGCTGGTGGACGAAAGCAGTTTTGTGTCTGGATCGTCACAACATCACTCGGGTGCCGGGCTGGGCCTGCGCTATGATGTGGCCGGGATTGGCCCGCTCAGGCTGGATCTGGCCTATCCCGTCGACGGCGGCAGCAGTGACGGGCTGCAGTTTTACATCGGCATAGGACAGGCATTTTGAACAGGCTCTTCGGATATATACTGGCGGGAACTCTGGCCACGTCCCTGGCCGCCACACCTCTGGCCGCACAGAACACCGATAGCGAAGAGGCCGGCGGATTTCTGGTTGGCTTTCTTGAGGACAGCCTGTCAGGCGACAACCGCCAGATCAGCGTGATCGGCATGCAGGGCGCCCTGTCCTCCTCGGCCACCATCAGGCAGATCACCGTCTCGGACGATGACGGCATCTGGCTGACCATCGACAACGCGGTGCTGGACTGGAACCGGCTGGCGCTGATCCAGGGCAGGTTTTCGGTCAATGCGCTGACCGCCGAAACCATCCGCATTGAGCGCAGCCCCACGCCCACAGCTCCAGACCCCGAACTGCCAATCCCCGAGGCCACCCCGTTTCAACTGCCAGAGCTCCCCGTCGCGGTAGAGCTGGGCGAAATCCGGGTGAGCCGGATCGAGTTGGGCAAAGACCTGCTGGGCAGCGCCGCCAGCCTGTCGCTGAACGGCGCGCTGCAACTCTCCGCAGGCGCTCTGGATCTCGACCTATCGGTGGCACGGCTGGACAAGCCCGGCGATCTGCTGCGGCTGGATGCGTCATTTGTCAATGAAACCAGCGTGATCACCCTGGATCTGGCGCTCAAAGAAGCGGCCAATGGGCTGGTCACCTCACTGCTGGATCTGCCGGGCCGTCCAACGGTGCGATTGTCCGTGATGGGCACCGGCCCGGTTGATGACTTCAACGCCAATCTGGAGCTCGACACCAATGGCACCCGACGTCTGGGCGGCCAGTTGGTGCTGGCGGCGCTGCCTTCAGGCGACTCGGAAACCCCGAACAGCATATCTTTTTCGGCGGATCTGAACGGCGATATCGACCCGCTGCTGCCGCCACCCTACCGGCCGTTCTTTGGGGCTGGCCTTCGCGCCAACCTAAAGGGTCACAGCGACCCGGACGGGCGTATCACTCTGGATAATCTGGTGTTGCGCAGCCGGGCGCTGCAGTTGACTGGCGCCCTGGCGCTGGCCCCCGGCGGCGTGATTGAGAGCGCCAATATCAAGGCCGCAATCACCCCGCCCAAGGGTCAGGCAGCGGTTCTTCTGCCCATTGCCGGCGGTGCCACCACATTGGCCGGGATTGAACTCACGGCGCAGAAAACCGCCGCTGGGGACTGGCAGGTCAAGGCGCTGCTGGACCGGCTGAGCCACCCGGGCCTGTCGCTGTCACGGGCTGACCTGACCGCCGCCGGAACGCTGGATCAAAGCGACGGCTTTGCCATCAGTGGTGACATCAACGCGACCCTGACCGGTGTCAAACCCGCCGATCCAGCCCTGGCGCAGGCGCTTGGCGATCAGGTCAGTTTTGCCGGCACTCTGGCGACGCAGGGCGACCTTGGGTTGACGATCCGTAACATGGCCCTGCGCGGCAGCGACTACCGCGCCAGCGGCGATGCCCGGATCGAGGGGCTGGACAGTGGTTTGAAAATCACCACCGATCTGCATCTGGAGGCCGCCGATCTGGCGCGGTTCTCGGGGTTGGCGGGACATCCCATCGGCGGCGCTGTCACGGGTGACATCAAGGGGTTCGCAGCGCCGCTGTCAGGCATATTCGATGTCGATCTGACAGTTCGGGCCGACCAGCTGACCACCGGCATTGCCGAAGTAGACCCGCTGATATCCGGTATCACCAGCCTGACCCTGCAGGCTGCGCGCGGTAGCGACGGTCTGCGCATCGACCATTTTGAGCTGTCCAACCCGGCGCTGTCGGCGCAGGCGCAGGGGCGGTTGGACAGCCGAGCGGGGTCGCTGACCCTGAGCGCCCGCCTGAACGACACTGGGCCGCTGCTGCCGCAGACCTCGGGGCCGCTTGAGCTGAGCGCCGATGTCACCCGTGACGGCGACACCCTTACCGGCTCTGCGCAGCTGCGGGGCCCGAATGCCTCGCAGGCCGTGCTGGAGGGATCCATTGACCGCAGCGGCACCGCCGATCTGACCTTCGATGCAACCCTGATGGATTTGCAACGCTTTCTGCCGGAACTGGCGGGCCAACTGGCGGCACAGGGCAGCGCCAGCCGCCGCGCTGGCCTGTGGCAGATCGACAGCAATGTCACCGGCCCGGCGGGCATCGACGCCTCCATCACCGGCAGCTGGGACGAAGCCCGGGCCAGCGCCGACCTGCGCGCCAATGGCCAGTTGCGTCTGGATGCCGCTAATCTGTTCATCAAGCCCAACTCGGTCCGGGGCCTGGCGAAATTCGACATGACCCTGATTGGCCCACCGGCGCTGGCCTCGCTCAGCGGCAGCATTTCAACCAGTGGCACCACATTGGCCATTCCAGCGGCCAAGCAACAGATCGAGGCGATTGCCGCCACCATTTCGGTGGCCCAGTCCAGCGCCCATATTCAGGTCTCGGCGCAGCCGCGCGCAGGCGGCGCCATTCGCATATCCGGCCCGGTCTCGCTGACCGCCCCCTTTGACGGCAATGTACAAGTGGCGCTGGACAGTGTGGTGCTAACCGACAACCTGATCTACAACACGGTGCTGACCGGCGCGCTTGGCTATAGCGGCCCGCTGGCAGGCAATGGCCGACTGGCCGGGCACATCAATGTCGGCGAGACCAATATCAACCTGGCCGCCGCTGGTGGCTCGGTGACCTCGGCGCCGATCCCGCCGATGCGTCACCTGAACGAACCCACCGCCTCGCGCCGCACTCGCGCCCGCGCCGGGCTGATAAACCAAGCCCCATCCGGCAGCGGCCCCGACATCGCGCTGGATATCATGATCAACGCCCCCGGCCATATCTTTGCCCGTGGCCGCGGATTGCAGGCGGAACTGGGCGGGCAGATCCATGTCCGTGGCAGCACTGCCAATCTTGCCCCCTCAGGGCAAATCGACCTGATCCGTGGTCATTTCAACCTGCTGGGCCGCAAATTGGAGCTCGATGAAGGCAGGGTCACCCTGCAGGGCAATCTGGTGCCCTATCTCGATTTCAAATCCACCGCCAGCACCTCCGAGGGATCGGCCACCCTGGAAATCTCCGGCTTGATCGACGCGCCAGTGATCAAGGTCCACTCGGACCCGGCCCGCCCCAGCGAAGAGGCATTGGCGCTGCTGTTGTTCGGCGAGAATATCGAGGATCTTTCACCCCTTGCACTGGCCCGCATGGCTGGCTCACTGCGCGAACTCAGCGGTCGTGGCGGCAATACCGAAGGCGCGCTGCGCGATGGAACTGGCGCCGACGAGGCGGCGCTGAGCTTCGATGGTCTGGGTCTGGGCGGCTATGTCGCCGACAATGTCTACACCGATTTCAACGTCAACACCCGGGGCGACAGCGAGTTGAACATTAACCTGGATATCTCCAGCAACGTGACGGTCACCGGCACCGTCGAAAGCGACGGCGACACCGGTGTTGGGCTGTTTTTCAAAAAGGATTATTAGCGCCGGGCCCCGCCCCTAAAGCCGGGCAAAGTCAGGCCAAAGGTCAGGCCAGGGATCGGGTCAGGGATCGGGCCAGAGGTCAGGCCCCCACCGCCTCCAGCGCCACCCGTGCCGAACCGCTGACACCGGCGGCATCGTCAGTGATCACCCACAGCGGGATCTGTCGGCACTGCTCTTGCAGCAAGCCGCCCCCCTGCGAGAACCCCTCAAGGAACTGCGTCTGTGCAGGCGAGCCCAGCACGGCCCGCGCCACGCTGCCTGCAAAGAACAGACCCTGGCCGGGCATATAGGTTGGCACCAGATTACACGACAGCAATCCCAGCAATTCGGCCCAGGTCTCAACCGTGCGGGCGGCGGCGCTGTCTGTATCGGCCAGATAGTCCTCCATCAGTTGCGCCCCGCCGGCAATCGCCACTCCGCTCATCGCCTGATGAAAGCGAACCAGGCCATGCCCCGAGAACAGATCTTCATTGGTGTTGAACCCCGTTGGGTCGCGGCCCAGTGCGGCCTGCAGTCTTTTGTAGACCGAAGCTGGCAGATCCGCATGGCCCATTTCCGCCCCGGCGGTATGTGTCCCGGCCACCAGCGACACGTTGAACCCGGTGCCAAGACCAACCACCAGCGACTGATCGCCCAGCTGCACCCCCGCCCGCAGCGAGGACAGCTGGCCGGGGCTGAGCACTGGCAGCGCATGACCCAAAGCCGCCAGATCATTGATCAGATCCATCCGCGCGCCCTGCGGCAATTGCAGCCGCGCCGCCAGACTGCTGGCATCGCCCTGCCAGGCCCGGTTGGTCAAACGATATTCATCCCCGTAAACAGGTCCGGCAACCGCGATACAGGCGCCCTGAAACGTCGGCAGGTCGGGCTGGGCACGATAGGCACTCAGCACGTCCTCAAGGCTGGTAAAGCTGTCGTTGTCAAAGGTTCGCAACCCGGTGACGCCGATTTCTGCTCCAGCCAATGCCAGCCGAGTATTGCTGCCGCCAACATCGCCGACCAGTACCGTGACATCCGTGTTCATTCAGCTGAGCCCTCATTCATTCTGTTTTCGCGCAAATGGTGCTGTAAAACGGTCCCAATTGCAAATACTCAAGGGATAGATGTTTGCGCTCACAGGCCATTTGCCCAATTTGACCACACTAGTCAACAACCGCCGGGCGCGGCGATGGCCCCATGAGGACAGCAATCGCGCGGCCAGGCCGGGCAATCAGGTCGGGCAATCAGGTCGGGCAATCAGGCCGGACAGCCAGGCCGGGCGGTCAAAGGGGTTGACCGCCGAGGGGACAATGGCCGAAGACCGCCCTATCGACAGCAAGTCACACACCGCGCCATGCGGTTAAGCCGCAAAGCAAGGACCGGATGAGCAACAGCAGGACGACACTGACAGCTGACCGGCAGGCCCTGATCCGCCCCTTGTTGCAACCGGATGTGGCCCTGGCGGTGACCGACCCGCAGGGCAGGCTGGCGGTGCCTTTTGCAACCGAGCTGGCCTGTCTGTCAGCCAATGCGGTGGCCAAGCGACAGCGCGAGTTTGCCGCTGGTCGCGCCGCCGCCCATGCCGCAATGGCGGACCTGGGCCACAGGCCACAGGCCATTGTGATCGGTAAAAACCGCGCCCCCCTCTGGCCCGAGGGGCTGACCGGATCCATCACCCATAGCCGCAGCTGCGCCATCGCCATTGTCGCCCGCAACCGCGATGTTCTGGCGCTTGGCATCGACGTCGAGGAAGACAGACCGCTGGCGGATAAATTACTGCCGGCGATCTGCTCGGATGCTGAACAGGAGTGGCTCATGGCTCAGGCCAATCCCGGCCAGCTGGCCAAGCTGATATTTTCAGCAAAAGAGGCCGCTTACAAATGCCAGTACAGCGTAAGCCAGCGCTACTTTGGCTTTGACGGTCTGGAACTGGCGCTGGATTTGGCGCAGGGTGGTTTTCAGGCCCGCTTTACCGCCGACCAATTGCCTTTCGTGCGGGGCGACGTGATTGACGGGCGGTTTGCCATCGGCGCCGGGGTGATTGTCACCCTGGCTGAGCTGCGCCCCTAAGGAGACACCGGGATGAGTTGGATCACAAGTGTTGGCTCGGTTGTCATGATCGGGCACAGCCTGTTTGGTCTGCAGCCCCCGCAGATGCTGGACCAGCTGGTGCAGGCCAACAGCGACACCCCGGTGACGGTCGAGGTGCAGACCCTCAATTATCCACTGCCGCCTGAGCCGGCGCCGTTGCCGGATGAGCCGCAAATGACGCGGCTCAACAGCCCGGCTATGGACCTGGCCGCCGCAGCGCCGGTGCTGTCACCCCAACCCGTTGCCATCAATCTGGCCGCGATTGCCGACTGGAGCCCGCAGGCGCCGTTTCTGGACCATTTCAAGACCGCCCGCCCCTGGATTGGCCATCTGGCAGGTCAGTGGGGCGGCGCCGGGCATTTGGATCTGGCGACGGCTGGCTATCTTGATCCCAACGGCTGGCCCACCGCCATGCCCCCCGAGCTGGGCTCCATTGGCACCCTGATCCTCACCGATCTGCCGGACACAGCCCACTCGCTGGCGGGGCGCTACCTGTTGCGCTTTGACGGCGACGGCATTGTCGAGGTGTCCGGCCGGGCTCGCAACGTGCGCTACCGGGATGGCGAGATCTGGTTTGACTTCACCCCCGGCCCCGGCTCGGTTGACATCCGCATCCAGCGCACCGACCGCGACCATAGCAATGACTATGTGCGCAATATCACCGTGGTCAAACAACAGCATCTTGAGGCCTATGCCCAGGGCGCCCTGTTCAACCCGCAGTGGCTAGGCCGGTTGCAGGGGTTTGCCGCGCTGCGGTTGATGGATTGGATGGCAACCAATGGCTCCACTCAGGTCACCTGGCAGGACCGGCCGCAGGTCACCGATTACACCTGGGGCCGCAATGGCGTGCCCGCCGAGATCCTGCTGGCGCTGGTCTCCCAGCTGGGCACCAATCCCTGGTTCACCATGCCCCATGCCGCTGACAACGCCTATTTCCGCCAGTTTGCCCAACTGGTAGCCAAGCAGCTGCAGCCCGGCCAAAAGGTCTATGTGGAATACTCAAACGAGGTCTGGAACCGCCAGTTCCCGCAGGCCCGATGGGCCGCTGATCAGGCCCTCGCCCGCTGGGGGGACGCCGAGCTGTGGATGCAGGTCTACGGCGGTCGCGCCGCCGAGATGGCGCAGATCTGGAGCCGGGTCTTTGGCGATCGCGCCGCCGATCAGCTGGTGCGGGTCATAGCCACCCAAACCGGATGGTTGGGGCTGGAACAACAGATCCTGCAGGCTCCGCTATGGGTGGCCGAACACCCTGCCTCCCCCGATCGCGCACCGCCTGCCAGCCAGTTTGATGCCTATGCGGTGACCGGCTATTTTGGCGGCCTGCTGGGCTACAAGGAGCAGGCAAATGTGGTGCGGGCCTGGATCGCCGACAGCACCGAACGGGCCATGGCTGAGGCCCGCCGCAGAGGCCTGAAAGGCGCCGCGCGGCGGGCATTCATCAAAGCCCATCGTTATGACATTGCCAGTGCTCAGGCCGGTCTTGAACTGCGCGACGGGCTGATTTCAGGCGACCCCACCGATACAGTGGAGGATCTTCTGGAACGGGTATTGCCCTACCACGCGGAGATTGCCGCTGCGCAAGGGCTGGATCTGATCATGTATGAAGGCGGCAGCCACGTGGTTGGCATCGGTCCCATGGTCGAGGACAAGGCCCTGACCGGCTTTTTCACCCATCTCAACTATACCCCTGAAATGGGCGCCCTCTACGCCGAGCTCTTGGCCGGGTGGCAGGCTCTGGGCGGGCAAATGTTCACCGCCTATGTGGATGTCGCGACGCCGGCCAAATGGGGCAGCTGGGGGACATTGCGAAGCCTCGACGACAACAACCCGCGTTGGAATGCGCTGGTCGAAGCAAAATGACCAATCCGTAAAGCCGCCACAGGTGGTGTTATACTGTCGGCGTTATACTGCCGGGATCATTCTGCCGCAGTCATTCTGTACGAAACTGTCCGGGGCTATGGCCGGTCCAGCGCTTGAACGCCTCATTGAAGCTCCCCAGCCCCGAATAGCCCAGCAGGAAGGCAATCTCCGCCAGCACCAGATTGGTATCACGCAGATAGCTTTTTGAGAGGGATTTGCGCAGGTTTTCCAACAGCCGGAAAAAGCTGGTCCCTTCGGCTGCCAGCTTGCGCGACAGGGTGCGCGGGCTCATCCCCATGCCGCTGGCAACACTTTCCAAGGTCACGGTTCCGGCCCCCAGCTGTTCGGATATTGCCCGTTCCACCGCGATCACCAGCCCCGGGCTTTGGCGCGCGATGTCCGCCAGCACCTGGTCGCCATATCTCTGCAACACGCTCAACAATTGCTCGTCGGCCGAGGTCAGCGGTAGATCCAGATCTTTCGGGTCAAAGGTAAAGCCGTTGGTGGCGGCGCCAAACTCCACCTTGCAGCCAAAATAAGTCTCTATTTCATTCAGCTGACTGCGCCGGTTGTGCTGGAACCTGACCAACCGCGGCGAGATCGGACCAATGGTAAACCGGCGCAGCGTGAACAACAGGCTTGCCGCCGCAAACTCGACATATTGGCGGCGTTTCAGACTGGGGGAAATCGCATAGTCCCAGCTGATCACCCCGCCCTGCTGCAAGTGGGACTTATCAACCTCCAGCGCCGGGCTGGCCACCCGTGAATAGCGGGCAAAATTGGCCAGAAAGCCTCCGGCCGTTGGCGCCGCCAATCCAACATAGCAAATCAGTCCAGCCCGCCGAATATCCTGTTCCATGCCCAGCTGAAAACCCAGATTTTCGTTCTTGGTCAACACCGCAGCCCGCTCAAAAAACTTGACGGTTTCAACCAGCGGATAGGTCGGAGCCTCTTCGGCCAGCAAGTTGGCATCAAAAGCGGTGCCGTGAAAAATATCCTCCACGGCATAGCCACGCTGTATCAGTTGATTGGCCAGCATACTGGCAAAAACTGCAGAGTGCTGTCCGGCGGCGCCTGCCATCTTAGATAGTCTCCTTAAAAAATCAGCCGTTCCGTCGTATGGTGATTTTCAAATGCATAGTCTGTCCTAAGTGTTCACCTGACCCGGGATTTTCAAGGCACTGGCATTCACCTAACGAGACAAAAGATCAGCACTCTGGACAGGGCCTATAAATAAGCTTTCAGGCAGGTCAACATGTTTGTCGGCCAGCCGGTCAGAAAATCCTACAGAGGTCTATTGCAGATCTGACGCCTAGAAGGAGACTCATTTAACGGAGAAAAATCAAGGGTTGATCGGCACCGCCCTCAATACCCGCAATCAGACGCGGCCTGTCGGGGGGGGGGGCACTGTCGGGGCCAGGATCGGGGCCACTGTCGGGGCCTGTTCCCAGCCACGCCCTTGCCCGTCCAGCCTCACTGGCGGCCTCACTGGTAGCCTCACTCGGCGCGGTACTGTCCGGGGCTGCAACCAGTCCACCGTTTGAACGCGTCATTAAAACTGCTAAGCCCAGAATAACCAAGCAAAAAGGCGGTATCGGCAAGCGTAAGGTCGCTGTCCCGGAGATAGCTTTTGGACAGGGATTTGCGCAGGTCTTCCAGCACCCGGAAAAAGCTGGTTCCTTCGGCGGCCAGCCTGCGCGACAGCGTACGGGGGCTGATCCCCATCGCGGCAGCAACATGATCCAGCGTTGCCGTCCCACGGGGCAGCATATCGGCGATAACGCGCTCGACCTCACAGACCACCCCCGGCAAGGCGCGGCCTTTTTTTTCCGCCAGCACCCGGTCAGCATAGCTCTGCAAGACCTTAAGCAACTGGTCGTCAGCAGAAATCAATGGCCGTTCCAGATCGCTTGCATCAAATTCAAAACTGTTTCGCGCAGCCCCAAAAGATATGTCGCAGCCAAAAAAGGCCTCCAGTTCGTCATTGTTTTTGCGCCGGTGGTGCTCAAAGCTTAGCTTTCGCGGCCGCATGTCAGAGCCGGAAAAATGGCGCAGGGTATTCAGGAAAACCGTGCTGGTGTATTCCACATACTGGCGCCGCGGCACGCTGGGGGAAATGCGGAACTGCCAGCCAACCAACCCGTTGTCCTGCAGGTGGGAATAGTCCAGCTCCAGCACGTCACTGTAGATCCGCGAATAGCGTGTATAATTGGCCAGGAAGGCCGCCACATTGGCCGCCGCCAACCCGACATAACACACCAGCCCGATGCGGCGACTGTCCTGGCCCTGCGCCAGATGAAACCCAAACAGATCATCCTGGGTCAGCAGGGCTCCCTGTTCAAAAAAGCTCATGACATCTGATGCCGCGGCAACGGGAGCCTCCTGTTGCAACAAAGAGCCGTCAAACGCCGTTCCGCGAAACACAGCCTCCGGGCCGTAGCCTTGCTCAATCAGACTGCGCGCCACCATTTTGGCAAACACTGCAGTATGTTGCTGGCCGACATCTGCCATATTGATACTCTCTTTCCATAAATCACCTGTCGCCCCATGCCTGCGGCGCCAGCCATCTCGGCTCCGTTGGTCCTGAACCGGCAACGGTGTCGGCGAAACAACCAACAGGCCGAGGACACAGCCACGGCGGCGGAAACGGGTTGACGCCGCCGGTCAGGATACCATTTAGGTCCGTTTCCCGCGTCGGCTGGCGCTTTTTCTGCCGCGCGGTGCCTGAAGACGGTTTTATCACCGCGAAATGGTGCAACCGATATCCACCCAGCGGCCGAACAGGCCGCACCGGAACCACCGCGTCCCTGCCGAGCCGCTGGCGATCACAGCCCGCCTCAGAGTCTCCCGCCCGTCGCCAGACATCCAGCGATGTCCGGCTCCCGTTGGGCCCGGCGCCGCGCTTGCGCGGCGCCGGGCCCAAGACCGCAAGGGAGATCTGCGACAGCAGATGCACCGCGCGGGCGCGGGAGCCTTTGGGGAACGACCACTAAGTCCTGCCCCTTTTAGTTTAGCGCAGCGGCGCGGTCTGGAACAAACGGATCTTGATGCCGCCATGAGCCACGGCGGCCCCTGTCGGCAGGAACGGCAGGTCGGTGGCCTTGGCCAGTCCGGCCTCGCTGGTGACAATGCCCACCCGCCAGCCGGAAAACCGGGCGCTCAGGGTTTTGCCCAGCGCGCCATACAGCGCATAAAGCAGTTTTTTATTGCCGATCCGGGCGCCATAAGGCGGGTTGACGATCACCAATCCCGGCGGCCCCTCTGGCGGCATCAGGTCACTGACCGCCTGATGGGTGAACAGCGTGCACCCCTCAACCCCGGCGCGCTCGGCATTGGTGGTGGCGGCCGCGACCACTCCGGCATCGCGGTCAGAGCCGTAAAACCGCAGCGCGGTCAGAGCCCCCTGCCCGGCACCACGCATCTGCTGCCAGGCTGCGTCGTCGAAATTGGCCAGTTGTTCAAAGGCAAAGCTGCGGCTGCGGCCCGGGATCAGCCCCATGGCGAGCTCGGCCGCTTCGATCACAAAGGTGCCAGAGCCACACATGGGATCGACCACCGGCTCACTGCCATCATAGCCACATTGGCGCAGGAACATCGCTGCCAGGTTTTCCCGCATCGGCGCCTTGCCCACCGAGGGTTTATGACCGCGTTTGTGCAGCGCCTCGCCCGAGGTATCGACACTGATGATACAGAGATTGTCGTCAATGCGCACCTTGATGCGCACCTCGGCCTCGGCCGAGATCGGCGCCCCCAGCTCCTCGGTAATGGCCTTCTCAAACCGCTGGATCGCGGCGCCTGCGTGATAGATTTTGGACTTCTTGTTGGTGACCACTTCGACCTTGACCGGCACATCCGGGCGCAGCACATCGCCCCAGGGAAACTTGCGGGCGCGTTTGTCCAACTGGGCCAGATGAAAGGCCCGTATCTCACCGATGCGCGCCAACACCCGCGCCGCGCCGCGCAGCTGCAGATTGGCCCGCCAGACCTCCTCCCAAGTGCCCCGTATGGTCACACCTCCGGGCAGGATAGAGGGCGATTTAAAGCCCTTCTCACGGGCTTCATCCCGTAGTGCCAGCTCGGTTCCCGGAGCCGCTACGAGGAAAATATCGAATTCTGTCTCTGTCATCATGGCCGCTACATAGACCTTAACCTGCAAGACAGCGACCGCTTTTTTGCAAGACCTGACTGTGACGCCCCCTCAGAGAATCCAGCCGTTCACTGTCGCGCGCCTTGTTTCCACCTTCGCAAGGTTGCGAAATTTAACATTTAAAAACAATAGAATAACAGAAACTAAAGAATTAGTTTGACAAAAACGAAGATCAAAGGAAATCTAAGAGACAGTCAGGTGCCGCAGAGCACTTCTGACATAATATACCTTAGGGAGGTGACAAGATGCGCAAGTATCTTCTCTCCGCTGTTGCGGCGACTGCTGTAACTGCGGGATCAATAGGGCATGCCGACGAGGCCGCTGCCAACAAATGGATTAACGAAGAATTCCAGCCCTCAGTTCTGACCAAGGACGAGCAACTGGCGGAAATGCAGTGGTTCATCGATGCGGCTGCGCCTTTTTCCGGCATGGAAATCAACGTGCTGTCCGAGGGCATTCCGACCCACAGCTACGAGAGCGAAGTGCTGACCAAGGCCTTTGAAGAAATCACCGGCATCAAGGTCAACCACCAGATTCTGGGCGAAGGCGAAGTTGTGCAGGCGGTTCAGACCCAAATGCAGACCCAGCGGAACCTGTACGACGCTTATGTCAATGACTCGGACCTGATCGGCACCCACTCGCGGCTGCAACTGGCCTATAACCTGACCGACTTCATGGCAGGCGAAGGCGCCGACGTGACCAACCCCGGTCTCGATCTGGACGACTTCATGGGTATCCAGTTCACCACTGGCCCGGATGGAGATCTGTACCAGCTGCCCGATCAGCAGTTCGCCAACTTGTACTGGTTCCGCAAGGACTGGTTCGACCGCGCCGACCTGCAGGAGGCCTTCAAAGCCAAATACGGCTATGATCTGGGAGTTCCGGTTAACTGGTCGGCCTATGAGGACATCGCCGAGTTCTTCTCCAAGGACGTCAAGGAAATCGACGGCACCACCATCTATGGTCACATGGACTATGGTAAGCGGGCGCCGGATCTTGGCTGGCGGATGACCGATGCCTGGCTGTCAATGGCCGGTGCCGGTTCCAAAGGCGAGCCAAACGGGGTTCCGATCGACGAATGGGGCATCCGCATGGAAGCCGGCTCCTGTAACCCATCGGGCGCAAGCGTCACCCGTGGTGGCGCTGCAAACGGTCCGGCTGCGGTCTATGCGATCCGCAAGTGGGACGAATGGCTGCGCGCCTATGCACCACCCGGTGCGGCCAGCTTTGACTTCTACCAGTCGCTGCCAGCCCTGTCGCAAGGCAACGTAGCTCAGCAGATCTTCTGGTACACTGCCTTTACCGCCGACATGGTGAAGCCACAGTCCGAAGGCAACAACACCGTTGACGAGAGCGGTACACCGCTGTGGCGGATGGCCCCCAGCCCACACGGCCCATACTGGGAAGAAGGCCAGAAGATCGGTTATCAGGACGTTGGCTCCTGGACCATCCTCAAGTCGACCCCACTGGACCGTGCCAAGGCGGCATGGCTGTATTCGCAGTTCGTCGTGTCGAAGACTGTGGACGTGAAGAAAAGCCACGTTGGTCTGACCTTCATCCGCGACAGTTCGGTCAACCACGAGAGCTTCTCGGAGCGGGCTGACAAACTGGGCGGTCTGGTCGAGTTCTACCGCTCGCCCGATCGTGTTGCCTGGTCGCCAACTGGCATCAACGTGCCTGACTATCCAAAGCTGGCCCAAATCTGGTGGCAGCAAATTGGCGACGTCAACTCGGGTGCCTTCACTCCACAACAGGCGATGGATCGTCTGGCCGAAGAAATGGACATCACCATGGGCCGCATGCAGCGCGCCGATGAGGCTGCCAATGTCTACGGTGGCTGTGGCCCACGTCTGAACGAAGAAAAAGACGCGGCCTGGTGGATGGCCAACGGTGGCGCCAAGCCAATGTTGGACAACGAGAAGCCACAGGGCATGACCGTCAACTATGACGCTCTGGTTGCCCGCTGGGCGTCTGAATAATCAGGCTCTTTCCTGATGGGCTGAACCCAGCAAGTTGTTCAGCCCTCCTAAGCCCCGGTGATCCTCTCGATCTCCGGGGCGCTTTTCCCCAAGACCGCGCGGCATCGCGCGCAACTGGCTGCTTGCCGGAAAGCCTCACCACGATGGCACTCGAACTAAAATCTGTGACCAAGCGCGTCGGCGCCAATCTGCACATCAAGGAAACCTCCCTGACCCTGCACACCGGTCACTTCAATGTCCTGTTGGGCGCAACCGGATCTGGTAAGACCTCTCTGATCAAACTGATGGCTGGGCTGGACCCGCTGGCCAGTGGCGAGATCTGGATGGATGGTCAGAACGTATCCAAGCTCAACACCCAGAAACGCAATATCAGCCTGGTGCACCAGTTTTTCATCAACTACCCGCATATGACCGTCTATGAAAACATTGCCTCGCCGCTGAAAGTCGCGGGCATGGCGAAATCTGAAATTCAGGGCCGCGTCGAAGAGGCCGCCGATATTCTGCAGCTGCGGCCGATGCTGAACCGGATGCCGCATGAGCTTTCCGGTGGCCAGCAGCAGCGCACCGCATTGGCCCGCGCCATTGCCAAGGAAAGCAAGGCGGTGTTCCTGGATGAGCCGCTGGCCAACCTCGACTATAAACTGCGCGAAGAGCTGCGCGATCAGCTGCCCGAGCTGTTTGCCGGCCGCGGCGCGGTGGTGGTCTATGCCACTTCGGAACCCGAAGAGGCCCTGTTGCTGGGCGGCCAGACCGCGCTGATGGAGGATGGTCATGTGACCCAGTTTGGCGTCACCGCTGACATCTACCGCAACCCGGCCAATGTTTCCGCCGCTGCGGTGTTCTCCAACCCGCCGATCAACACTGCAAAGATCACCAAGCAGGGCAGCAATGCCACCTTGGGATCAGGCGTCAGCTGGGATCTTCCCGGCGCGGCTGCGGGGCTGGCGGATGGCAAGTACACCATCGCCATCCGCCCCCACCATGTGCTGCCGCTGGCAACCGATAAAAACACCGTGCGCCTGTCAGGCAAGGTGCAGGTGACCGAGCTGTCCGGCTCGGAAAGCAGCGCCCATTTTGACATGGGGCACGGCAGCTGGGTGTCGCTGGCATCTGGCGTTCATCCCTACCATGTGGGTGAAACCCATGATTTTTATATGGACCCATCCGCGTGCTACGTTTTTGCACCCGATGGCTCCCGCGTGGCATGAGGCGCATCAATGGCTAAAATAACTCTCTCCAAACTGCGTCACAGCTATTACCCGAACCCGTCGACCCCTTCGGATTATGCGCTCAAGGAAATCGACCTCGACTGGAACGATGGCGGTGCCTATGCGCTGCTGGGGCCGTCGGGCTGTGGCAAATCCACCCTGCTGAACATCATTTCCGGCCTGCTAGTCCCGTCCGAGGGACGCATTCTGTTCGACGATAAAGACGTCACCGACCTGCCGCCAGACCAGCGCAACATCGCCCAGGTGTTCCAGTTCCCGGTGATCTACGACACCATGACGGTCTATGACAATCTGGCCTTCCCGCTGCGCAATCGTGGCCGCGACGAAGAGACGGTCAAAACCCGGGTCACGGCTATTGCCGAGATGCTGGAGCTGACCGATATGCTGGGCCAAAAGGCGGCAGGCCTGAGCCCGGACAACAAGCAAAAGATCTCGATGGGGCGCGGATTGGTGCGCGAGGACGTCAACGTGGTGATGTTCGATGAGCCGCTGACGGTGATCGACCCGCATCTGAAATGGAAGCTGCGCTCAAAACTGAAAGAGCTGCACCAGCGCATCAAGGCAACGATGATCTACGTCACCCACGACCAGACCGAGGCACTGACCTTTGCCGATCAGGTGGTGGTGATGCAGGACGGCGAAGTGGTGCAGATCGGCACCCCGGTCGAACTGTTTGAGCGCCCGGCCCACACCTTTGTCGGCCATTTCATCGGCTCACCCGGCATGAATGTGCTGCCCTGCAGCCTGCGTGACGGGCAGGCCTATTTCACCGACCAGCCGGTGGCGCTGGAAGGGGCGATTTCAGGCACCCCCAAGGGTCGCACCGAAATTGGCATCCGCCCCGAGTTTGTGACCCTCGCCAAAAGCGGCTTGCCGGCAACGGTGAGCAAGGTCTCGGACGTTGGCCGCCACACAGTGGTGGAATGTGACGCCGGCGGCTGCAAGATCCGCGCCATCATCAGCGGGACCGGCCCGGAAAAAGGCGCATCGGTGTTTCTCAACTTCCAACAAAACCAGACCCGGCTCTATGTCGACGGCTGGATAGCCACCCAATCGCAAGAGGCACAGTCATGAAAACCGTAAACCAGAAAGCCTGGTTCTTTGTGCTGCCGGTGCTGCTGCTGGTCGCCTTCAACGCGCTGATCCCGATGATGACCGTGGTCAATTATTCGGTACAGGAGACCTTTGGCAACAATCTGTTCCTGTGGGAAGGCCTGACATGGTTCGAGCAATTGCTGACCGAAGAGCGGTTCTACAAGGCGCTGGGGCGTCAGTTCATGTTCACCGGGCTGATCCTGGCGATCGAGGTGCCGCTGGGCATTGCCATTGCCCTGTCAATGCCACGTCAGGGCATCTGGGTGCCGGTCTGCCTGATCCTGATGGCGCTGCCGATGCTGATCCCGTGGAACGTGGTGGGGGCGATGTGGAACATCTTCACCCTGCCTGACATCGGCTTGCTGGGCTATTTCCTGAACAACGTGCTGGGTATCAACTATGATATGACGCAGGACCCGATTGCCGCCTGGGTGACGATCATCACCATGGACGTGTGGCACTGGACCTCGCTGGTGGTGCTGCTGGCCTATGCCGGATTGGTGTCGATCCCGGACGCCTATTATCAGGCCGCCAAGATCGACGGCGCCTCCAACTGGTCGGTGTTCCGCTTTATCCAGCTGCCCAAGATGAAACCGGTGCTGACCATCGCCATCCTGTTGCGCTTCATGGACAGTTTCAACATCTACACCGAACCGTTTGTGCTGACCGGAGGCGGCCCCGGCAACTCCACCACCCTGCTCTCCATTGATCTGGTGAAACGCGCCCTCGGGCAGTTTGACCTCGGCCCTGCCGCTGCGATGTCACTGATCTACTTTGCAATCACTCTCTTGGTTTCTTGGCTGTTCTATACGCTGATGACCAAAGACGACCTGAACTAAAGGAGACCGTGGAGATGAAAAAACGATCCATCGTCCCAATCATTTACATCCTGTTCCTGCTGCTGCCGATCTACTGGCTGGTGGCGATGAGCTTTAAGACCACAAACGAGATCCTCGGCGGCTTCTCGCTGTTCCCGCAGACCTTCACGCTGGAAAACTACCGGGTGATCTTTACCGATCCGACCTGGTACTGGGGCTATATCAACTCGATCTCTTATGTGACCCTGAACACGGTGATTTCGATCACCGTGGCGCTGCCGGCTGCCTATGCCTTTAGCCGCTACCGGTTCTTGGGCGACAAGCAGTTGTTCTTCTGGCTGCTGACCAACCGGATGGCACCGGCTGCGGTGTTTGCGCTGCCGTTCTTCCAGCTTTACTCAGCCGTGGGGTTGTTTGACACCTATCTGGCGGTGGCGCTGGCCCATTGCCTGTTCAACATCCCGCTGTCGGTTTGGATCCTCGAAGGCTTCATGGCCGGCGTGCCCAAAGAGCTGGACGAGACCGCCTATGTGGATGGCTATTCCTTCCCGCGGTTCTTTGTCACCATCTTCCTGCCCTCGATCAAAGCCGGGGTCGGCGTCGCCGCCTTCTTCTGCTTCATGTTCTCATGGGTGGAACTGCTGCTGGCCAAAACCCTGACCGCGGTGGCCGCCAAACCCATTGCCGCCATCATGACCAAAACCGCCTCAAGCGCGGGATATGAGCTGGGCCTGCTGGCGGCGGCGGGCACATTGACAATCATTCCGGGCGCAATCGTGATCTACTTTGTCCGCAACTATATCGCGAAGGGTTTCGCGATGGGGAGGGTGTAATGCTTTCATGGATGGCCTGGACCTGGCCCACAGCATTGGTCTTTATCGGTATCTTCTCGGCGATCGGCACGCTGATCATCCTCGAAATCCGCACCCCCGGCGGCGATGAACGCAAGGGAGTGCTGGGGCTGGTCACCACCCGTGGCGACCGGTTGTTCATCGCGCTGCTGGGCTCCAGCTATATATTCCTGGCCTGGCTGGGATTGTTTGGCACCCCGCTGTGGATACCGCTGCCAATGGCCATAGGCTGGGCCGTGTTCTGCTTTCGCAAGGTCTGACTTGCAGCGCGCGATCCGGGTCACCAATGACGCGGATCGCGCGCATATTTTGGCAACACGCGCCGCGGCAGGCGCAACATCTAAAAAATTAGTTTTCAAAATCATAGCCTTTGCCTAAGATGGCGAGACGCCAATAAACGGACCGGACACCAGACCCCATGCGAAAAAAGCAGGACAACTCGCTTCTGACCGAGGTTGAACTCGAATTCATGACCGTGGTCTGGGCAACCGGTGGCGGCACTGTGCGTGACCTTTTGGCCGAGCTGAACAAGCTGCAGGAACGGGCCTACACCTCGGTTGCAACCGTGCTCAAGATCATGGAACAAAAGGGCTTTCTGTCCAGCGAACGGTTGGATCGTTCACTGGTTTATCGCCCCGCTGTGCCCAAGGCAGAGTATCAAAAAACCACTCTCAAAAACCTTTCGAGCAAACTCTTCAACGATACCCCTGCAGCGCTGGTGGCGCGGCTGGTCGAGGACGAAGAGGTGACCAACGAAATGCTCGTGGAAATGCGGGCGCTGTTGACTGAAAGGCTGGGGGACAATGCAAGCTGATGCTCTGTTAAATGCCTATATCGATCTGAACCTGCTGCTGCTGGTTGGCGCCGGGATCTGGATCGGATTGCGACGATTGCTGACCCGTCATGGGCTTGGCAACGCCTTCTTGCCGCAGCTGAGGCTGCTCAACCGGCTGACCGTTTTGCTGGTTGCGGCGCCGCTGCTGGCGCTGGGGTTCACCACCTGGGTCATTCCGCACCCGCCGAACATCTCGGATATGCTGGTGTCGCAATTCCTGCAGGGCCACGTCAGCCTTAGTGCCACCCGCTTTGAGACCCTCATCGGCCTGCGCGAGGATCTGGTGCGCAGCCTGTTGACGCAACAGGCGGTCTGGGCCCGCGCATTGGTGCTGCTGTTTGCCATTGGCGCCGCGCTTTGCAGCCTGCATGTGATCACCTCTGTGCTGCGTCTGCGCGACTGCCTGCGCAGCGCCTTTCTGTGGAAGAAAATCGGCCGCGTTGAGCTGCTGATCAGCGATACCGCCTCGGTGGCCTATTCCACCCGCGGGCTGTTGCGCCTCTATGTGGTACTGCCCTCGGCGCTGCTGCATGACCCCCGCGATCTGCGGCTGACCATCGCCCATGAGTTGCAGCATTTCCGCCAGCGCGATATCGAATGCGAGTTTCTGCTGGAAATGCTGCGGCCGCTGCTGTTCTGGAACCCGGCCTATTTCCTGTGGCGCAGCGAAGTCCGCGTCCTGCGGGAATATGCCTGTGATCAGGCGCTGATGGCGCGGCCTCAGTTTGACGCCCGCGCCTATTGCGAATGCCTGATCCGCGCCTGTGCCATGGCGGCACAGGACCGGGTGTTGTTTCGCCGCCGCAGCCCCGCCGTCGCCCTGGTGGACCGCCGCGAGACCCGGCGCAGCGCCACCCTGGAGCAGCGCATTCTGGCGGTGACGGCCAAGGCCTCTCAGTCTGACCATCGGCTCAGCTGGGCGCTGCTGTCGGGCCTGCTGGTCGGCGCCGTGCTGGCCACCACGCTGCTGATGCAACGGCCCAGCGACTGGAGCCATGACCGGCTGATGCTGTCCACCATCGTCAATCTGGAACGCATGGCCAACCGCAATTCCTCCAGCAGTGACCCGGTGCAAAGCTTCGGCCTGGCGACCTTCGACTAACCGCCCCGACAGCTATAAACCTGACAGCCACAAGCCAGACAGCCCAAGAAAGACCCGAGCCCATGAGCCGTATTGATGCGCACCAACATTTCTGGTCTGTGGCCCGCGACGACTATGGATGGCTCACCCCTGAGCTGGAAACGCTCTATCGCGATTTCCTGCCAGCTGATCTTGCCCCGGAGCTGGAGCGCCATCAAATCGCCGCCACCATTCTGGTGCAGGCCGCCCCCAGTGTTGCCGAAACCCGGTTCATGCTATCGCTGGCCGACGATCACAGCTTTATCAAGGGCGTGGTGGGCTGGGTTGATTTCGAGCACCCCGGTGCGGCGCAGCAAATCTCTGAGCTGGCCGAACATGCCGCCCTGGTGGGCCTGCGGCCGATGATACAGGATATTGCCGACCCGGACTGGATGCTGCGACCCGACCTGACGCCCGCCTTTCAGGCGCTGATCGCCCAAGGTCTGACTTTTGATGCGCTGACCCTGCCGCCACATCTGCCCAATCTGATCCAGCTGCTGCAGCGCCACCCGGATATGCGGGTGGTGATCAACCATGGCTCCAAACCGCTGATCCGCGATGGGCTGATCCAGCCCTGGGCGGAAAACATGGCAGCTCTGGCGCGCGACACACAGGCCTACTGCAAGCTCTCGGGGCTGGTGACCGAGGCAAACGCCGACTGGACCACCGAGGATCTGAAACCCTATGTGGATCACCTGCTGAGCTGTTTTGGTCCTGATCGACTGATCTGGGGCAGCGACTGGCCAGTTTGCCTGCTCGCCAGCAGCTACGAGCATTGGATGGAAACCACCGACAGTTTGTTGTCGGGTCTCTCCGCCAGTGAACGCGATGCCATTTTGGGTGAAAATGCTGCCCGCGCCTATAGCCTGCGCGACTGATAGGCCCGGACTATTACCTGCCGAAAATGGCGGCTTAGGCCTTTTTGGCCAGACGTTGTTCCAGCACCTCAAACGGCACTCCGGGGTCGTCCTTGGCACCACGGATCACCAATGAGGTCTTGACCGAGGCCACATTGGGTGTGGTCAGCAAGCCACCGGTCAGAAAGTTCTGAAAGGTGCTCAGATCCGGCGCCACGCATTTCAGGATGAAATCCACCTCGCCGTTCAGCATGTGGCACTCCCGCACCAGAGGCCAGCTGCGGCATTTTGCTTCAAAGGCGCTCAGCTCCACCTCGGCCTGGCTTTCCAGCCCCACCATGGCAAACACCTGCACCTCGAATCCCAGCTCGCGGGCGTTCACCTCAGCATGGTAGCCGCGGATAAAGCCGGCCTCCTCGAGGGTGCGCACCCGGCGCAGACAGGGCGGTGCCGAGATGCCCACCCGTTTGGCCAGCTCCACATTGGTCATGCGCCCATCGGCTTGCAGCTCCGAAAGTATCTTGCGATCAATCGGGTCCAGGCGTGTCGTGACCATGTTCAGCTCTCCCTCAAATGAGGGTTTCTTATAGCACCGCTGGCAAGCCGCGCAATTATATTTCGTGTTAGCGCAATTATATTTGCCTGATGGCATTATCCCCCTGTGTCACCGCAGTTTGACCAATCCGCGCCCTTCCGGGGGTTTAAGAGATAACCCGGGGCGGCTATATGAGTTGCCAACCGGCGGCTTACCCGCTTTGCCATCAAATTTGGGGATACATCGATGACTGACACGCGCCACACCAAGGTTCTGATCATTGGCTCGGGACCTGCGGGATACACCGCCGGCGTCTATGCCAGCCGCGCCATGCTGGAACCAATCCTGGTTCAGGGCATTGAACCCGGCGGCCAGTTGACCACCACCACCGAGGTCGAGAACTATCCCGGCTTCACCGAGGTGCAGGGCCCGGACCTGATGGTCAAGATGCAGGACCACGCGCAGGCAATGGGCTGTGAGATCATCGGTGACATCATCACTGAACTGGACACCAGCAAACGCCCCTTCACCGCCAAGGGCGACAGCGGCACGGTCTATACTGCAGACGCGGTCATTCTGGCCACTGGTGCGCGCGCCAAATGGCTGGGGCTGGAGTCTGAGGAGAAGTTCAAGGGCTTTGGCGTCTCGGCCTGCGCCACCTGCGACGGGTTCTTTTACCGGGGTCAGGAGATCGTGGTGATCGGCGGCGGCAACACCGCGGTTGAGGAAGCACTGTTCCTGACCAAGTTCGCCTCCAAAGTCACGCTGATCCACCGCCGCGACGAGTTGCGCGCCGAAAAGATCCTGATCGACCGGCTGATGAAAAACGACAAGATCGTGCCGCTGTGGTTCAACACTCTGGAAGAGGTGATCGGCACCGAGGACCCACTGGGGGTTGAGGGGGTCGTCGTCAAAAACGTCAAGACCGGCGAGATCACCGAGATCCCCTGCAAGGGTGTCTTTGTCGCCATCGGCCATGCCCCGGCCAGCGAGCTGGTCAAGGACTCGCTGGAGACCCATGCGGGCGGCTATGTGGTGACCAAACCGGGCAGCACCGAAACCAGCATCCCCGGCGTGTTTGCCGCCGGGGATCTGACCGACCACATCTATCGCCAGGCGGTGACCTCGGCCGGTATGGGCTGCATGGCGGCGCTGGACGCGGAACGGTTCCTGGCTGAACAGGACGACTGATTGCCCCCTGCCCCCTAGAACAAGTGACCCAGCCGACCGGGCTTCCTCCCGGTCGGCTGAAACTGACAAGACGGCTCTGACCCGTGGCGCCGCGCCGGCTCTGCTGTGGGTCTTGGGGAAAAATCTTGACCTGAACCGCAACATCCAGCACCCTGACCGGATCAACCGGAAAGATAGGTCCATTGGCGCAGGCAATCTGGCAGGGCAATCTGGTTCAGCGCAGCCGAACCGTGAGCGGGATTTTCCTGCTGGTCTATGCATTCTTCCATTTCCTGAACATCGCGGCCGGTCTTGTCTCCCCTGATTTTATGATTCAGGTGCAGGAGGCGCGCGCACTGGCCACCGGCCACCCTCCCGGTCAGATCCTGCTGTTTGGCGCGCTGTTGCTGCACGGTGGGCTTGCCCTTTGGCAGGTCGCCAGCCGCCGTACCCTGCGGATGACGGTGGCCCAGGCGGTGCAGCTGTTCTTTGGCCTGGCGATCCCGCTGCAGCTGATCCAGCACGTCGTTTTCACCAACTACGCCGACCGGGTCTTTGACGTCGAAGACCAGATGTCTTCGGTGATCCTGTTGCTGTGGAACTCGCCGGAGATCTGGCACCAGTACCTGCTGCTGCTGGTGGTCTGGGTGCATGGCTGCATCGGCATGCACATGTGGCTGCGGATCACCTACTGGTGGCGCCCGATTGCACCCTATCTGATCGGCGTGGCGGTACTGGTGCCCACATTGGCGCTGGCCGGGCTGATCACCGAAGGCCGCAGGATGTGGGCTATCTATCTGGTGCCCGGCAATGCCGAGGCCATCCAGGAAGATTTTAACTGGCCCGACCTGACTGAATTGGCGCATCTGACCCGGGTATATGAGATCAGCCTCTGGGTGTTTTTCGCCCTGTTGGGGATGGCCATCAGCGCCTTCTATATACGCCGGTTTGCCCGCAAGCGGCAATCGGTCAGGATTCACTACGTAAACGGCCCCGACATAACCGTCGAGCGCGGCTTGACGCTGCTGGAAATCTCGCAGCTCAACGGCGTTCCCCACACCTCGCTGTGCGGCGGCAAGGGGCGCTGCACCACCTGTCGGGTCGCCGTCACCAAAGGTGGCGACAGCCTGCCCGCTGCCAGCCCAGCCGAGGCACGCGCGCTGCGGGCGGTAAAAGCACCCGGGGATGTCCGCCTGGCCTGCCAGATCTACCCGACCGCGGCGCTGACGGTGAAACGAGTCTATCGGCCCAAGGGGCGACGCCGGGTCCATTCGGCGCAGGGCGAGGAGAAGACCATCGCGGTGCTGTTCCTCGACATCCGCGGCTTCACCGCCCGCTCGGCCGATCTGCTGCCCTATGATGTGGTCTTTCTGCTGAACCGGTTCTTTGACGCCGTGGTGCCCGAGATCACCCGCGCCGGCGGCACGGTGGACAAATACATGGGCGACGGGCTGCTGGCCCTGTTCGAGATGGACAGCTCCGCCGCCTCATCCAGGGCCGCCATAGAAGCCGTCAGCGACATCGGCGTCGCGCTGGCCCGTTTCAACAGGCTACTGGCCTCAGAGGGGGATGAGCCGGTGCGGATCGGCATGGGCCTGCACACTGGCACCGTTGTGCTGGGTGAAATCGGCACCACCAGCAATGCGCCACGCACCCTCATTGGTGCCACCGTCAACACCGCCAGCCGCCTTGAGGCCAAGACCAAGGATCTTGGCGTCGAACTGCTGATATCCGAACAGGTGGTGCAGACCGCGGGCCTCATGGCTGCGACGGCAAAATTCCACACCTTCGAGCTGCGCGGAGTCGAGCAACCGCTCAACGCGCTGCCGGTGCAACAGGCCTCGGCTCTGGTCATGCTGCTATCGGCGCCGCCAGAGCCAGTGGACACGGTTACAATTCTGTCTGAACAGGTGTAAAAGACACGGATGTTTTCCTTAGCAACTGAGATCAGGCCGGAAACATTCCCGTCTGACACCAATTCGGCACATTCCATCCTTATTCCGCCCATACGCTAGACTTTAGTCACCTCTCCGGGGTATTTCGCCCCAGAAAACCACCGCGATCAAGCCAAATCCAGGACAACCCCCTGTGCAAGTGATGAGAGATTTCACATGAAAATGAATAGTAATCTGGCCCCCATTCCAGAACTTTATGTTTCCTACGACTCGGCCCAGAAGTTGAAGTCCGAAGCGGGCAACCTCAAAAGCCACGACCTGTCTCCACGCCAGATCTGCGATCTGGAATTGCTGATGAATGGTGGGTTCAACCCCCTGAAGGGCTTCCTGTCCGAGGCCGATTACAACGGCGTTGTCGACAATATGCGGCTGGCAGATGGTCAGCTCTGGCCGATGCCGATCACCCTGGACGTTTCCGAAGATTTCGCCGCATCGCTGAAAGATGGCGAAGACATCGCCCTGCGCGATCAGGAAGGCGTCATTCTGGCGACCATGACCGTCACCGATAACTGGCAGCCAAACAAGGCGCATGAGGCCGAGAAGGTGTTTGGCGCTGACGACGACGCCCACCCGGCGGTCAACTACCTGCACAATCAGGCGGGCAAGATCTACCTTGGTGGCCCGGTCATCGGCATCCAGCAGCCGGTGCACTATGACTTCCGCGCCCGCCGCGACACCCCAAACGAGCTGCGCGCCTATTTCCGCAAACTGGGCTGGCGCAAGATCGTGGCGTTCCAGACCCGCAATCCGCTGCACCGCGCCCACCAGGAGCTGACCTTCCGCGCCGCCCGCGAGGCGCAGGCCAACCTGCTGATCCACCCGATTGTCGGCATGACCAAACCCGGTGACGTCGATCACTTTACCCGGGTGCGCTGCTACGAGGCGGTGCTGGACAAATACCCGGCCGCCACCACCAGCATGAGCCTGCTGAACCTGGCGATGCGGATGGCTGGCCCGCGTGAGGCGGTCTGGCACGGGTTGATCCGCGCCAATCACGGCTGCACCCACTTCATCGTTGGCCGCGACCACGCCGGCCCCGGCAAGAACTCAGCCGGTGACGACTTCTATGGCGCCTATGACGCCCAGGATATGTACCGCGAGAACCAGTCTGAAATCGGCTGTGAAATGGTTGATTTCAAACATATGGTCTATGTGCAGGAACGCGCCCAGTACGAGCCCAACGACACCATCGAAGATCGTGATAACGTCACCATCCTGAACATCTCGGGCACCGAACTGCGCCGCCGTCTGGCTGAGGGTCTTGAGATCCCCGAGTGGTTCTCGTTCCCTGAGGTGGTCACAGAGCTGCGCCGCACCAAGCCCGCCCGCTCCAAGCAGGGGTTCACCGTGTTCTTCACCGGCCTGTCCGGCTCTGGCAAGTCCACCATCGCCAACGCGCTGATGGTCAAGCTGATGGAAATGGGCGGTCGCCCGGTGACGCTGCTGGATGGCGACGTGGTGCGTAAAAACCTGTCCTCGGAACTCGGGTTCAGCAAAGAGCACCGTGACCTGAACATCCGCCGCATCGGCTATGTTGCCTCCGAGATCACCAAGAACGGCGGCATCGCCATCTGCGCACCAATCGCGCCTTATACCACCACCCGGCGTCTGGTTCGCGAAGACATCGAAGCCTTTGGTGCCTTTGTCGAAGTGCATGTGGCCACCACATTGGAAGAATGCGAACGTCGCGACCGCAAGGGACTGTATGCGCTGGCGCGCGCTGGCAAGATCAAAGAGTTCACCGGTATTTCCGATCCCTATGAGATGCCGACCAAGCCGGAGCTGTCGGTGGAAACCGAAAACGTCGAGGTCGACAACTGCGCCCATCAGGTGCTGCTGAAACTGGAAAGCATGGGTCTGATCTCAGGCTGATTTACGCCTGCGATCTGCCCCTACAACGGCCCGCCCAACAGGTGGGCCGTTATCGTTTAAAGACCTATGTTTGCGCCAGCCCCGGCGGATTTGCCCGGCAGCGGCTGCACGCCTCAGGCCAAGGGGTTTCGAACTGGTTTTCCAACCTCGAAATCATAGCCAAACAAATCAAAATCACGCGCATAAAGAGCCTCGACGCGCCGCTTTGAATCCGCCGAATAATAGGTCCGGTAATCCTTACGTTTCGTCGCATTGACCCGAGGCAGCGCTCCCTCATGTGGAATATTTAGAAATCCGCAAAGCTGCGCAAATCCATTGTCCAGCTCTTCTTGAAAAAGAAGACGGTCAACCTGCAAATCGCCCGCGCGGTTCACCAGCCATGTGGTTTGATTGCGCGGCAATATTCTGTCTTTTTTCTCCAGATAAGACAGGAAATCCGAAAAGCTCCAACTCTGTGCGTCCCTATGGCGACGGCCATGAGTATTGGACTGCGTGAACACATAGCTGGACACCGCATGATCATAGGGATTGCGCACGATGGCAAATTTGTGAAGCCTCTGAAACAGCGCAGGATCCAGTTTGGATTTGAATACCGCCGATGTGGAATGTCCACGAATATAGGCTTTCTCGGGGTTCTCTTTCACCGGAAGCCACGAAACCGCACGCCGCAGCAAGGTTCTGTTGCGGCTCACACAATAGGGTCGCAAAGCTGCGTGTACAGTGCTGCCGGCAGTTTTTGGGATATGCACAAACAAAAAGTTTTTGCTCAGGGAAATCGGCATCGGCGCAAGCCCTCTTTATCGGCAATGGAAGAATTAAGTCAATTTTTTCAGATTACTATCAGATAAACCGCCTTGGTCAATGGGCCGCCACAGAGAGCCAACCCGGGCCCTGTGGCCACCCTGGGATTGAGACAACAGCACCGGAAATACCCCTTTGAACTGCAGCACGGCAGGACATCACAAATAAGCGCGGGGTGCTGTTCGGGCCAATGCATAATGTTCCCTTTGCAGCGGCAAAGGAAGACGCCGAAATCGCGAGCTGACAGCTGGGGTCTGCCGCTGTTTTCCACCACCTCGGCGCTGAAATCAGCGGCGCCCTGCGATGTCCCTCGTTATCGAAACATCGCAGGGATGAGGGCGGGCGGCTGCAACATTCGCCATCTCCCAGCGTTAAAACGCAATTGGGAAATCTTGGCGGAGGATCGAAAATACATTACGATAGGAAACAGCTCCCCTGACCTCAGGTAGAGGACTGTGAATGCCCATTTACAAAAAGAACGGCAAGGCTGTTCTGTTCGTTCATATCCCCAAATCTGCGGGGACAACTGTTGATCACATATTCCTGTCCAACGGCTGGCAGGTTACCTTTCAGGATGGTGGTGGCCGCGCCGATACAATCCTGCGCCATCTGAAATGCTCCTTTCAGCATTTTCACGCCACCCTGCTGACACAAATGATCAATCCAAACAGTTTCGATGCGGTGTTTACCATTCTTCGCGATCCCATATCCCGGCTGCAGAGCGAATATCGCTGGCGTATGGAACATGGATCCGGGCCGCAGATGGAGTTCAACGCCTGGGTCACCCGGATGTTTCGCGCCTATTACAGGAACCGCTTTGTGCTGGACAACCACATCCGCCCGCAGCGCCAGTTCATCTTGCCCGGGGCGCAGATTACCGCCTTGGAGAATGGTCTGGAGCACACCATCTCGGGCCTGTCGGCGCGGCTTGGAGAACAGCTTCAATACGATCCGAACAGCCGCCGAAACACCTCAAAACGGGGCGCCGCCGAAATCTCCACCTCAGCCATGACCGCCTGGCTCATTCGCCGGTTCTATGCCCGCGACTTTGCCTTGCACCGCCGGGCACTGGGTCGCTAGGGACAGCCGCGAACAGGGGAAATCCAGCCGAACCAATTGGATCAGTGGACCGGAACCGGCACATAATCGTTCTGACGCGCCAGCACAAAGGCCATGTGGCGCTCGGCAACCACGGCCAGTTGCTTGCCCTCGGCGTCGTGCAACGCATAAAGATGGCTGCGCCCCTTGCCACCCTTCTGCATCTCTTCGGGCAGATCGGCGACATCGACGGTTTTCACATAGGCTGCGCGCGATTGAGACTCGCTGTGTTCACGTGTTCGCTGCATCATTCGCTCTTTCTGATGTTGATGGTCTGCACCACGGTTTCCGGACGTGAGCGGGTCAGGTCCACATGCAGCAGGCCGTTCTCTATGATGGCATCGCCAACTTCGACACCATCGGCCAGCACAAACATGCGCTGGAATTGCCGCGCCGCAATTCCCCGGTGCAAAAACACCCGTTCTTCGCTGTCTTCGCCCTGGCGGCCACGGATCACCAATTGGCGGTCCTCGATGGTGATGGCCAGATCACCCTCGGCAAACCCGGCCACGGCCAGGGTAATGCGATAAGAAAAATCGGATGTTTGTTCGATGTTATAAGGCGGATAGCCCTCGTTGCCCGACTTGGCCGAGCGTTCGAGCAGGCGTTCCAGTTGCTCGAATCCCAGCATATGTGGGTAAGAGCCCAGAGTGAGTTTTGACACGTATTTCGTCCTTCAAAGCGTAAGCGACGGTGAGAGCAGACCCCAAGGTGGCAGCCTGCGCAGTGAATATGGGAAGAAACTATCATTTTAACAAGAGCAAGACCTACAGGGTCTAGGCGAAAACATCGTAAACGCCTATCCTGCGCCAAGGTCTTTTCCACTTCAGTCGAGTCGCCAATGAACGCCCCCACCGATATTTCCATGAAAACTGATGACGTGCTGAAGGTTGAACTCGAAGTGTTCCGCCGCCAGCACCGCGATCTGGACGAGGCAATACATGCCTTGCAGGACAAGGGCACCGGTGATCAGCTGACCATCCGCCGCCTGAAAAAGCAAAAGCTGTGGCTCAAGGATATCATCGCCATGATCGAGGACCGGCTGATGCCGGATATTATTGCCTGAGGCATCCGGCGCAGGGCTTACAGGGTCTGGGCCTATTGGGTCTGGCCGAAGAATGCGCCAGAATGCTCCACACCACTGACTGATTTTTCCAGTGAATAGTCGTCCCATTTTCAGCGCTTGTCAGAACGGCATCTAATGATTGAAACGCTTTCAGACCTCTACATAAATTTCTTTGGCGCATCGGTTGCCGTGGCCCCGGAATTTCTGCTCCTGTCAATACTGGCCGCCTGGATCATCTACCGCTTGCGCAGGCAGACAAACGGCTTCTGGACATGGTTGCTGCCAAAAGAGATCTATACGCATGAGTCTCACTGGCTTGATCTGAAACTCTTTGCGATTGGCCGGCTGGCCGCCTTCAGCGGGTTCTTTGGCCGGATCTCCCTGCTCACGGTCTCAGCCTATGGCAGCTCGCAGATCTTTTCCGATGGCCTGCTCGGCTCGAACCCTCCCAGTCCCATCGTATTGGCCCTGATACTGTGGATCGTGTCCGATTGCGCAGCCTATTGGATTCACCGCATCCACCACAGTCAGCGGGTTCTGTGGTCGCTGCATGCGGTTCACCACAGCGCCCAGGTGATGTCGCCGTTCACCGCCTACAGACAACATCCACTTGGCTATCTCATCACCGTGCCCCTCCACTCCGTTCTGATCGGGGTCGCTCAGGGCCTGCTGATTGGTCCGCTGGCGCCAGAGACCGCAATTGCGCAAATCGCTGGGGTCAATGCCTTTATCGTCCTGGCCAATATTGCGATGGCGAACTTTCACCACTCTCACATCTGGATCAGCTTTGGACCCCTGTTAGAGCGGATCATCATATCGCCGGCCCAGCACCAGATTCACCACAGTGACCAGTCGGCGCATTACAACAAGAACTATGGTCAAACTCTGGCCCTGTGGGACTGGATGTTTGGGACGTTGTTTGTGATCCGGCGCAAAGAGCAGCTGAGCTTTGGTCTGGGCGATATGGAAACAAAAAAAATGGGCGACCACCGTTTGGTGGCCACCCTTTTATACCCGTTTCGCAGCCAATTTCGCCGCTTTGGGAAATCCGGGTCTACCCCGGAATAGTCTTTTGGTATTGATCAGAACTTGAGCTCAGAACTTGAGCACGGTGAAATTGCCCGAGGTACTGCTGCCGTTGCGGGTGACTGTCGCGCCAGAAGACGCAGTGGAGCCGGTGGTAATCCATGCAATCAAACCAATAAGCGCGACGCTGATCAGCGCCTTTTCACCATTGCTGGGGCCACTTGATGTCGGTGCAGTAACCGTTCCAGCAGCAGCTGGCGCAACGCTGGCCAGGGTCAAGCTGGCGGCAACAGCGGCAGCTGTGAAAAATCTTGGTAGGCTCATATAATATATTCCTAGAAACGTCTGAGTGTTACGGGAAAACTCTTTCGAGTTGCCGCATAAATAGTGAAGCCCTTTTTTAGGTCGTGACGAGATCATAAATCAAGAGTGTTGACGTGTCGTTATGAACCGCCTTCCCCTTTTAAGTGTCGCCGGTTTTTCATGTCAGATTGCTGCTGGCTGAATTTGCCGGCGCTCCTAATGCCGCCCCAATGCCGCATTGCGCCGGCCTGTGTTTTCCCTATAGTGCCCGCTTCTCTTTCACCCCGGCGGAGGCATCCCGCGCACCGCAGTAAGACAAGGGACGAGGCACATATGGCCGACATCAAAGTGGGTATCATCATGGGCAGCCAGTCGGACTGGCCCACCATGAAAGAAGCCGCCAATATTCTCGACGAGCTGGGCGTGGCCTATGAGGCCAAGATCGTCTCGGCCCACCGCACCCCCGACCGGTTGTGGAGCTATGGCAAATCCGCCGCCGACCGGGGCTTGCAGGTGATTATCGCAGGGGCTGGTGGCGCCGCGCATCTGCCCGGTATGGTGGCCTCAAAAACCCGCATTCCCGTGGTTGGCGTGCCGGTGCAGACCCGGGCGCTGTCCGGCGTCGACTCGCTCTATTCCATCGTACAGATGCCCAAGGGCTTTCCGGTTGCCACCATGGCCATCGGCGCTGCCGGGGCTGCCAATGCAGGTCTGATGGCGGCTGGCATTCTGGCGCTGCAGGACGCTGCCCTAGCTGACCGCCTGACCGCCTGGCGCGACGCCCTGTCGGCCTCTATCCCCGAGGAGCCAGTGGATGACTGATGCCCTGAAACTCGGTGCCACCATTGGCATTCTTGGCGGTGGCCAGTTGGGCCGGATGCTGTCGGTTGCCGCATCACGGCTTGGCTTTGTCTGCCATATCTATGAACCCGGTGCCAATCCGCCCGCCGGTCAGGTGGCCGATCGTGTCACCACCGCAGGCTACGATGACGTCGAGGCCCTTACGGCCTTTGCCGCCTCGGTAGATGTGATCACCTATGAGTTCGAGAACATCCCCACCGAGGCGCTGGACATTCTCGAACGCCAATGCCCGATCCGTCCCGGCCGCGAGGCGCTGCGGATCAGTCAGGACCGGCTGACCGAGAAGAATTTCCTGCAAGGTCTGGGGCTCAACACGGCGCCTTTTGCCGATATCAGTGATCAGGCCAGTCTGGATGCCGCACTGGCAGAGATCGGTGCGCCCGCGATCCTGAAAACCCGCCGCTTTGGCTATGACGGCAAGGGGCAGGCGCGGATCAAGACACTCAACGATGCGCCACAGGCGCTGGCGGATATGAGTGGCGCCCCGGCGCTGCTTGAGGGCTTTATCACCTTCAGCCACGAAATATCGGTGATTGCCGCGCGCGGCTTGCAGGGCGATGTCGCCTGCTATGATCCGGGTGAGAACGTCCATACCGATGGTATTCTGGACACCACAACCGTGCCAGCCAAGCTAAGCGGCAGTCAGCGCATGGATGCGGTTCTGCTGGCCGGGCGGATCCTGAACGAGTTGGATTATGTCGGTGTTCTGGGGGTTGAGCTGTTTGTGACGCCCGCCGGTCTGGTGGTCAATGAAATCGCCCCGCGGGTTCATAACTCAGGCCACTGGACTCAGAACGGTTGCAGCGTCGATCAGTTCGAACAGCACATCCGTGCGGTGGTCGGCTGGCCTTTGGGCGACGGTCAACGGCACAGTGACGTGGTGATGGAAAACCTGATCGGCGACGATATGGACCGGCTGCCGGAGCTGGCGAAAGAGGCCGATTGTGCCCTTCACCTATACGGCAAGGCCGTGACCAAACCGGGCCGCAAGATGGGCCATGTGAACCGCATCATCCGCAAAAAGGGCTGATGATCGCCAGAGCCGGTGCCCGCAACACCCGCCAACCGGCGGGTGTTGCGGGCACCGGCCACAGCTGAGGGCTCTCAGCCAAACAGATTAGTCCGCTTCCTCTGTCTCGCCGATCGCATCATCCCCGCGACCGCAGCCCAGCCCCTTGCAGGCCTCCTCGATAACGCCCAGTACCGAACCGATCCAACTCATCGTTTCGTCGAAGCGGCCAAATTCGATAAAATGCAGCACCTGCACGATGACCTTGGAGTTGTTCATCATGAAGGTATGGGTGACCGGAAGCGTCAGATGCTCGGTCATGCCCTCGACCATAGTCGAGCGGACCGAAACCTTGCCATCATCCGGCCCCTCAATCAGCTTGGAGAACACCGGGTTGATTGAATTTTCACCGGCGATCACCCCTAGGGGGAAATCCACCGCAGGCAGCTGTTGCGGCACCCCATCCGGGCCGGTGCCCAACTGCATCCCCGCCGGGCCGTTCAGCAGACCAAACACCTCCCAGTCGCCCAGTTCATCCACCAGTTCACTGCCGTGATTGGGCGGACCCAGCATGACCGCGCGGCCCATGTTGCCGGGGTGGTTGTCCTGCAGCCAATAGCGCAGCAGGATGCCGCCCATGGAATGGGTGACAAAATGCACAGGCCCGTCACCGCAATCTGCCACCGCTTTTGGCAGGGTCAGATCTGCCAGCGCCGGGATCGGCAGATCGGTCGAGGGGTAGCCGGGCACCACCACCCGGTAGCCGCGCGCCTTGAACACCTGCTCCATCACCGCAAATGAGGCCTCGCTGCGCGCCAGCCCGTGCAGCAGGATCACACAGTCCCCAGGACCGGTACCGGTACCGGCACGGGCCGGTGACAGCGGCAGCAGCAAGGTGATGGCCAGCAGGCCGGATCTGAAATCTATCATACTGTACAAATAATCCTAAACTGGCCCCTGGGAAACCCCAGTGAACCCCTGTGAAACCCTGTGAAACCCCAGTGCCCCCCCTGTTCAGCCTGCGGGCCGCGGTGCCCGCGTGATAACCAGCGCGATGCCGCCCAGCACCGCCAGCGTCCCGATCAGTAATTGCACCGACAGGCTCTCTCCCAATCCGATCGCCCCGACCAATATGGCAATCACCGGCACGCTCAGCTGCACCGTGGCCGCCACTGCCGGTTGCAACTGCGGCAGCACCCGGTACCACAGCGCATACCCCAGCCCCGAGGTCACCGCCCCCGACACAATCGCCAGGCCTGCGCCAGTAACAGATATCGCCAGCGGCTCGGCCAGCCACCAGGTCAGGGGCAGCAGCATCACACTTGCCCAGATGAAATTCTGCGTTGTGGCCGCCAGCGGCGATTTCACCTGCCGCCCCAGCAGACTGTATATCGCCCAGCCCAGACCCGCCGCCGCCATGAAGGCCGCGCCGCTCAGAGGCACCTGCACCGTTCCTGTCGGCCACAGCACATAGGCCAGCCCCCCAAAGGCCAGCAGCGCCCCCAGAGCCTGCGCCGGCGCCACCACCGCCCCCCGCAGCGCGCCCCAGCCAAACATGGTGATCTGCACAACGCCAAACAGGATCAGCGCCCCCAGCCCGGCGTCCAGATTGCGATAGGCCAGCGAGAAGCCAATCATATACAGCGCCAGCGCGCCCCCGCCAAACAGGCTCATCCGGGGCGATTGCGACAGGCTTTGCCGGCGCCAGTGACACAGGCCCAGCAACATCACCACCCCGGCTACCAGCCGGATCTGCGCAAAACCCATGGCGCTGATATCCCCCGATCCAACCGCCAATCGGTTCAATATGGAATTGCCGGCAAAGGCCAGCATGACCACCCCTGTCAAAAATATAAGCCGCATATTCGACCCTCGCTATAGGCCTGTTAAGTCTGGCCAAGGTGTTCAGAATACGTAACTTGGTAACACCTGGGCCGCAGGTATAACAGCAATCATCGAACCCCGAACACCCATGCTACTACCCCCAGATCGCGACAAAAAGGGCCGCCCCAAGGCGACCCCAATTGTCAAATCCAATGCGGTAAACCGCGCGGCGGCCGGTCGTTTATCACCGGCAATCCGATATCTTTGCGCATATGGTCGCTCATCGGCGGCGACAGCATGGCCACCGGAGTCTTGCGCACCATCAGATGTCGCAGCAAGGCGCTCAGCACCTGCCACTTGCCAAAGTCGGCGGTGATTTGCAGTAACGCGGTATTCAGATCCGCAAACGGCGATCTGGATTCAAGTCGTGTCATGATGTTTAGCCCCTGCATAAAACACAGGGCTCCTTGGGTTGAGTTGAGATTTGGTTGGGCAGAGAGCAGACGGCAGATAGCCGCGGCTCAGGCCCAATTCAGGCCCGGTCAGGCTTCAGATGTGAAGAGACGTGTTGCCGGTAAGGCAGGATCAGCAGGTTCGCTGGGCCTGCGTTATGACCCATCGGCCAGCAAAGCGAAGACGAGAACATGTTGCAATATGGATCATGAGACGCCTCCTGTGGCTATGGGTTGAACACAAGGACGCGGATAGCAGAAAAGGCATCACAACCATAGGGGGAAAATAACTGAGGGTGAAAAATGTTGCCCATGCGCAACAGGCGCCCGCGACAATGGGCCGACGTAAATGCACCATCCCAGTTGCTTTTGGTGTCTATTCCCTGACCTGAAATTTCTTCTTTGTAAAAATACTCTCGCCGAAGGCAGCCCGGCCTGGCGGGCTCAAACAAAAATGGGGCCGCCCGAAGGCGACCCCAATTCATCCGGTAGGATGGCGTGATTTACCCGCCCAGCAGGCCTGCCAAAAGGAAGGCCGCCTGTCGGGCTTCATAAGTCCAGAGGACTTGTGATTACATCATGCCGCCCATGCCGCCCATGCCGCCCATGTCAGGCATGCCGCCACCGGCGCCCTCTTTGGATGGCTTGTCAGCGATCATTGCTTCGGTGGTGATCAGCAGACCAGCAATCGAAGCCGCATCTTCCAGAGCGGTGCGAACCACTTTGGCCGGATCGATCACGCCGAATGCGAACATGTCGCCATATTCTTCGGTCTGAGCGTTGAAGCCAAAGGTGACATCGTCGCTCTCGCGCACTTTGCCAGCCACAACCGCACCGTCAACACCAGCATTTTCGGCGATCTGACGCAGCGGAGCTTCCAGAGCTTTGCGCACGATGACGATACCTGCGTTCTGGTCAGCATTGGCGCCTTCCAGACCGATCAGACCTTTGCCAGCCTGAACCAGAGCAACACCACCACCAACGATGACGCCTTCTTGCACAGCAGCGCGAGTCGCGTTCAGTGCATCGTCAACGCGGTCTTTACGCTCTTTGACTTCCACTTCGGTCATGCCACCAACGCGGATAACAGCAACACCGCCGGCCAGTTTGGCAACGCGCTCTTGCAGCTTCTCTTTGTCGTAATCCGACGAAGTTTCTTCGATCTGGGTGCGGATCTGAGCAACACGTGCTTCGATCTCAGCTTTTTCGCCAGCACCGTCGATGATAGTGGTCTCATCTTTGGTGATTTCGATCTTCTTGGCAGTGCCCAGCATGTCCATGGTGACGGACTCAAGCTTCATGCCCAGATCTTCGGAGATCACCTGACCACCGGTCAGAATGGCGATGTCCTGCAGCATGGCTTTGCGGCGATCGCCGAAACCAGGTGCTTTGACAGCCGCAATCTTCAGGCCGCCGCGCAGTTTGTTGACAACCAGAGTTGCCAGCGCTTCGCCTTCGATGTCTTCAGCAATGATCAGCAGCGGCTTCTGGCTCTGGATCACCTGCTCGAGCAGTGGCACCATCGACTGCAGCGACGACAGTTTCTTTTCGTGCAGCAGGATCATGCAGTCTTCGAGGTCTGCAATCATCTTGTCAGGATTGGTGACAAAGTAAGGCGACAGGTAGCCGCGGTCGAACTGCATGCCTTCGACAACATCGGTCTCTGTTTCCAGGCCTTTGTTCTCTTCGACGGTGATAACACCTTCGTTACCAACCTTCTGCATCGCATCCGCAATCTGCTGACCAATGGCGGCTTCGCCGTTGGCAGAGATGGTGCCGACCTGAGCAACTTCAGCGGTGTCTTTAACTTCACGTGACGCCGCTTTGATCGCTGCAACAACGTTGGAAGTTGCCAGATCGATGCCGCGCTTCAGATCCATTGGGTTCAGGCCAGCAGCAACCTGCTTCAGACCTTCGCGAACAATCGCCTGGGCCAGAACGGTGGCAGTGGTGGTGCCGTCGCCAGCTTCGTCGTTGGTGCGCGACGCAACTTCTTTGAGCATCTGAGCGCCCATGTTTTCGAACTTGTCTTCCAGTTCGATTTCTTTGGCAACGGTCACACCATCTTTGGTGATGCGCGGTGCGCCAAAGGATTTGTCGATAACCACGTTACGGCCTTTGGGGCCCAGGGTTACTTTGACAGCGTCAGCCAGAATGTTGACGCCGGCCAACATACGGTTGCGGGCATCGGTGTCGAATTTGACGTCCTTAGCAGCCATGTTTTATTCTCCTCGAGAAAATCTGTGTTTGTGAGCGATAGTGGGATCAGAGACGCCGGGTGGCTTACTCGATGATACCCATGATGTCGCTTTCTTTCATCATCAGCAGCTCTTCGCCGTCGACGGTGACTTCGGTGCCGGACCATTTGCCGAACAGGATCGTGTCGCCTGCTTTTACCGACATGTCGATCAGCTCACCGCTGTCCTTGCGAGCGCCTTCGCCGATTGCGACGACTTGGCCTTCGCTTGGCTTTTCCTTGGCGGATTCAGGAATGATCAGTCCACCAGAAGTTTTTTCGTCACTTTCAGTGCGACGAACCAGAACGCGGTCGTGAAGCGGTTTCAATGCCATCTTTGCAGCTCCTTTAAAGGATCAAAGGTTATAATTCCAAGACACCCTACGCCGTGGCAGGGGCCGTTATCACTCACATCAAGTGAGTGCTAACGAGGGATAGCTAGGCAGTGCATAGGCAGGTGTCAACATCACCCGCGCAGTTTTTTCAGACCTTTGCCTGCTGCCAGCTGTAAGCCCAGTGCTTCAAGCCGTCCGAGCCCTGCGGCGCCAGCGCATAAACGCCGATCGAGACCTTCTCGAACCAGCCATAATGGTTATCGCGCATTAAACCTGTGGCCGCGGCAACGCCGGTGGCTGATGCCACGTCCCGCCCCCTCGCCGGGCTGTTTTCGGCCAGATAGGCAGCGCAGCGCAGGGCGTCCTGCCGGTAACCGGTGACAATGCCATGCCGGGTGGCGCCGCCGGCATTGGGGTCGCCCTGAAGGCGGTCGAACTCGCGCAGCAGCCGCGTCTGTTTCTTCTTGGACTTGCGCGGCGCATAGGGGCCGGGATCGCAGTGCACCTCGGCGCGGCCATCACCCAGCACGGTGATCAGCCCCAGCCCCAGCCGGCGGCACATCGCCAGATTGTCCTTGAGCATCCGCCGCGCCTGTTTGCCCGTAGGCTTGGGCACCGCGATATAGACCATATCTGTAATCGCCATACGGGTGATTGCCTGATGGAACAGCGACAGCGAAAACCGCAGCTTCAACTCGACCACCACCACCGGGTCATCGCCGCGCCGCGCCACCACATCGGCAGCCCCTACCTCGCCCTTGACGGTATAGCCCTGACGTTCCAGCAGTGCCTTGACCGGCGGGTAAAGTTGATCTTCGCGATTCATCCGCCGACCTTATCCGCATGCGGCGACGGGAAACACACTAAACTCAGCGCTGCAAACTCTGGACTGCAGGGCAGCCTCGGCGGGGTGACAAGTGGGTTCACCCTGTTATAAGGCGCGCAAACTCTCCGTTGACGATAGGATCGCATGATGACCATTCAGATTTTTGGACATAAATCCCCCGATACTGATTCCACCGGCTCGCCCATCATCTGGGCCTGGTACCTGAACGAGATCAAAGGCATTGACGCCGAGGCCAAACTGCTGGGCGAGCCCAACACCGAAGCCCTGTTCATGTTGGACCGCTGGAACCTGGACAAGCCGGAAATCATCACGGATGTTGCCGACGACCAGCCGGTGATCATCGTTGACACCAACAACCCGGCTGAGTTGCCCGCTAATATCAACGGCGCTGATGTTCAGGCCATCATCGACCACCACAAGCTGGTTGGCGGGCTGGAGACCAAAGGCCCGATCGACATCACCATCCGTCCGCTGGCCTGTACTGCCACCATCATGCTGGACCTGATCGGCGATGACGCTGCCAAGATGCCAAAGGAGATCATGGCAGCCGCCCTGACCTGCATCCTGTCCGACACCCTGGAGTTCCGCAGCCCCACCACCACCGATCACGACCGCGCCGTGGCCGAGACGCTGGCCGCCGATCTGGATCTGGACATCCCGACCTACGCCGCTGAAATGTTCGCCGCCAAATCCGACGTCTCGTCGTTCTCGGATGCAGAACTGCTGCGAATGGATTCCAAGGAATATGCTGTCGAGGGCACCAAGTTCCGCGTCAGCGTGCTGGAAACCACCGCTCCGGCTGTTGTGCTGGACCGCAAGGCCAGCCTGATGGACGCCATGAAAACCGTGGCCTCTGAGGACGGTGTCGAGCAGGTTCTGCTGTTTGTCATCGACATCCTGAACGAAGAGGCCACCCTGTTGGTGCCCAACGATCTGGTCAAAACCCTGGCCGAGAAAAGCTTTGGCGCCACTGTCAGCGGCGACACCGTGGTGCTGCCCGGCGTGATGAGCCGCAAAAAACAGATCATCCCCAACCTGAAGGTCTGATTGGCGGCCTTAAATTTGAATACTGAATAGGCGCCTTACCGGGCGCCTATTTCATTTTGGTCCAGATATGGTTGCTGCGCCAACAGGGTCACGCCCAAAGCCAAACCCGGTCATGCAGACAGATCCCCCCATCTGCGCATGGATATTGACAGCGGATTGCGCCATATGTCGATTTGAACCAGCTCAAGGACGCATCATGACCCAAATCATCTCCGCCCTCCCCGAGGTCTCTGATCGTTACAAGGCGTTGTTTGTTGATCTTTGGGGCTGCGTTCACAATGGCATCACCGCCTACCCCGAGGCGGTTGCCGCGTTGCAGGCTTACCGCGCTGCCGGTGGCATTGTGGTTCTGGTCACCAATTCGCCGCGCCCGCGCGCCGGGGTGGCCCAGCAACTGGCTGATTTCAACGTGCCCACAGACGCCTATGACACCATTGCCACCTCGGGCGATTCTGCGCGTTCAGCTATGTTTCGCGGCGCGGTTGGTGAGAAAGTCTATTTCATGGGGGAATGGGACCGGGACGCCGGCTTCTTTGAACCGCTGCATCTGTTGGAAAAACCCTGCGAGATCACCTCGGTTCCGCTGGCCGAGGCCGAGGGCATCGTGTGCTGCGGTCCGTTTGATCCCACCGCAGACCCTGAGGTAAACCGCGCCGATTTCCTGTATGCCAAGCAAAAGGGCCTGAAATTGCTCTGCGCCAATCCCGATATTATTGTCGACGTGGGCGAGACCCGCATCTGGTGTTCCGGGGCCTTGGCGAAACTCTACACCGAGATGGGCGGAGAGAGCCTGTATTTTGGCAAACCGCACCCGCCGATCTATGATCTGGCCCGCCGCCGGTTGCTGGAACTGGGCCTCGACATTCCTGACGCCGACATTCTGGCCATTGGCGATGGTCCCCACACCGATATCTCTGGTGGCATGGGCGAGGGCATCGATACCCTGTTCATCTCGGGTGGGCTGGCCGCAAAAGAGACCAGAACCGCCACTCAGCCCGATCCAGAGGCACTAAAGACCTATCTGGAGCAGCAGGGCTCAGCCCCGACCTATACCATTGGGCGCTTGCGATAGCCCAATTGGCTCTTGATTTTCTGCAGCTGCGAAGTAATAAAGTTGCGAAACGTTGAGGTCTGACGTTTGATAATTTCAAGAGCACCGAATCGGAGGCGATATGTTGGACAACCAGCCACGCGGAACCATCTGCATCGAAGACATCGAAATGGGCATGACCCGCTCGTTGCAAAAAGTGGTAACAGATCGCGACATCGAGATGTTCGCCGAGGTCTCGACCGACCGGAACCCGGTGCATCTGGATGATGACTATGCCCGCGACACCATCTTTCAGGGCCGGATCGCCCATGGGATGCTGACCGCCGGGTTGATCTCGGCGGTGATAGGCGAGCAACTGCCCGGACATGGCACCGTCTATATGGGCCAGACGCTGAAGTTCCTGGCGCCGGTGCGCCCCGGTGATCTGGTCCATGCCGAGGTCCAGGTGATCGACATTGATATCGCCAAGCGGCGGGTCAAGCTGGACTGCCATTGCAGCATCGACGGCAAAAAGGTTCTGATCGGCGAGGCCACGGTGCTGGCCCCCTCACGCAAATTCGACTGACCCCGGTGGTGGTGCGTGCCAGCACGCACCCTACGGCTGCGGCGGGTCAGCGTTTAGCTGCCGAGTATTGCAATACCGGTTGCCCCGGTGCCTTTCTCCATTACACTTCTTTGTGCCCGGCCCCTACCCCCCGGGGCCGTTATTGGATTTTGAGGACTGGACATGTTTGATCTAAAGACACTTTTTATCGGCGCAACACTGGCTGGACTGGCCACCACCGCAAGTGCTGGCGATGCACCGTTTTTACAATACGGCGAGGTTGACGGCTGGGTGGTCATTATCGACACCGAAAAAAGCTCTTGTCTGATCGAGAAGGCCGATGATCTGGGCCATGTGGTGCAGATGGGTCTGACCAAGGACCGCGGTATTGGCTATGTCGGTGTGTTCACCACCGCAGAGACCGACATCAAGAAGGGTGATACTCAGGCGGTGCTGATTTCGCTGGATGGCAACCTGTATGTCGGTCAGGCAACTGGCATGCGCGGCAATATCACCAAGGGCTACTCGGGTGGCTATATCCTATCTGATGACCCGCAATTTGTGGACGATCTGGCCCGCAAATATGTCATGGATGTGTTCCCAGAGAAGGCCTATGGCTTCGCGGTCGATCTGACCGGAACCTATAAAGCCATCGAACTGGCCCGCACCTGCAACCAGGAACAGCTGGGCTAATCCCTCGCATGACGAGCTGCGCCCGGGGATTGGGCACAGTGAACCGCCGCCTCGGACCTCTCCGGGGCGGTGGTTTTGCGTTTATCAGTTCGGCATTTCTATTTTCAGGTGGATGAAATGGCGGCGCCGCCCTGTGCGGAAATCGGAACAAGGCGTTACCCCCGCCCGGCCAAACCGGTTGGTCGGAGCCCGTGCCACCGGGCCCTGTTTCCTGCCTGTACGACACCGGGCGCGTAACTGCCCGGCGAAGGATCGATCAGCGACAACAGTGACAGCTGGGGATGAGGGTCCGGTGAAGGGGGCGTTCGCCCGGTTAACAGGCAATCAGGACCGAGCCGGTGCCCCAACAGCCCGGCTTCCCCCTGCCGCCAACCGCCCGGCCATGCCCCTGCCGGGCTTGTGCAGGTCCGGACCATTGTTTTTCCCTGACAGGCGACTTGAACCGTGCGGCCACTGCGGGTACGGATGCCCCCATGCGCACCATCCGAGACTATCAGTTTATAGAACCCCAAGACCGCGGCGCCAGCGTTGCGATTGGCAATTTCGACGGCCTCCATCGCGGCCATCAATCGGTGATTGATCTGGCCCGACAGGCGGCGCCTGACGCGCCGCTGGGGGTGATGTCGTTCGAGCCGCACCCGCGCGAGTATTTCGCGCCGGAGGCACCACCGTTCCGGCTGATGTCGCCCGAGGCCCGCGCCTCGCGGCTGGAGAAGCTGGGGGTGGACCGACTGTATCAGCTGAACTTTAACGCGGCATTGTCCGGGCTGACCCCTGAACAGTTCGCCCGGGATGTGATCGCCGAGGGTCTGGGGCTGGCGCATGTGGTGGTTGGAGCGGATTTCTGCTTTGGCAAGGGCCGCAGTGGCACGCCGCAGGATCTGCAACGCTTTGGCGCGCAGTTTGGCTTTGGCGTCACCATCGCGCCGCTGATGGAATATTCGCAACATACCGTGTCCTCGACCGCGATCCGACAGGCGCTGAGCGAGGCGCGACCGCGCGATGCCGCCGCGATGTTGAGCCATTGGCACCGCATCGAAGGTCGGGTGATTGGCGGTGAACAGCGTGGCCGAGAGCTGGGCTTTCCGACCGCCAATATGTCAATCGACGGGCTGCACCCACCGGCCTTTGGCGTCTATGCGGTGCTGGTGGATGTGCTGGATGGCCCCCATGCGGGGTCATACCACGGAGCTGCCTCAATGGGGGTGCGGCCGATGTTCGATGGCGATCACCCCAATCTGGAGACCTTCATCTTTGACTTCTCTGGTGATCTGTATGGGGCAACCCTGTCGGTTGGGCTGGTTGAGTTCCTGCGACCTGAATTGAAATTTGACGGGCTGGAGGCATTGATCACGCAGATGAATGCGGACTGCGCCACTGCCCGCGAGATATTGGCCAAGACATGACTGACGTGATCGACCGCACCGGGCTTGCCAAGCGTTTCTGGGAAAAGAAACCGCTGAACAAGATGAACCAAAAAGAGTGGGAAGCGCTGTGTGACGGCTGCGGCAAGTGCTGCCTGAACAAGCTGGAAGACGAAGACACCGGCGAGGTGGCGCTGACCCGGGTGGCCTGCCGGTTGCTGGACGATGCCAGCTGCCTCTGCGCCCAATATGACATCCGCCATAACTTTGTCCCCGAATGCATCGTGCTAAAGCCAAGCAACCTGGACAGTCACGCCTACTGGATGCCGCAGACCTGCGCCTACCGGCTGCTGTGGGAGGGCAAACCGCTGCCCGACTGGCATCCATTGCTGACCGGCACGCCGGACTCTGTGCACGCCGCCGGGGTCTCGGTCAAAGGCTGGACCGTATCGGAATTCGACACCCCGGAAGAAGACTGGGAAAACCATATTATCGAGGAACCAATCTGATGTATTTTGCCTCTGACAACTCTGGCCCGGTTCACCCGCATATTCTGCAGGCGCTGACGCAGGCCAATACCGGCTATGCCTTGGGCTATGGCGCCGATGCCCAGATGGAGACCTTGCGCGATACTCTGCGCGAGGTGTTTGAGGCGCCTGAGGCGGCGGTCTTTCTGGTCGCCACCGGCACCGCCGCCAATGCGTTGGCGCTGGCCACCCTGAGCCAGCCCTATCAGACCGTATTCTGTTCCGATGTGGCGCATATTCATGAAGACGAGTGCAACGCGCCCGAGTTCTATTCCGGTGGCGCCAAGCTGACCCTGGTGCCCTGCGGTGACAAGATGACCGCGCAGGGCCTGCGCAAAGCCATCGAGGCAGAAGAAACCCGCGGCGTACACGGGCCGCAGCGCGGCCCGGTGGCGATCAGTCAGGTGACCGAACGAGGGTCGGTCTATTCGCTGGAGGAATTGCGGGCGCTGACTGCGGTGGCGGCTGAGTTTGACCTGCCGGTGCATCTGGACGGGGCGCGCTTTGCCAATGCCATGGTGGCGCTTGATTGTACGGCGGCTGAGATGAGCTGGAAGGCCGGGGTAGATGCGGTCAGCTTTGGCGGCACCAAAAACGGCTGCATGGGGGTCGAGGCGGTGATCTTCTTTGACCCGAAACATGCCTGGGAATTTGAGCTGCGGCGCAAGCGCGGCGCACATCTTTTCTCCAAGACCCGCTATCTGGCGGCGCAGATGCTGGCCTATCTGCAACAGGATCTGTGGCTGGACAACGCCCGCAAAGCCAATGGCAACAGTGCCTATCTGGCTGAGCGGCTGCGCCAGGCCGGGGCTGAATTCCTGCACCGGCCCGAGGCCAATATGATCTTTGCCTCCCTGCCCCGCGCCAGCCACCAGCGCGCCTTTGACGCGGGCGCGTCATATCATCTGTGGGATGCACCGCTGCAAGGTCCCGGCGACGAGATGGTCGGCGCCCGGTTTGTTTGCGACTGGTCGATCAGCAGAGAGCAGATTGACCAATTTCTGGCGTTGATCTGAGATCGAGATCGAGGGATGGGGGCCAGCCCCCAAACCCCCGGGATATTTTTGGCCAGATGAAGAGCGGATCGGGCTGATAGGCCTGCGCCTCCAAAGCGGAGCCTGTGGAGCAACTAGGTGCTCCACAGGCTCCGCAACGCGGCGGCCACCTCGGCTGGGTGTGAGATCGACACCATATGACCGGCTCCTTGGATTACTGCAACGCGGGCATTTGGCAGCTGCCGCAGCAAGCCGGCATTGACCGATGGGATCACCGGGTTGGTCTCGGAGCCATGCAGCAGCAAGATTGGCATCGCAAGGCAATCCGCCCCGCCCGGAGCCAGCAATCCCCCGCGATCGGTGTGAACCGCCGGATCACAGGCCGGCACAATTTCAATCGCCCGCACCATTGCCGCACGGGTGGTCTCTGTCAGATCCGGCCATTTCGGCGCCCCCGAGCTCCACATCCGATTGAACAGGCGTGCGGCCAGCGCCGGGTCCCCCGCCATGAGCGCCTCGGTAAAGGGCCGGCTCTGCTCCTTTAGATCCCGCAGCAGGCCGACATCCTCAGCGGCGGCAAAGAACACCGGCTCGATCAGCGTCAGGCTGCGCACAAGGTCCGGCCGCCGGAGCGCCATCTGCAGCGCCACCGTAGCGCCAAAAGAATGGCCGACCAGATCCATCGGCTGGCTCAGCAGCGACAAGCCGGCTGCGACATTTCGATCCTGGAAATCACCCTGCTGATCCCAGTCCGGGCTCTTGCCATGGGTCAGCAGGTCAAAGGCCGTCAAGGTTGCCTCCTCGGACAGCTCAGCTGCCACCCCCCTCCAGGTGCCGGAATGGGCCAGCGAACAGTGCAAGGCCAGCACCGGCCTGGGGCCGGACCCGAAGCGGCGGCTGAACACCGGTTGCGGCACCGGTTGCGACACTGTGCGGCTAGCTATGTTCATGGCGCGCGGTCCGACAGGTGCTGATCCAGCTCCTCTAGCCGGTCCTGCCCCCAGAACCGGGCCCCATCATCGGTGATATAAAACGGCGCGCCGAACACCCCAGCGCTGACAGCTTCCTCGAGGTTTTGCGCATAGGTCTCGGCGCCGGTCAGCAATCCACTATCCGCCAGCGCGGCGTCGAAACCGGCGCTTTCGAGACATCCACGGATCACACCGTCCTCGGCGATGTTCTTGTCTTCAGCCCAGACTGCGCGGGTCAGGGCGTGATGCAGTTTGCCCAGATCGCCACCACCTGCGGTCTGCGCCGCAATAAAGGCATAAGACGACGGTGCCGGGTTGGTGGGCCAAAAGGCCGGTTTCAGGTTCAGCATCAGCCCGGCCTTCTTGGCCTGGCGCTGCATTTCGATCAGCCGGTATTGCTGACGCGAGGGATGACGATCCTTGGGAGGGCTGCCGCCGGTGCGGCCAAACAGCGCCATGATATCCAGCGGCTTATAGAGGATCTCGGCGCCATGCCGGGCTGCGATCTCCTCCAGCCGGGTGCCCGCGAGATAGGTAAAGGGCGACAGGGTGGAAAAATAGAAGGTGATCCGGGACATATTGGCTTTCTCCTGCCTAAGAACTTTGCGTGACGGTACGCCCATGCTAAGCGGTGTTCAATATCACGAATCCGTCACATTGCTTAGCTGCCTGGGGATATTCAGCTCATGCCGACACTAAACGAACCCAAACTCATATCTGGGAACGCAAACCAACCACTTGCCGAATCCATCAGCCGACGAATGAGCCTGCATCGCGGTGTCGATCAGGGTCTGGTTGATGCCCGCGTTGAACGGTTCAACGATGGTGAAATCTTTGTCGAGGTCTATGAAAATGTCCGCGGCGAGGACATGTTCATCATTCAGCCGACATCGAACCCGGCCAATGACAACCTGATGGAGCTGCTGATCATCGCCGACGCGCTGCGGCGCTCATCCGCACAGCGGATCACTGCGGTGATCCCCTACTTTGGCTATGCCCGTCAGGACCGCCGCACCAAGGCGCGCACCCCGATCACCGCCAAGCTGGTCGCCAATATGCTGGTCGAATCCGGTATCGAGCGGGTGCTGACCATGGACCTGCACGCGGCACAGATCCAGGGGTTCTTCGACATTCCCGTCGATAACCTATATGCCAGCCCGATCTTTGCGCTGGACGTCAAGAACCAGTTCAAGGACCGGATGAGCGAGCTGATGGTGGTGTCACCAGACGTGGGCGGTGTTGCCCGTGCGCGTGAGCTGGCCAAGCGCATCAATGCGCCGCTGTCGATCGTCGACAAACGCCGGGGCAAGGCAGGTGAAGTGGCCGAGATGACGGTCATTGGCGACGTCAAAGACAAGATCTGCCTGATCATCGACGATATGTGCGACACCGCCGGCACCCTGTGCAAGGCAGCCCAGATCCTGATGGATAACGGCGCCAAGGAAGTGCATGCCTATATCACCCACGGCGTGATGAGCGGCCCCGCAGTGGAACGCGTGACCAATTCGGTGATGAAGTCACTGGTGCTGACGGATTCGATCCAGCCGACCGAGGCAGTCCGAAACACACCCAACATCCGCATCCTGCCGACCGCACCGCTGTTCACCCAGGCGATCCTGAACATCTGGCACGGCACTAGCGTGTCGTCGCTGTTTGACGACAAGACGCTGATCCCGATCTACGAGTCGCTGTATGCCAACAATATCTGATCCGGACTACAATCCGATCAACGACCCCGTGCAGGTGACTGCGCGGGGTTTTGTTTTTTTGGGAGGGGGTAGCGTTCCCAAGCGACTACTTTGAAGCGAGCCCTTTTAGGCCTTGCAAGAGCTTCTTGTTCTCAGCGATCAAAATATCCAACTGTTTGACCTGTTTTTCAGACTGCGCCTTCATATTCGTCTGCATACGATCAAATTCCGCAAGAGGATCCCAAGTCACAGCCTTCGACCAAGCGTCCCAGCCCTGTCCGAATTTTCCCTTGATGATCTTGTCCAACAGCTTTTCATCCTGCGCTTTCATATAGGTTTTCGCCCAAAAGGATGGGCTGGATAAGTTAAAGAATGAGTCCGCAAGAATGCCAATTACGGCGATTCCCTTGCTCGAAGAAGAGGCCATTTTGCCAGCTCCCGCCCCTAACGCAGGCTCTACTGCAGTCAAACTCATTTTCCCAATCTCTTTGAGAATTTCCTTGTTGGCCTTGGCAAGTTCCGTCGTAGTCTGGGTTGCCGCCTTCAAGCCTATTGCGGAAATTTTTGCTACTGATAGCAATAAGGTAATGATCAGGGCAGCGCCATCAGCAGCATTCTTGGTCTTTTTGAACTTGCTCTTATAGGTACTGATCTCGCCGGCGAATTCTTTGGTGGTCGCAATCAGATCTTTGCGATTCCTCTCCAGACGCGAAAGACGTGCCTCTACGGTAGAAATCAAGGTTTTCAGATCCTTGCGTTTGTCAGGAGTTAACGCGAAATTCGGAATAACGACTTTATCACCTGGCTGGATCAAATCAGGTTTAGGTCGCGTCTTCCTGAACTTTGCGTTGACGGGATCCTTGTAGATCAATTCAAAATTTCTCACGCCGTAAAGTTGTGCAATCTTGGAAAGATTTTCACCTTTTTTAACCGTATGTATAGTTGTAGTTACCATTAAAATGAGCCCTAAAACAAATGATTCGCCAGTTACAGCTTTAAGTAGTTTAACCGTGGCGCACGATTAAGTACAAATGCTAATCCCAATGGGACTGGATTGTGCCAACGCCCTACTCCACGTCCCAGTCATCCTCAAACGCCAGTTCACCAATCGCCATCCACGAGACCCTGACGCGGGCGACTCGGCTGTCGGCCCAGGTTCGGAACACGATGTCGAAGCCGGCTGTTGTCACATTCTCAGCCACCAGTTCGGCGCGGATCGCCGCCGAGGTGTCCATATCCCACAGCGACATCGACAGCTGCACCGCCGGGGATGAGGCGAAGCCCTCGTCAAAGCGAACGGCCTTGCGGCGTTCGCGCTCGCCGGATCCGGTCCACATGGTACCGCCGGTTTCAAACTCGGCGAAAACCATCTCGTCGCCCTGAGCGATACCTGTGCGTGGGTTTCTGAGTCGCTTCATGTCATATCTGTTCCGCTTTCCCCCATCACAACCATAAAAGATAAATCAGGCAAGACTAGGGTAACGCCGAAAAAATCGCGCCGCAGTGACAGCCCTGAGCGGCCCGCCCCCTACCCCGCTTCACGGCCCCGTTTCACTGGCCCACTTCACTGGCCCACTTCACTGGCGGGCCAACAAAAAAGCCGGCCCACAATGGGGCCGGCTTTTGTATCTGTTCAAAACACAAACCCTTACAGGTTGATGTGCTCGCCCAGTGCTTCCATATCGGCCAGCAGCTTGGTGGCGTCGTCAACCAGAGAGTGATGCTCCTCTTTGGTCTCCTGCGCCGCTGCCTGGGCTGCGCGCGCAGCCTCGATCAGCTCGTCCAGGTGCTCCCGGGTCATCTCGGTCACCGGGATGGCCTTTTCAGCCAGCACCGACAGACCGTCCGCCCCGATTTCAGCAAAACCGCCCGACACAACATAGTCCGAGTTGCCCGCAGGGCTTTCGACCCGCAGAAGACCTGGACGCAGGGTGGTGATGGTTGGCGCATGCATCGGCATCGCCGTCATATCACCATCCGCACCAGGGATCTGAACCGCGGTCACCTGAAGCGAAGCTAGGCTTCGCTCCGGGCTCACGAGGTCGAATTGCATGGTATCAGCCATTACGTCCCTCCTTAGGCCGCGTCAGCAGCCATTTTCTCGGCTTTTGCGATCACGTCATCGATGCCGCCAACCATATAGAAGGCGCCCTCGGGCAGGTGATCGTATTCGCCAGCCACAACAGCTTTGAACGACGAGATAGTTTCTTCCAGCGGAACCTGCTTACCGTCAGCGCCGGTAAAGATTTTTGCAACGTCAAACGGCTGCGACAGGAAACGCTCGATCTTACGGGCCCGGGCGACGGCCAGCTTGTCGTCTTCTGACAGCTCGTCCATGCCGAGGATCGCGATGATATCCTGCAGCGATTTGTAACGCTGCAGGATCTGCTGCACGTCGGTCGCAACCGCATAGTGCTCTTCACCGATAACCAGCGGATCCAGCAGACGCGAGGTCGAGCCAAGCGGGTCCACAGCAGGGTAGATACCCTTTTCCGAGATCGAACGGTCCAGAACGGTGGTCGCGTCCAGGTGAGCAAACGAAGTCGCAGGTGCCGGATCGGTCAAGTCATCCGCAGGCACGTAAACGGCCTGAACGGAGGTGATCGAACCGGATTTGGTCGAGGAGATCCGTTCCTGCATCGCACCCATGTCGGTGGCCAGTGTTGGCTGGTAACCCACAGCAGATGGAATACGACCCAGCAGCGCCGAAACTTCGGAACCAGCCTGAGTGAAGCGGAAGATGTTGTCCACGAAGAACAACACGTCCGAACCGGATTCGTCGCGGAACTGCTCGGCCAGGGTCAGACCTGACAGCGCAACACGCATACGGGCACCTGGAGGTTCGTTCATCTGACCGTAAACCAGAGCAATCTTGGATTTCTCCAGATCGTCAGGAACGATAACGCCGGATTCGATCATCTCGTGGTACAGGTCGTTCCCTTCACGGGTCCGCTCACCAACACCGGCGAACACGGACACGCCCGAGTGCACCTTGGCGATGTTGTTGATCAGTTCCATGATCAGAACGGTTTTACCAACGCCGGCACCACCGAACAGACCAATTTTACCACCCTTGGTATAGGGCGCCAGCAGGTCGATGACCTTGATGCCGGTGGTCAGAATTACGGTCTCGGTGGACTGCTCGGCAAACGTTGGAGCGTCGCCGTGGATCGGGCGGGTTTCAGTCGCCTTGACCGGGCCTTTTTCGTCAACCGGATCACCGGTCACGTTGAGGATACGGCCCAGGGTGGCAGTGCCAACTGGCACCTGAATCGGAGCGCCTGTGTCTTCGACAGGGGCGCCGCGAACCAGACCTTCGGTCGCGTCCATTGCGATGGTACGGACGGTGTTTTCGCCCAGGTGCTGAGCAACTTCCAGCACCAGTTTCTTGCCATTGTTGACGGTGGTTACCGCGTTCAGGATCTGTGGCAGATCATCCTCGAACTGTACGTCAACAACGGCGCCAATGACCTGAGTCACTTTGCCTTTTGCATTAGCCATGTTTCGTCTCCGGTTGTCTCTTAGAGCGCCTCAGCGCCCGAAATGATTTCAATCAGCTCGTTGGTGATCGCAGCCTGACGTGTACGGTTGTACTTGATTGTCAGCTGGTCGATCATGTCACCCGCGTTGCGGGTTGCATTGTCCATCGCGCTCATCCGGGCACCCTGTTCGGACGCCCCATTTTCCAGCAGCGCAGCAAAGATCTGAGTGGCCACACCACGCGGCAGCAGGTCAGCCAGAATGGCCTCTTCGCTGGGCTCGTAGTCGTAGACCGCACCGTCACTCTCACCTTCCACCGCCTCGAAAGACGCCGGGATGATTTGCTGTTCGGTCGGGATCTGGGTCACCACGTTGACGAACTCCGAGAAGAACATCGTGGCAACGTCGAAGTCACCCGCATCAAAGCGGCCCAAAACGTCCCGAGCGATGTCCTGCGCGTTGACATATCCAACACGTTTGACCTCACTCAGATCGACGTGACCGACATAAGCGTCGCCCAGATCGCGTTTCATGTTGTCACGGCCCTTTTTACCAACGGTCAGGATCTTGACCGTCTTGCCCGCAGCTTTCAGGTCTTGCGCCTTCAGCCGCGCCAATTTGGCGATGCTGGAGTTGAAGCCACCACAGAGGCCCCGCTCGGAGGTCATGACGACCAGGAGATGGGTCTGATCACTGCCCGTTCCACGCAACAACAGCGGCGCCGAGGCGCTACTGCCGACCGAAGATGCCAGCCCTGCCATCACGGCGTTAAACCGTTTGGTGTAGGGGCGTGACTCTTCGGCAGATTCCTGGGCGCGGCGCAATTTTGCGGCCGCGACCATCTGCATGGCTTTGGTGATCTTGCGGGTCGATTTGACCGACTCGATCCTGTTTTTAAGGTCTTTAAGATTTGGCATTGCCGCCTCCCTTCCTTAAGCGAAATCAGCGGCGAATTCGTCCAGCGCAGCTTTGATCTTGGTCTCGGCGTCGCCCTTGATTTTGGGGTCTTCCTCGGTGATCCAGTCCAGCAGATCCTGGTGCTTGCTGCGCAGGTGCGCCAGCATACCAGCCTCATAGCGGCCGACCTCTTTGACGTCGACCTTGTCCAGATAGCCTTTGGTACCGGCAAAGATGACGCAGACGATTTCAGAGTTGGTCAGCGGCGAATACTGCGGCTGCTTCATCAGCTCGGTCAGACGGGCACCCCGGTTCAGCAGCTGCTGAGTGGAGGCATCCAGATCGGAACCGAACTGCGCAAATGCAGCCATTTCACGGTACTGAGCCAGTTCCAGCTTCACCGGACCAGCAACCGACTTCATGGCGTTGGTCTGCGCGCTTGAACCCACACGAGACACCGACAGACCGGTGTTCACAGCCGGACGGATGCCCTGGTAGAACAGTTCGGTTTCCAGGAAGATCTGACCGTCGGTGATCGAAATCACGTTGGTTGGAATAAACGCCGAAACGTCGCCACCCTGGGTTTCGATGATCGGCAGCGCAGTCAGCGAGCCATTGCCGTGGTCGTCGCCCAATTTGGCCGAACGCTCCAGCAATCTGGAGTGCAGATAGAACACATCGCCAGGATAGGCTTCACGGCCCGGTGGGCGACGCAGCAGCAGCGACATCTGACGGTAGGACACAGCCTGCTTGGAGAGATCATCATAGACGATCAGCGCGTGGCGGCCGTTGTCGCGGAAGAATTCAGCCATTGCAGTGGCGGCATAAGGTGCCAGGAACTGCATGGGGGCTGGGTCGGACGCGGTTGCGGCCACCACGATGGTGTATTCCATCGCGCCGGATTCTTCCAGCTTCTTCACCAGCTGTGCAACTGTCGACCGCTTCTGGCCGATGGCTACATAGATGCAGTACAGCTTCTTGCCTTCGTCGTCGCCAGCGGCTTCGTTGGAGGATTTCTGGTTCAGGATCGCGTCCAGAGCCACGGCGGTTTTGCCGGTCTGACGGTCACCAATGATCAGCTCACGCTGGCCACGGCCAATTGGGATCATCGCGTCAACCGACTTCAGGCCAGTTGCCATCGGCTCGTGAACCGATTTACGCGGGATAATGCCAGGCGCTTTGACGTCGGCAATGCCGCGCTCGGTAGCTTCGATCGGACCCTTGCCGTCGATCGGGTTGCCCAGACCGTCCACAACACGACCCAGCAGACCATTGCCGATTGGCACGTCCACGATCGAGTTGGTGCGCTTGACTGTGTCGCCTTCTTTGATGTCCCGGTCGGAGCCAAAGATAACGATACCGACGTTGTCGCTTTCCAGGTTCAGCGCCATGCCCATGATGCCACCGGGGAATTCGACCATTTCGCCAGCCTGAACATTGTCCAGACCGTAAACGCGGGCGATACCATCACCGACGCTCAGCACGCGACCGATTTCAGCCACTTCGGCTTCTTGACCAAAGTTCTTAATCTGGTCTTTCAGGATTGCAGAAATCTCTGCAGCTTGGATACCCATTTATCCGACCTCTTTCATTACATTCTGGAGGGAATCGAGCTTGGAGCGGATCGAGCTATCGATCATCTTCGAGCCGACTTTGACGACGAGACCGCCGATGATGCTCTCATCGACAGTTGCATTTATAGTAACTTTTTTGCCCACGCGGGCGGTCAGCGTCTTGGCCAACTTTTCGCTTTGGGTCTTGGTCAGCGCCTTGGCCGAGGTCACATCTGCTGTGACTTCACCACGGGCCTCTGCCAATTGGCTACGCAGCGCCACAATCAGCGCCGGAAGAACAAACAGGCGGCGGTTTTCAGCCATCAGTGCCAGCGCATTGCTGATCATGGGATCGAGCCCCATTTTGGCAGCAATCGCAGTGATCGCACCGCCCTGCTCGTCGCGCGATACAAGCGGCGAGTTGATCAGGTTGCGCAGATCAGCACTATCAGCCAGCGTGGCGTCCAGATCATTGATGCTGGTTTCAAGACCACTCAGGGCCTTATTCTCTTCTGCAATCTCAAAGATCGCAGTGGCATAGCGCGCGGCAATGCCTGCGGAAATCGAAGCTGGTTCGGACACATCCACCCTTCCGATACTGGCCCCGGTTAGCTGACCTTGCGGCGGCATCCGGGGGCGTGAGTCAGCCCTCCCATCACGGAAGGACGATAAAATCAGCGTGGATGTAACAGAGCCATAGCCACCAAGCAACATTATATAGCGGTGACGCCAAAAGTGCTTAATTGAATATTTTCAACATGTTAGGCCAAGTGCGACCCTTTGCACCCCCCGAATGGACAGAAAAAGGTAACACTTTTGCAAGTTTTTTCCGGCTCCAGGGGGCACAAAAGCCAAACATCGGTTGTGGATAACACGTCCCGGGCCCCATTCTCTGGCCACAGCGGCCCGTTTCAAGCGGATCGCGGCGCAAACGGGGAATCAACCGCGAGGGGGGCGGGTCACGCCGGTTTTGGCATTGGATTGGACAGCCCCTCCAGCACCCGGATGCGGCTGCGCGCCTTGACCTTGGTTGCCAAGCCGCGCGGCTGATGGATCTGTTTGCTGACCTCGACCAGAAACACGCCGCCAGCCAGCACCGTTGGCAATTGCCGCCCCATCTTTTCGATCGCCGGCCCGGATTTCAGCCAGAATCGCCGCATTGATGGCAATTGGTACAGGGCGGCGGCATGACGTTCGGTGGTGAACTGATGCGCCCTGAGCTGGCTTTCCAGCTGGCCAAGCGTATAGGGGCGCCCATAGCCAAACGGCGTCTTGTCTGACCGCGACCAGAGCCCGGCCCGGTTGGGCACCACAAAGATGGCGCGACCACCCGGCCCCAGCACCCGCCAGCATTCCTCGAGCAGTTTGGCAGGATGATCCGAGGTCTCCAGCCCATGCATCACCAGCAGCCGATCCACCCGGCCGGTATCCAGCGGCCAGCGAGTTTCTTCGCACAGCACCGAGACATTGGGCAGTCCGGCGGGCCATTGCATCACCCCCTGCGGCCCCGGCATCAGCGCCACCACCCGGCGGGCCTCGGGCAGATAGGGACGCATCAATGGCGCCGCAAAGCCAAACCCCGCCATGGTCTGCCCCATCGCATCGGGCCACATTTGCAGCAACCGCGACCGGATCGACGCCTGTGCCGCCCGCCCTAAGGTGCTGCGGTAGTAAAAATTTCTCAAGTCCTGCACATCAAGATGCATTGCGGGTGTCCGTCGATTCAGTCAATCTGACCCACAGTTTAACCATGAAAAGGCGAATGACCATGCCTCTTGAGATCATCACTGTCCCCTGCCTGTCAGATAACTACGCCTTTCTGCTGCACGCAGCCGATAGCGGCCTGACCGCTCTGGTCGATGCCCCCGAAGCCGCCCCCATCAGGGCTGAACTCGACAAGCGCGGCTGGCAGCTCGATTTTGTGCTGCTGACCCATCACCACTGGGATCACATTGATGGCCTGGAGGAGTTGCGCCAGATCTACCAGCCCAGCGTCGTCGGCGCCGAGGCCGATGCCCACAGATTGCCGCCGCTGGATCTGGCGGTGAAAGAGGGCACTGCCTATTCGTTGCTGGGAGAGGACGTGCAGGTCATCGAGGTGCCGGGCCACACCATTGGCCATGTCGCCTTTCACCTGCCCAAGTCGAAGGCGCTGTTTACCGCTGACAGCCTGATGGCTCTGGGCTGCGGGCGGCTGTTCGAGGGCAGCGCGGCGCAGATGTGGCAGAGTCTGGGTAAGCTGGCGGCGCTGCCGTCTGAAACCGTGGTTTATTCAGGCCATGAATACACGCAGTCCAACGGCGCCTTTGCCTTGACGATCGAACCGGACAACCCCGCATTGCAGGCCCGCGTCGCCGATATCGCCAAAGCACGTGCAACCGGCAAAGCAACGGTGCCCTCATTGCTGTCGCTGGAATTGGCGACAAATCCGTTCCTGCGCGCCGGACAGGACAAGTTAAAGCAAGCCATTGGCATGGAAGGCATTGATTCAGAACTGATTTTCACTGAGATCCGCAAACGGAAAGACGCCTTTTGACGGATCCCCCAGCTGTGAAAAAAAGCACGTCTCCAAGGAATGTGACCATTATTTACAAGAAAAGCCTTGAAGCTACGGCTGTATCAACCAAAATCTAACACTATGAGGACATGGTTGGTACTAGGGAAGATTGGTAAACCTACGATCTCTCCACCGACCCAAGACAGAGGAGCACGCCCGTGCCTTCATTCTCGAGCACACTAGAAACCGCCATCCATGCCGCGCTTGCGCTGGCCAACGAAAGGCGTCACGAATTCGCCACCTTGGAGCATCTGCTGCTGTCGCTTCTGGACGAGCCAGAAGCCGCCCGCGTCATGCAGGCCTGCAGCGTTGATCTGACTGAACTGCGCAAGACCCTGGTGGAATTTGTCGATGAAGACCTGGCCAATCTGGTCACCGACATCGACGGCTCCGAAGCGGTGCCAACGGCCGCCTTCCAGCGGGTGATCCAGCGCGCTGCGATCCACGTTCAAAGTTCAGGCCGCACCGAAGTGAGCGGCGCCAATGTGCTGGTGGCAATCTTTGCCGAGCGCGAAAGCGACGCCGCCTATTTCCTGCAGGACCAGGAAATGACCCGCTATGACGCGGTCAACTATATTGCCCATGGCGTCGCCAAGGATCCCGCCTTTGGCGAGCCACGCCCGGTAACCGGCGCCCATGACCCGGATGATGAAATCCAGACCGTCACCGAAGAGGACAAAAAGGAAAGCGCGCTCGACAAATACTGCGTCGACCTGAACGCCAAATCGCGCGAGGGTGAAATCGACCCGTTGATCGGCCGCGACCAGGAGGTCGAGCGCTGCATCCAGGTGCTGTGCCGCCGCCGCAAGAACAACCCGCTGCTGGTGGGCGACCCTGGTGTTGGCAAAACCGCCATCGCCGAAGGTCTTGCCCGCAAGATCGTCGCCGGTGAAATCCCAGAGGTGCTGTCGAAAACCACCATATTCTCGCTCGACATGGGGTCGCTGCTGGCCGGCACCCGCTATCGCGGTGATTTTGAGGAACGCCTGAAAGCAGTGGTCACCGAGCTGGAGGCCCATCCGGACGGGGTTCTGTTCATTGACGAGATCCACACGGTGATTGGCGCCGGGGCCACCTCGGGCGGGGCAATGGATGCCTCGAACCTGCTGAAACCCGCGCTACAGGGTGGCAAGCTGCGCACCATGGGGTCGACCACCTACAAGGAATTCCGCCAGCACTTTGAAAAGGACCGCGCCCTGGCGCGTCGGTTCCAGAAAATCGACGTCGATGAGCCCTCGGTTGATGATTCAGTAAAGATCCTGCGCGGGTTAAAACCGTATTTCGAGGAGCATCACGGCACCAAATACACCTCGGAAGCTATCAAGACGGCGGTGGAATTGGCGGCGCGTTATATCAATGACCGCAAGCTGCCCGACAGCGCCATTGACGTGATCGACGAAGCCGGCGCCGCCCAGCATCTGATCATCGAAAGCAAGCGCCGCAAGACCATCGGTGTCAAAGAGATCGAGGCGGTGGTGGCCAAGATTGCCCGCATCCCGCCCAAGTCGGTTTCCAAGGACGATGCCGCAGTGCTGAAAGATCTGGAGAAATCCCTCAAACGGGTGGTGTTTGGTCAGGACAAGGCCATTGGCGCCCTGTCCTCGGCGATCAAACTGGCCCGTGCCGGCCTGCGCGAACCGGAAAAACCCATTGGCAACTACCTGTTCACCGGCCCCACTGGCGTCGGCAAAACCGAGGTGGCCAAACAGCTGTCCGATATGCTGGGGCTGGAACTGCTGCGGTTCGATATGTCCGAATACATGGAGAAACACGCGGTCTCACGCCTGATCGGTGCGCCTCCGGGCTATGTCGGCTTTGATCAGGGTGGCTTGCTGACCGACGGTATTGACCAGCATCCGCATTGCGTGTTGCTGCTGGACGAGATCGAAAAGGCACATCCGGATGTGTTCAACATCCTGCTGCAGGTGATGGACCACGGCGAGCTGACCGACCACAATGGCCGCACGGTGAATTTCCGCAATGTGATCCTGATCATGACCTCTAACGCCGGCGCTTCGGAAATGGCAAAATCGGCCATTGGCTTTGGCCGGGACCGCCGCGAGGGCGAGGATACAGCCGCGGTTGAACGCACCTTCACGCCAGAGTTCCGCAACCGTCTGGACGCGGTGATCTCCTTTGCGCCGCTGCCCAAAGAAGTGATCATGCAGGTGGTCGAAAAATTCGTGCTGCAACTCGAAGCGCAATTGCTGGATCGCCATGTCTCGATCGAGCTGACCCGCCCGGCCGCCGAATGGATTGCCAACAAGGGCTATGATGACAAGATGGGGGCCCGGCCACTGGCCCGCGTCATCCAGGAGTACATCAAGAAACCGCTGGCCGAAGAGCTGCTGTTTGGCAAGCTCGCCAAAGGCGGGCTGGTCAAGGTTGGCATCAAGGATGGCGCCCTGGATCTGCGCATCGAAGGCCCCGTCAAGCCAAGGATCTCGGGCGACAAGCCACCGCTGCTCACCGCGGATTGATGCTACGGCTTGCCCTTCTGGCCCTGATACTCACGCTCGCCCCCCCTGTGGGGGCGAGCGATTTTATGTTGCGCCTGCCCCTTGACTGCACCCTTGGCCAGACTTGTTTCATCCAGCACCAGGTTGACCGGGATCCCGGCCCGGCTGTGACCGACTATCACTGCGGCGGGCTGAGCTATGATGGCCATAACGGCACTGATTTCCGCCTTCCCACATTGGCCGACATGGAGCGTGGCGTTGCTGTGCTGGCTTCCGCCCCCGGTGTGGTGCGCGGAATGCGCGACGGGGTGGCAGATGTCGGGCCAACCGCTGCCACGGCAGGCAAGGAATGTGGCAATGGCGTGGTGTTACGCCACGCAAATGGCTGGGAAACCCAGTATTGCCATATGAAATCCGGCTCGCTCCGGGTGGAGCCCGGCCAGCGGCTGACAGCGGGCACCGTTTTGGGCCAGGTCGGGCTAAGCGGCAAATCCGAGTTCCCGCATCTTCACCTGACCCTGCGCCGGGATGGCACTGTGGTGGATCCGTTTGATCTGTCGGATTTTCCGACCTGTGGTGAACAGGGCGCAAGCCTGTGGCAGCAGCCGATGCCCTATCAGGCCGGCGGGTTGTTGGGGGTGGGTTTCAGCACCGCGGTGCCACAGTATTCAGAGATAAAGGCCGGAACCGCGGCTCAAGGTCCGCTGCCCGCCGATGCACCCGCCCTTGTGGTCTGGGCGCATGCCTTTGGCGGCCAATTGGGCGACATTCTGAGCTTGACTGTCGACGGGCCCACGGGGCGATTGGTCGATCACCGCGCCCCGCTGACCAAGAACCAAGCTGAATTCTTTCGGGCGGCAGGCAAACGGCTAAAAGGCGACACATGGCCCAGCGGAGACTACGTTGGAGCCGCGACGCTGATCCGCTCAGGCGCCGAAGTCAGCCGTTCTGAAAGTCTGATGCGCATTCCCTGAGGCCGCCCTATTTCTCGGTGAATTTCAGCTCAATCCGGCGATTTTGTGCCCGGGCCTGGGGGGTGTCATCCGTGTTAACGGGCTGGTATTCGCCAAAGCCATTGGCCGATAACCGACCCGGAGGGATGCCCAGGATTTCAACCATGAACCGCACCACCGACAGCGCCCTGCCCTGACTGAGCTCCCAGTTGTCGGAATATTTGGAATGGCCAACCAGCGGCCTGTCGTCGGTATGGCCGTCAACCCGGATCACCCAGTCGATACTGGCCGGAATATCGCCTGCGACACTGCGCAATATATCGGCCACCTTGGCAATCTCCACCTCGCCTTCGGACGACAAATTGGCACCCCCCGGCGGAAACAGAACCTCAGAGGAGAACACAAAGCGATCGCCTTCGATGCGGACGCCCTGCTGATTGCCCAACACATCGCGGAGACGGCCGAAAAACTCTGACCGGTAGTGTTCCAGATCCTCGGCCCGGCTCTCCAGATCGGCAGCCCGGTTTGCCAATTCAATCGCTTCGGCCTGCAGCCGCTTGCGCTCGGCCTCTTCCAGCAGGCGGCTTTTGCGCTCTTCCGAGGCCGCCCGGGCCAAGGCAGTGTTCAGATCCTTGCCCAGGTTTTGCAATTGCACCTGCTGCGCCACATCACGGGCCTGACCGTCATCCAGCAGCGTCTGCAAACTGCCAAGCTGGTTTCGCAACGCTGCGACCTGCTGGTTCAGCAATGCGGTCTGGCGCTGCGCCTTGGCTGAGATTTCTTTTTCTCCCGCCAGTGTCGCGCGAGCCTGTGCCAGCAGCGCGGCGCGTTGTTGCGCCAGCGACAGCTGCTCGGCGGCGCGGGTCTCGGCGTCGGATTGCTGCGCAAGGGCGGCCAGCAGGCGGCTTTGCAACACCTCCTGATCCGAGGCCGAGACCTGCGCCCGCTCCAAAGCGTCCAGAGCCTCCAGAAGACGGCTTTCCACCGCCGCCCGCTCTTGCTGGGTTGAACTGGCGGCGGATCGCATCGCCGCAAGGTCGGCGCGCGACTGATCCAGTTGTGACAAAAGCCCGGCCTCGGCGCTGGCGGCATCCGCCTGCACCTGCGCCAGACGCTGTTGCAACCCCCGCTGTTCGGCCTCTGCCGTCGCCTGCAGCGTGGCAATCTGGGCTTCCAATCCGGCCCGCAGCGCCGCCTGTTCGCTCTGCAAGCGCTGCAATTCATCCTGATAGTCGGACTGCGACTGCAGGCTGCTGGCGCGCTGGCTGGCCAGTTCTGCCGCCAGCGCATCCCCGGTCTGCGCCGCCTGTTGCCGGGCCAGAGCCAGCTCTGCTGTCAACCGCTCACGGCTGGCGGCGCTGTCAGTGCGAATGCGGCCCAGCTCGACCTCCAGCGCAGTGACCCGCGCCGCCGCTGCGGATTGGGTGACCTGCATCTGGGCCAGCACCCGGGTCAGCCGCTCGGCCAGCTCATCGCGCTCGCGGGTCTGTGCCCGCGCCGCCTCGATTGCAGTCAGCGCCTCGGCCAGTTTTGTATCCAGCGCCTTTTGCGCCACATTTGCGGCCGCCAGCAGGGTCAGCGTGTCTTCGGCATCCTGTCGCTGAGCCTCAAGCGCCAGTGTCATCGCGGTGAGTTCGCTGTCGGCATTGGCCAGTTTTTGACGCAACGCCTCGGCGGCGGCGGCTTCGACCAGCCGCGCTGCCTCTTCGTCGCTGAGCTGTTGTCGCGCCTGTGCCAAGGCCGCGGCGCGCTCGTCACTGAGCTGTCGGGATCCGGTCAGTTCGGCGTCGCGCACGTCACCTTCTTGCTCAAGCCCGGCGATCAGCGCCTCAAGCGCCTCACGTTTGGCCGCCGCCAGACGCGCCGCTTCAACTTGTAAATCAATTTCACCCCGGCTCTGCGCCAGCGCCAGATTAAGTGCTTCTTGCTCGGACAGGAGATCCGCGCGGGCCATTTCGAGCGCCTGTTGGTCGGCCTGCAGGGTGGCAATATTGGCATTTGCCTGATCCCGGTTCGCCAACAAAGTCGCCACCTGGGCCTCAAACGAGGTGATCTGTGCCGAGGCATCCGCCAGCTCTGACGCCTGGCGGTCGCGCTGCGAGGTCAGCGAGGCAATCAGCGTCGCCTGTTCGCCCAGTTGCGCCTGACTGCGGTCCAGATCTGTTTGGGTGTCATTCAGAGTGGCATTCAGCGCCCCCAGCCGGGCGTCCAGCTGGTTGTTGGCGCGCTCTTCCAGTCCCAGCGCACTGGCCAGCGCCCCCACCTCACCGGCCAGCGAGTCCAGCTCGGTTTCCTGATTTGAAATGGTATCGCGCAGCACAAATTGGACGATCATGAAAATCGTGATCAGGAACATCAGCACCAGCAACAGCCCGGTCATCGCATCGACAAACCCCGGCCAGATCGAGGCCTGGAATCGTTGTCCGGAGCGCCGAGACAGGCCCATGGGTCAGACCTCTCCGCTGTCTGGGGCCACCTCGGCCCGGGCACGGGCGCGGCCGCGCGGGCGGGCAAAGGTCTTGACCAAAACGTCGATGTCGCGGCGCAGCTCTGCCAGGCTTTCCTGACGCCCCGCCGAGATTTCCTCGAGGATCCGCAGCATCTGCACGTCGATGGAGCGCAGGCGCATCCGGCTTTCGGCGTCGATACCCGCATCGCTGCCATAGGCGCGCATCACTTCGGTCAGCGCCTCCTGGCCAATCGCCACCCGCTCGAGAGAGGCGGCAACGGTGTCGCTCTGGTCCTGGCGGTCGTTCATCGCAGAGATACTGTCGACCAGTTCAGTGAGCTTGTGATTGACCATGTCGCCGCCTTCGGCGGACTGCACAAACAACGCCTGCAGCGCATCCATCTGTTCGGCCATGGTGTCCAGCACCTCGGTCACCACACCGGTTTCGCTGGTGCCTTCTTCCCCCGACGAGAAACTGACTCGGGTAAAGCTGGACAGCCATTCCTCCAGCTCGCGGTAGAACCTGTTTTGACCGTGGCCGGCGAACAGCTCAAGCAGGCCCACGATCAGCGAGCCGGCCAGGCCCAGCAGCGACGAGGCAAAGGCGGTGCCCATGCCGCCCAGCTGGTCCTCAAGCCCGCTCATCAGCCGCTTGAACACCGCAAGGCTTTCTTCGCCATCCTTGGGCGACAGGCTGCGAATGGTCTCCACCACAGCCGGAACCGTTGTCGCCAAGCCGTAGAATGTTCCCAGAAGTCCAAGGAAAATCAGCAGATTGACGATATAGCGGCTGATCTCGCGGTCTTCGTCGATGCGGTTGGCAACGCTGTCCAGGATCGAGCGGGTCGAGGACGAGCCCAGCTGCATCCGCGCCGCACGGGTTCTGAGCATGGTCGCCAGCGGCGCCAGAATGGAGGGTGGCCGGGCCGCGTCACGGATCTCGCCGGCGGCAAACCGTTCAATCCACCGCACCGAGCCAATCAGCTGGATCACCTGCCAGAAACAGGCCAGCACGCCAAAGACAAACACCAGCAGGATAAAGCCGTTCAGCCAGAGGTTGGATTGGAACACCGGCAGCACCCGCGGCAGGGCCACAAAGGCGCCAAACCCCGACAGGCCCAGCGCGATCAACATCATCATGATTTGGCGGACCGGCTGCGAAAATTGCACTCGGGCCTCGCTATGTGGCTGCGCCATTCGTCGGTGTTCCTGAAATCTACTCTGCTCTTTCACCAGAGACTACAGACTAATATTCCAAAGCGCCAAGGCTTTATGCAGTCAGGGCCTGGACCCGCCGCGTCAACCAGTCAAGATCCGCATCCCTGAGGCCAATCTCGGCCAGATGCGCCGCCGTGTTGAACAGATATTCCGGGTTTGGCCCGCGTCCGCCCACCGCAACGGCGATAATGCGGGCCTGAGCTTCCAGGCTTAGATCGCCGCAATACTGCACGTGGTCCGGGTCGATCACATAGGTGACGGCGGTCACCGTTTCGCCACTGGCCAGATCGACCGCCAGATCGCGCTCCAGATAGGCCGACGAAATCAGCTCCCGCTCGCGCAGCTCGGCCAGGGTTCTGTCCTCGTGTCCGGCTTCAACCGCCAGCGCCAGCCCGGTGCAATGGGCCGCCTCGACGGCGTCCAGCGCCAGCACCAGCCCGGGTGTCTCCTCGCTGCCACGATGATGGATCGAGCTCATGCAGAACGAGCGCGCATAGCCTTGCAATGTCGCGACCTCTTGCCGGGCCACCGGAAAGCCGGGATTCCACAGCAAAGATCCATATCCAAACACCCACATCGTCATTGCACTGGCCCTCTCTGGTTTCGGGTCTATAAACAGCAAAACCGGTTTGGACAAAAGAGGCTGTTGATGCTGCGCGTGATGAAATTGCTCTTGGTTGCGGCGCTGCTGTGGTCAATGTACTGGTTCGCGGCGGGCTGGGGCCTGCGCAGCGGCATCAGCAGCTGGTTTTCCGAACAGCAGCGCCAGGGCTGGCAGGCGGAATATGGCGCGTTGAACAGCAGTGGCTATCCCAGCCACCATGTGACCCGGATCAGCCAACCAACCCTGGCAGACCCCGGCACCGGCACCGCCTGGAGAGCCGACTGGCTGGAGATCGAAAGCCCGGCGATCTGGCCCGGCCGTCAAACCCTGCGATTTGCCCCAACGCCGCAACGGCTGTCCTATTTTGATCAGACCGTGGTGATCGAGGCCCAGGCGTTGCAGGCGCGGTTGCATCTGGCGCCCGGGCTGGCTCTGGGGCTGGAAGAAATGGCGCTCAACAGCGCCACATGGCGGATCAGCGACGGCGCCAAAACAATCATCGGGGCCGAGACGCTGCAGCTGGCGATGCGCCAGACGGCACAGCCTGAGCGCTATCAGCTGCTGATTGACGCCACCGGGTTTACCCCCGGCACCGAATTGCGCCAGCTGATGGCCGCCGCCGATACCCTCCCCGACAGTTTTGACGCCCTGTCGCTGGATATGGAGGTGACATTTGACACCGCCTGGGACCGCTCGGCGCTAGAGCTGCGCCGCCCGCAGCCCCGTCACATCACCCTCAGGCTGGCCGATGCCCATTGGGGGGCGCTACGGCTCAAGGCGACGGGCACTCTGGAGGTCAACGAGGCCGGGCTGCCCACCGGGGAAATATCGCTAAAGGTGGAAAACTGGCGCCAGATGCTGGCGATGGCCGAGGGTGCAGGGGCGCTGCCTGCCACCGCCCGCGATGGCATCGAGCGGGTGCTGGGCCTGTTCGCCGGGCTTGGCGGCACCCCAAACGATCTCGACACCCAATTGAATTTTCGCAATGGCTATATCGCCCTGGGGCCGATCCCACTGGGCGCCGCACCGCGGCTCATTCTACGCTAACAGGCGCTCCCGCCCGTCGTCTGGCATCTTTGATGCCCTCCTCCCGTTGGGCGTGGCGCCGCTGACGCGGCGCCCGGCGGCCCTATCGCAGGTCCATGATCGCCGCAGGCCACCGCGCCTATGGCGCGGGTGCAGCCCGTAACGCGAGAGGGGAGTGCAATAGCCTGGAACAGGCGCCTTGAGGGGCAGATTTGCCCTCAAGCATGTCTTGGCACTGTCTTTTTCTGTTTCGCCGTGCGCAGCACGGCGCCACGCCCAAGCCCATTGGGGGATCGGCGCAGCCGATCATCCCTAGGGGCGCGGGAGCCCAGCGTGGCAAGGCTTACCGGCAGTAGGGACCGCTGCGGTACTGGGCGGTATCGAGATGAAAATGGTCACGGTGATGCCGGTCTGCCTCAGGTCCCAGAACGGTGCCAAAGGGGCCGCAGGCGGCCGACCAGGCCTTGCGCAACCGTTTGGCGACGCCCTTGGCGTTCCAACCCTCGGCGACCGTGATCTTGTCGCCGTTGGCCAGGGTAAAGCCGGAAATGTCGATCGCCTTGCCCTTGCCATGTTCCGATATCCGGGCGCCGGGGCGATTGTTGCGGGTGCGGCAGGCGTAATGCGCCGCGACGCGCAGGCTGACCACCTTGTTCCTGCGGCGAAAGGCCGGTTGCAACCCTTTATCCACCCAAGCGTTCAGCGCCTGCGCGGTTTCACATGTCATCACTGCCGGCTGGCTGAGCGTCACCCCAGCCACCGAGCGCACTCGCACCGCATTTTGCGCCCCGCAGCCGCTCTGATTGGCTGCAATCGTGCCGACCTTTTCACCCTGAATACTGATATCTCCGCAGACCGACCCTTTGCGCAGCCTGCGGCGTTTGAACAGGGCCTGTTCAACCACACTGTCTGGCCGCAGAGCCGGGCGCAGAGACAGCATTGGCCCCAAGGAGTGCAGGTCTGCGGGCCGGGCGGCGGCCAGCTGGAGATCCGCGACAGGGCGCGGTGTGGGGCGCAGAGCCCCCTCGGGCGCAGCTGCAAATGCCGGCATGGTCAGCGCCACCAGTAAGCCACATATCGCCGCTCGTGTGATCATTTTTCTTGCCCGGTTTCTGGCCCGTCCGTCTTTGATACCGCTTGCCCACGGCCAAAATCAGGCGCGTCGGTGTCCTGCCCTGCCTCGATGATACCACGGCGGATAGCGCGGGTATGAGTGAAATAATCGTGCAGGTGATCTCCGTCGCCGGTGCGGATGGCGCGTTGCAGCGCAAACAGCTCTTCGGTGAAACGCCCGAGGATCTCCAGCGTGGCCTCTTTGTTGCTCAGAAAGACATCGCGCCACATGGTTGGGTCCGACGCCGCAATGCGGGTGAAGTCGCGAAAACCGGCCGCCGAGTATTTGATCACTTCGCTATCGGTGACCCGGCGCAGGTCGTCAGCAACGCCAACCATCGTATAGGCAATCAGGTGCGGCGTGTGGCTGGTGACGGCCAGCACCAGATCGTGGTGATCGGCGTCCATCTCGTCCACATTGGCTCCCATGCCCTCCCATAGTGCCCGCAGTTTGGCGACGGCGTCTGGGTCTGAACCTTCCACCGGCACCAGCAGGCACCAGCGGTTGTCATACAGCTCGGCAAAACCGGATTCAGGGCCGGAATGTTCGGTCCCCGCCAATGGGTGCGCCGGTACAAAATGCACGCCCTCAGGGATATGCGGCAGCACCGCCTCGATCACATGGCGTTTAACCGAGCCCACATCAGAGACCGTTGCCCCCGGCTTCAACGCCGGGGCAATGTCCTGCATCACCGGGCCCATCGCCCCAACCGGCACACAGAGCACCACCAGATCGGCGTCCTCGACCGCGGCGGCGGCACTGTCACAGACCCGGTCACACAAGCCGATTTCGCGGGCTTTATCGCGGGTTTCGGGTGATCGGGCATAACCGGTCACCTCGCCCGCCAGCCCCGAGCGTTTGATCGCCCAGAACATCGACGAGGCAATCAGCCCCAGCCCGATCAGGGCAATGCGGTCATATATTGGTACTGGCTGGTTCATATGGCACCATTCTTGAATTCTTTCACCGCCTGCGCCAAGCGGCGGCAGGAGGTCTCGTCGCCGATCGTGATGCGCAGGGCTTCGGGCAGGTTATAGCCTGCCACCCGGCGCACGATCAGGCCTTGTTTTTGCAAATACAGATCACAGGCTTCGGCCTCGGCCTGGCTGGCAAAGCGGGCCAGGATGAAATTGGTGCAGGAGATGTCCGAGCTGACGCCGACCTCAGCCAGCGCCGCGGCCAGCCAGCTGCGCCATTTGCTGTTCTCGGCCCGGCAGCTGGCGACATAGTCCAGATCCCGGATCGAGGCCTCGGCGGCGGCCAGTGCGGTGGACGATACATTGAACGGTCCGCGCACCCGGTTCAGCACGTCAATGATGGCCGCAGGGCCATAGCCCCAGCCGATCCGCGCACCACCCAGCCCGTAAAGCTTGGAAAAGGTGCGGGTCATAACAATATTGGAGCGGGCCTCGACCAGTGCAGCACCCGCGTCAAAGCCTTCGACATATTCCGCATAGGCGCCGTCCAGCACCAGCAAGGCGCCTTTGGGCAGACCGTCGGCCAGCCGGGCCACCTCAGCCTCGGAAATCATGGTGCCGGTGGGATTGTTCGGATTGGCAATGAACACCAACCTGGTGCGCCCGGTGCAGCCGCCCAGCAGCGCGTCCACATCCGTCACCCGCTCGCGCTCGCGGACCTCAACCGGGGTTGCCCCGGCGGCCAGTGCGCTGATGCGGTACATCGAGAACCCGTGTTCGGTATAGAGAACCTCGTCCCCCGGCCCCGCATAACACTGGCACAAAAAGGCAATAATCTCGTCGCTGCCGGCACCGCAGATGATCTGCTCGGGATCTAGCCCGTGAACCTCGCCAATCGCGCGGCGCAAGCTGGCATGATCCGAGCTGGGATAGCGGTGCACCTGCGCCGCTGCGGCCTGCATCGCCTCAATCGCCCGCGGGCTGGGGCCCAGCGGGTTTTCGTTCGACGACAGCTTTACCACATTGCTGACGCCGGCCACATGAGCAGCGCCGCTCTGGTAGATAGCGATGTCCATAATACCGGGCTGCGGTGTGATCTTGTTCATGTCTCGGGCTCCTTGTCGGAGACCCTAATAGCCGCCTGCGCCATATTGGGGAAGCGGCAAGATCATGACGATCCTGAAAACGCCGGGTTTAGCGCGCCGGTTGCAGCTTTTTGACCCGGCGCTTGGCCTCGGATTTGATGATGGCCTCGATTCTCTTGCGCAGATCTGCATCCTTGCGCATCGATTCATTGGCCAGTTTCTGCATCACTTTGGCGGATTGCGAGCCGTCCGAGCCATTGATCGCCTCAACCGCTGCCTTATCGACAATTTTGCCGCCCAGCATATCGGCAACCTTCATATACATTTCGTCACCATGTTTGGCGATCAGCCGGTTCACCGTGTCTTCGTCATATAATTTCACCAGATCCTTGCGCATGCCCGCCATCACCTTGGGAGACAGGGTTTTTGCAAGAAACGTTTCTGTTGCCGCCGGCAGATGCGTGGTGAAACTCTCAAGCGCCTTGAACGAGGCATGGGTCAAAATGCCAGCCGACAGGGTTTTGGCGACGGCCTCTTTGATCTCTTTCGAATTTGGCGGACGGCCCTTTTCGATGGCGGGTTTGAACAATCCGATGGTCTCTTTCAACGCTGTGACCACCATCGCCTCGCCCGCCTTGGAGGTCAAAAAGCGGGTAAAAAACGCCGTGCCCACCTTTTGAGAGATTTTGCCTGACAGTTTGGGCAGCACCTTGGCGGCCAGTTTTCCGGCCAGCCCCTTGCTGAGCGCCGCCCCCAGCTTGCCGCCTGCAGCCCCGGCCAGACCGGCAATGAAACTGTCGATAAAGACCTTCTTGGCGGCGCTGTCCCAAGTGACCTTATTGCCAGCGGCATATTCGCCAAATTGCCCAGCCCCGGATTTCAACGCCTCGGTGCTGGCGGCGGCTATGGCATTGGCCTTGGCAGGTGACATGCCTTTGGTGACAATCAGCTTAGCGGTCACATAGGCCTCGACCACGGTGAACGCGGTGTCGCGGACAATTTCGAGACCACCCACAATCTTGCTGGCAGTGCTGATCCGTTCGTCGATGAATTTGTGGAAGGCCTTGCCGCCAGCCATATAGGCCTTGGTCGCCTTTTTGTCCTGTTTGAGAACCTTGACCCAGTCCGGCTTGGCCCGGTCAATGGTGGATCTCAGGATCGAGGCCTGGCTGCGCGCCTCTAGGATTTTATTCCAGGGCGGGTCGGTTTTGTCATTGACCATGCTGACCGTAAATTCAGCCAAGGCCATCATAAACCCGTCCGAGGATTGGCGGGTCTGTTCTACATCGGTGCAGAATTCGGTCCAGGCCTCAGCCTGATTATACATCATATTGGCCTTCGACAGCATCTCGTGCTTCAGGGCCTTTTCCCCGGCCTCATATTCAGCCTTGGACACAAATTTGGTCTTGCCACCCTCGGTGACCTGATAGACCTCGATCTTGGCATCTGCTGACACCTGCGCCGCCAGCTTCGCCAGTCCAGCGCCCCATGTGCGCCCGCCCGGATCAACAATGCCATCAGGTTTCTTAAACCCAAGCTTCTTTTTCTGGAAATCGCGGATCATGGCGATCAGCCCGGCATCACATTTGGCGTGGACTTCGATCGTATAGCCGTTCGCCCTGAGCATCAGCCGCACCAGTTCCACATCAGCGGGCAGGTTTTTGACATTGGCAAATTTGCCCTTGTCCGTCTTGGGATCGGGTTTGGTAATGCGTTTCTTATCGCCAACTGCAGCGGATAATTTGAGCGCCATAGGACAAAGCTCCAACCAATTAAAATCAACTGGGTATCAATGTAGGTTGGCCCCCCTGCCCGAGCAAGGTTAGGATTCCAATTCGCTTAATCAACTACAGACATGTCTGACCCCGGCCAACTGCCCCCGCTGTTATTTTGCAATCAAGTTATGTGGCTCAGGCAACCAGCGCTTTGAACCGGGCGGTGCTTTGATCCACCGAGTATTGCTGGGCCATCTCCTCAGCATTCCGGGCCAGCTCGTTGACGCTGTCGATTATGTAGCGCGCGGTGTCATCGCTCATCAGGTACGAGAAATTCAACCGCACCCAGCCCGGCTTGCGCATCTCTTTGCCGGCCTTCAGATCAGCAAACAGCGCCTCCGAGGCCGCATGGTCGATGCCCAGCAGGCGATGCGCATAGGGTCCGGCGCAGGCACAGCCGCCACGGGCCTGAATGCCGTAGATGTCGCTGAGCATGCGGGTGAACAATTGCTGATGCACCGGCGCCCCCGAGGCACCAGTGACCAGAAAGGAAAAGATCGGCAGCCGCTCGGCACTGGCACTGCCCAGCAGGTTGAGATGGGGATTATCATCCCAGCCCGCCCGTGCCATGGCGGTGAAGTGTGCCTCTTTTGCCTCGATCTCGGCCTGGCCAACCGCCTCTTTGACCAGAAACACCAGGGCAGCGCGGATATCGCCGATCACATTGGGGGTGCCGGCCTCTTCGCGGGCGGCCAGATCCTCGCTGTAGTCATGCGACCAGGGCGACACAAAGCTGACGGTGCCGCCGCCGGGCCAGGACGGGCAGCGACGGCGCACCACCTGACTGTTGACGATCAGCACTCCCGAGGCACCGGGACCGCCGGGGAATTTATGCGGCGAGACCACCACCGCATCCTTGCGGGCGGCGCCATTGCCGCCCATGTCGATGGGCAGATAGGGTGCCCCGCCGGCATAGTCCCAGATCGCCAGGGCGCCATGGGCGTGCAACAGGCGGCTGATCGGATCCGGGTCGGTCAAAATTCCGGTGACATTGGACGCAGCTGAGAAGCTGCCGATCTTCAAGTCGCTATCCGCGTGGTCAGCGAGGGCCCGGTGCAAGGCCTCCATGTCCACGCCACCCTCAGCGGCTTCGGGGATTTCCACCACCCTGGCCTTGCTTTCGCGCCAGGGCAGGATGTTCGAATGGTGCTCATAGGGTCCGATAAAAACCACCGGATCTTGTGCCTCTGCGACCCCCAGAAGACTGACCAGACGGTTCAGCCCGGCAGTGGCCCCTGAGCCGGCAAAAATCACCGTATCCGCCTGCATCGCGCCGGTGAGCCGGGCGATCTCAGCCCGGGCCTGGCGGCGCATCCGGGTGACATATGACCCACAATAAGAGGCTTCGGTGTGTGAATTGGCATAGAAGGGCAGCACCTGAGAGCTGATGAAATCCTCCACCTGGCGCAGCGCCCGGCCCGAGGCGACGTAATCGGCATAGACCAGCGGCACATCGCCGTTCAGCCCCGGTATCATCACCCCGTCGCCAATCACCCCCGCCTGCAGGCTGCCGTCACCGGCGGCGATCTGGATCGATGTTTTGAAATCTGCGAGGGTCATTGGGCGCTCCTGTCCGTTACCTGACAGAATGAACGAAAATCACCGCGAAAACCTCACTGAATTCCCTGTGGAATTGGCTAAACTTGTGTCGTATGATCGTATATGAGCAAAAATGTAGATCAAATTGACCGTGCCATCCTGCGCGCCCTGCAACAGGACGGTGGCATGTCTCAGCGGGATCTGGCCGAGACCGTCGGGCTGTCGCAGAACGCCTGCTGGCGCAGACTAAAGGGGCTGAACGAGCGCCGCTTGCTGATGGGATCAACCGCCCGCGTTGACCGCAAGCAATTGGGGCTGGATCTGGTGGTCTTTGTGATGCTGCGCACCCGGCATCACTCAACCGAATGGTTGCAGCAGTTTCGCCGCCATGTGCTGGCCATCCCCGAGGTGGTGGATTTTCATCGCATCGGCGGCGATTATGACTATCAGCTGAAAGTGGTGACCGAGGATATGACCAGCTATGACCGGGTCTATCAGCGGCTGATCGAGGGGGTCGAGCTGGACAGCGTCACCTCGTATTTTGCGATGGAGGCCATTGCCGAGGGGCGCCCGTTGCCGCTGTAGAAGCGGCAGCGGAAAACGCCAGGGAAAACGCCGGGGAAAACGCCGGGGGCCAGCCCCCAAACCCCCGGGATATTTTCAGCCAGATGAAAGGCGGACCAACAGGGGCCGGAGCCTAACGGCCAAATGCCGCGTTTGAGATCCAGGTCACGCGCTGGCCTGCCGCGCCACGGCGCATATGCAGGCAGGCGGTTTTCTTACGTTGAAAGTAAAGGATTTTCACCGGGTACCAGCCTGCCCTGGGCACCTCGACATCAACCGCAATGGTTTCTTCGCAGGTTTGTCTACCATCGAATTTTCCCACCAGCTGACCGCCAACCATTGCCTCAAGACCGTCGTTTGTCAGGAAATCAATTGTATAGACCCCGGGCGCATCAAACCGGACATAGCCGCTGATATCCGCCGCGACAGTTTCCGAGCGCTTTGAGGTCAGGGCCTTTTCGCCGATGCTTGTGGTGCTGTAATCCAGCCCGGTCAGAGGCGGGCCCGCTTCGGAGCGGTGCTTCAATGCGTTTCGCGCCTGGGCCAGGCTCTTGATGTCGCTGGGATAGGCGTAACGCACATTCAGCCCCGGCTGCAATCCGCTTGGCTGCGGGCTGGCCGGCGTCAGGGTCAGCGGCGCCGCCGCCAGCATGCTCCCTGCCAGCATGGCAACAGCTGCAATTGCAGCGGTGATAATCGTCTTCACATCACACTCCCAAATAGATCGAGACTGTTTTTGCCTCTGGTCATGAGCAGAGTACCGACCCCGGCAGCAAAAAGACAAATCAATTTGTGGTCAAATGGCCTTAATGGGGCGCATTGCAGCCCTTTCGCCAAAAAATAAACCCGCCACCCGGACAAAAAAAGGGCCGCCCATAGGCAGCCCTTTGATCTGAACTCTGACGATGGTCAGACTTAGTTTTTGGCGTAGAATTCCACCACCAAGTTTGGCTCCATAACAACCGGGTACGGCACATCGCCCAGACCAGGTGTGCGCACGAAGGTGGCAGTGAATTTGGAGTGATCCGTGTCGAGATAGTCCGGAACGTCACGCTCGGGCAGCTGAGTTGCCTCCAGCAGAGCGGCCATTTGCTTGGACTTCTCGCGCACTTCGATCACGTCGCCTTCTTTGACACGGTACGAAGGGATGTTGACGCGCTTGCCGTTCACCAGCACGTGGCCGTGGTTGACGAACTGACGGGCTGCAAACACGGTGGCCACAAACTTGGCGCGGTAAACAACAGCGTCCAGGCGGCGCTCCAGCAGACCAATCAGATTTTCACCGGTATCGCCCTTAACACGCTCGGCTTCGCCGTAGATGCGGCGGAACTGCTTTTCGGTCAGGTCGCCGTAGTAGCCCTTGAGCTTCTGCTTGGCGCGCAGCTGGATACCGAAGTCGGAAATCTTGCCCTTACGGCGCTGACCGTGCTGGCCGGGGCCATATTCACGGCGATTGACTGGCGACTTTGGACGGCCCCAGATGTTTTCGCCCATGCGACGGTCAATTTTGTATTTGGCAGCTGTACGCTTAGTCACGGCTGTTCTCCTTCTTTAGTGGCATCGCAGCTTAATCCGAAAACCGGTCCCCACTTTTCGGGCTGCAATCGCGTATGCGATCTTACCGTCGAGCAAGGGCGGCCCAAAGGGCTGCGACATTGAAGGGCGTTGTCCTCTTGCCCAAAATCAATCCGATCCCGAACATGACAGGGTTCCCCTTGCGGGGTCCACCAACACCAATAGAGCGGCGCTTATATGGGGATGGGGCGCAGAGTCAACAGCGCGCCCCGGCCTAATTCAACCGGCGGCAGGAATTGCCGCGATTATGCGGCTTGATGTGCCAGAATGGCGGCCTCTGGGGCGCTGAGGTTGCGACGGGCGTAGCCGCCGTAAGACAGCGGATCCCGGTCCAGCCCCGGCAACAGCTGCAACAACCGCAGCCGATCGCTGTCATCCAGCGCTGATAAGGCGGCATTGGCGGGGTGGAAGCTTTCGGTTTCAACCCCGTTGGCCCAGAGCACCTGATGGCTGCTGAGCAGCAGATGCACATAGGTGACCTCGCGCACTGCCAGATCGGTGATGATGGTGGTGCCATTGATCAGGTCGCGCGCCGCCACCAGCACTTCGGGGGTGTTGAACAGCGCCTGCGCCGTGGCGCCGCGCACCAGCATCCGGTGCTCGGGTGAGACCAGCAGCTCTTCCTCGGGGCGATCAATGCCCAAGGCGCCGGCCTTGATTCGCACCGGCCGCAGCTTGGGCATCACAAACAAGCGCGCACCGCTCATCCGGCGGGCACCGATCCACAGGATCTCCTGGGCACCGCTGTCGCGGGTTTGCACCCAATCGCCTTCACGCAGACGCTCCACCAGCCGCGGACCTTCGGGCGTGGCAATGCGGGTGCCGGGGGTGAAACAAATGACACCGCCGTCGGCGGGTTGATCCGGCGCGGCAATGGAGCCCAGCGAGTGATGCACCACCCATAGATCGGTATTGCACGGTGGCAGTTCATCAACAAACATCAGCAGCGGCCGCTGCGTCGGCCCCACCTCAATCAGGGTGACAGTGTAGCTTTGCACCCCATTGGTGACCACAAAACTACTGTCCCTCAACGGGTCATCAACGTCGACTGCGTCAATATCCGTTCTGCATTGTACCGCCGCCCCTACCAGACGCCGCACGGATCGTGCGGCGCGCCGACGGAGGTCTGTCTCACCTTTTGCCATATCCAGCCGCAACAGTTCCGTTGGCCCATCTACGCGCACAGCTTCGCCATGCCAGGACCAGGCCGCCCCCACGTCAAGGGCGTCTATAGGGGCGGCCGAAAGACCGTCCACATCTGTTTGTGACCAGGAGATGACAAACGTGCCCTTGAAGCCCGTTTTCATATGCCTGTATGCCTGCTCGTTATTTTTTTTATTAATAAATCGTTAACACAGGCATTTGGATCGGCAAAGATCAAAGTTTAACAGGGTATTACAGCGTGTTCTTAAAACCTCATTTTCAACCGGACCGACCCTGTCACCTGGCCCTCACTCTGCCCTAGGAATTCTTCCCCCAGGTACGTAAGGCCATAAAAAGCCGAGGCCTTCTTGCCTTGCCAGTGCAGGCCGACCCGTGCTCGGTCACGACGATTGGTCAGTTGGTATCCGCGCTCTTCGGGCAGGTAGACCGAGTCGGCCACATAGGCAATGTCGCCGCCAAGGGTGACGCTGTAGCCCGGAGCCGAATCGTAAACCGCCCGGTATCTTTGCCCGGTCACCGATTCGCGCACCAGCAGCTCGCCCCGGCCAACCGTTCCAAAACTGAAGTCGGCGCCAACCCGCACCAGGGTCTCATCGCCGGCGCGTGCCTCGGCAAACGGGCGCAGCGACACGGTGCCCCCCAATTTCATCACCTGCCCCGCCTCAAACACCAGAGTCGGTCGGATTTTGTCAGGGATCTGCTGCGCCAGCATGGCATCGGTCGGCCGCGGCGCCCCCAGGGCCCCGTGCAGCGCGTCCTGCAGCCGATCCAGACCGGTCTGCGGACCGATGAAGACAAGATCAGCCCCCAGCGCAATTTCAGTATCATCGCGCTGCATGTGACTGTGCAGGCCAAAGGACAGGGCCCCCGCCCAGGGGCGATCGCTGGCATTCACCGTCGTCAGATCTGCCGGCGCAATGATTTGTCCCTGCATACGCAGCTCAAGCAGCTCTCCGAATCGCGCCGGGGCGGCGCCGTCCCAGCCAAAGCCATAAATCCGCGAGGTGGTAATCGAGCCGGTGCGCCAGCGATCCTGGCCGTCGCCAATCAGATCATTGGTGGTCAGACGACCATAGCCGATGCGCTGGCGATGGCCCGCCGCAGCCTGCCATGACGCCTCAGGGGCCTCGCGATCCACCTGCGCCACGTCGACATCACCGGCAGCCTGGGCCACGCCGACAGACTGGGCCTGCGCGCCAGCTGACATCACAATCGCCCCGGCCAAGGCCACCAAAATAATCCGAACCATAGTTTTTCCTGCTCAATGCCCTCAGGGGGTTTGGTTAACCTTGATAAACATCACCTCCCGGTGGGGCTAGTGCAGCAAAGCCACAACTCAAGGGAATAGACCCGAGCGCAACCCTCGTTTCACCCCAGTGTCGCCCCAGTGCTGCCACATTGCGAGCCGGACCGGGCCGAAAGCTAGTATGCCGGTAGTGTCCAAAAGAAGTCGCTCGCCTGCATTTCTTGAACCGGATCACCCGTATGTGCTTCTATCCCGGTAATCGGATACTTCCCTGTACCGCTGCAACTGACCAATAGAAACAATACCGCGCAAAAAGCGGCCCCCCGCTTTAGGTTCTTTCCAAAATATAGTGTAGACTGGACAGACATTGGCACACCTCGCTGTTTGTTCAAGCCAGCTGAGAATAGTGTCAAAGGAAGTAGCGCAAAATTCGATTTGGCCAATGGCCCGATCTTAAAGGCGGGCCGCATCCAAGGGAGAAAATGTTCCTGTGCCTCCCCCTCTGAGGGCTGCATGCCTCCTTAGTTGGAGTGGCAAGGCATGGCCGACACGCGGCCAGCATCCCCGTTGAATCTGGGCTCGAGTGGCGTTTAAATCGGCTCCTGCTTCGGGACATAGCTGCGCCAGTTATGTTGCTCTTTGAAACTCAGCATGTCCCTGATTTTCTGGTTGGAGAACAACGCTTCGTGTTCGCCAAGTTCTCGGGTCACAGGCACGCCCGGAAAAAACCGCTTGATGATCTCGCCATTAGAGATGTCCACAGAATTGGTGTCGTTGCCGGCGTTAAAGATCTGAAAGCCAAGACCGTCGGTCTTGAGGCACCGATCCACAATCTGGCCAAGGTCGCGGGCGTCAATATAACAAAACAAGTTCCGCCGACGCACAACCGGATCGGCGAAGAACCCAGGAAACCGTTCATATTCATCCGGCTCGATCACATTGCCGATGCGCAGCCCATAGATATCAATGCCTGAGCGGCGCTGGAAAGACCGGCCAGTTTTCTCATTGACCACTTTGCTCAACCCATAGCTGTCCATCGGGTTGACGTCGTAATCTTCTTCAACGGGCAGGCTATCCGGATTGAGTATTCCGTCGGCAAAACAGACACCATAGGTGGTTTCAGACGAGGCAAAGATGATCTTGGGAATGCCCAGTTTTACCGCCGCCTCAATCACATTGTAAGTGCCAATGGTATTGACTCGGAAGGTCTCTTGATCGGGTTTGAGAAGGATGCGCGGAATAGCCGCAAAATGCACCACAGCATCAAACTTGGGCACTCCGGCCCCCGCTTCAAGCTCGTCGAAATCGGCGTAGCTGGTCATCACGTTGAACATAGAACCGGAATCGGTGATGTCGGCTTGCAAATTGTCGATTCCAGCCTCATCCAGCGGTGTCAGATCGACATTGACCACCCGGTGCCCTTGGTCACGCAAGTAGCAGCACACATGGCGCCCGGCCTTACCTGAACCGCCCGTAAACAGAATACGCATTGTAAGTCGCCTCTTTTTCGCGCGCGCTTGTCCTGCCTTATGGCATAGGAAAACATGGCATCTCGCTCTCCGCGCGACGGTGATTTTTCCGCAAATAAATTATTGCCAACCGATATGCTCGCTGGCCGCGGACGTTTGGCAATAATTAGATGTTCCACCGCAGTGCAACAACCGATTCGTTGACACCCATGGTTTGGATCGACAGTCCCCAGGGAGAAGGCCAGCGCTGAATTGGCCCGTCCGCTGGTGCCAAACATTAACATCATCGGTGAGTTTTCTGAGTGTCTCATTAATCTGTGCGTCGAGACCTAGGCGGTTGGTTCATGCCCAAGCATCATCGAGATCCTGTCCGGAGACAGATCCTCGCCGAACACCCTCCTTTGTTGGACTTCACCTACCCGTTTCAGTGTTCGATCATTGGCTGATACGTGCCTTTGCAACGCTTGTAGCACCATACAATTTCTGAGGGCCTGACCCGGCCCTCAGAATGCATTGGTTAGATGCACTTCCCTGAGACATCAAATTTCGGCGGAATGATCGAAATCGTGAAATCGAGTTCGGTTGCCTGTTTCTTGATCGCGCATTGTGTTAGAATTGGCATTACGGTGGATTCTATGACTCCTTCAAGTGCAGCCACACAAATGGGCGCGGTAATTTCAAAATCCGCCGCGTCGATAATAAGGCAAATCGCAGAAGTGGCCGCGATGGCACTGCCTTGGATCAGCGCTTCGGCCGCTGCCGGAGTGGCGGTAATTGTACAGTGCAGAGGAACAAGCGTGCACTTCGCGTCCAGCCCTAAAATCGACAGACTTTCCATATAGCCGTCACGTTTACGCAATTCGTTGACGACCGCATATTTTTGCATATTCGTCAGGTTTTGATCGGCTGACAGAGCCTCGTAATCAGTGGAAAACCCGCCTCCGTCTTGCGGTATGGTAAACGGCAGATCAACGGCCTCAGCAGTTGCCGCCCCGGACAATAAAACGAGCGAGATAACAGCCCATAGGTTTTTGAATGCCCTTTGCATTTATAATCTCCCTTTAATTTGCGTTGATAATTCTTATTTCCCAATAGCAAGGGTGACTATAGACTTCCCACATCAAAAATTTAGATCAAGCGGAATGGTTAAAATTTATCGAGCGCATTGGATATTTTCACTACCTACAGCTGTTTCGTGACATTATTACACCTTATGCGTGCATTGGTGTTTTCAAGTATCCCTCCCAAAACTGCAATGCGCAGTCATTCACTCCTTACTTGGACTGTTCCTGGATCCAGCGCTTGCCCTCGGCGAACTCACGGTTCAGTTGAACCACCCTGGCCTCGAGCATCGCCCGGTCTGCAGGGTGATGCCAATCACCATGCCCGCACAGATGGGAGATGCGGATCGCGCTTGGTGGCTGGCCATCAAACATGCAGGAAGCTTCTTCTCTGTCACATCAGCCAAAGCTCGGCCCTCCTTTGATGGATCATCCGACCCATCTGCTGCTATCGTGCGATGTGCGATGTGCGCTCATTGTGATCAATGCTGCTGCCGCAGAAACTTGTACGGAAGGGCGGATTGCGGCCCTTCGCTGTAACGATCGAGGACAGGTAAATTGCGCAGCAAAACCCGCCACCAGCAACGGCCAGATCCGCAATCTTTGTTCAGCTATTGAAGCGGAACAGCACCCGTATGGGAACGGATTTAAGTCAGTAAAATGCCTGCAAAACTCAGCCCGACGGTATCAAGACCACAACAAGAATTGCGCTGCGGTCTTGATGATATTTCTATTCAATCGGGGTGGCGTCGGGGAACGTCCAGCTTTTGTCCAGAACGACCTCTTGTGGTTGATACAGCCGCACGAGGTAGTTCCAGCCCGGAGTTGTCGGGATGCAATTCTCGCGGCCATCCTCACAACCACCAAAATGGATTACTGCGCCGCCGTCTGCGCTTGGCTTTGCGGTCAGGTTGTTGATCGCGTTAACCCCCAAGTCATTTATCTCCATAAACCCCTTCGAATTATACACAGTTACAGAGGCAAAACCGTCAACGGGGATGTCTTTGACAATCAACTCATAGTTCTGCTTTCCATCGTTATTTTCAGGAACAATACTGAAATACATGGCATCCTTTTTGGGGTTTCCGCCCCAACCCATCGCGGTGCCAAGCAGGTGCTGAATTGGATCAAGCTCGTCCTTGTCACCGAGCATTCTCGAGGTGTCGGTAAGGGTCGCGGCAAGCACATTAACCGCCTCGCGCACTTTGGTCAGCGATACCTCGTCCCAGTCTGGAATATCCAGCGTACCGATGTCTGCCTGCGTTACCGTTATCTGGTCCTGCAGTGCATTTGCCTGTTTGATGTCCGCAGGTTCGTTGGCGTTCACAAGCGTGCGGAACGCGACGGTCACGTATCTGGTGCCGATTTCTTCCTGAGTTAGCGTGTATGAGCCTGCTTCATAGATCGCGGGCGGGATCGAATGATCCTGGGTTACAAACATCATCGACTGCCAACGGTCGGATTCAGGCTTGGTAATTGTGACTGGGGTCGTCAAATCGAAAATACCAAAAGAATACAGGGTATCGTGGTTCATGCGAATGACGTTCTGTTCATCCAACGGTGTCGGTTGGCGAATATGGGCGAACTTGCCAAATCCGCCAATATCTGTGTAACGCTTCATCGTCATATCGGTTTCAGCCCGGACAAAACTATCGACAGTGACGGTCACAGGGTCGGCCAGTACTGGCAGGGTGAACAGAGCGCAGCCAAGTGCGGTTGCCGTTAAAAAATGGTGTCGTAATTTCATGTGAACAAAAGCTCCTTTGTCAATTTGAGCGAACGGTAACTTGGTTCAGCACATCCCGTTAGCCATTTCCGGCCAGTTTGGATGAAACGCCGAAACCGCGCATCTCTGAGGGCGAAAGCCCCGTCAACCGTCGAAACGCACGGCCAAAATGCGACGGGTCGGAATAGCCCACATGTTGGGATATCTCAGTGACGTCCAGCTCACCTTCGATAAGAAGCTCGCGCGCATAATCTATGCGGACCTTTCGGGCCAGATCGCGAAAGTTCGTGCCGCTCTCATCCAGACGGCGGCGCAGTGATCGTTGCGAACGATCAAGCTGGCTTGCCACTTGGTCAAACCCAATTGCAGCGGAAATGTTAGCCCGCAGGATCGCCTCTACCGAACCGACCAAATCAGAGGGGGCTGGTCCCATTGCATCACGCATTACATCGCCTGCGGTCACCCGTCTGGTGGGGTTTTTGCACAGTGTTTGCTGTGCCGCTTCGATGTCAAACAGGATCGAAAATTCGGGCTGGTCAAAAATAACCGGGCAACCGAACAGGGTTTCATAAGGAGCGGTCTGGCGCGGTCTGGGGAAATTAAATGCAATTTGTCGCAGGTAACACCGTTTAAAAAAGGGTTCTGCAATGCTCAGCATCGACGAGGCGGCAATTGTCGCAAAGTGGTAATACCCCGGCGCATGTCGCAGCGCCGAGTGATAGGTAAGCTGCAGAATATCGCCTTTTCGCCGCAGGGACATCCGGTCGTGGGACGAATGGTACACCATCATATCGCGGGTCAGGCACAACGCATCGTGGAATGTTTGCGCAGAGGTCACGTAGTCACCAAACAGCCCATAACGCCGGACATCAGCGTCGGCAGCAAGAACAAAGCCCAGGTTATCCACTCCGATGTCAGAGGCCGAGCGTTCGAAGAACCGAAGCTGGGCCAATTGCGGAATATAGGCACGGGTTGTATCCAGAGCAAACGCAGGAAGGTCTTCGGTCGATAAAGCGGAGAGGGTGGCCTGCGGGCTGGTGACCTGTTGTAAGCCACCCTTGAGACCGACCATTGTCCGTGTGGAGATAAATGGCGGTGGCATTTGGCCTGAATGATATCCTGGATAATTCGCAATATAGGTGGCTGTCAATCTACCAGCAGTTGCCGGCAAAACAATACTCAACCAAGCAAATTGGCATTGGATGCTTTCCAGAAGTTTGAAATTTGGGCTCCAAATCGGCCTGTCGCCTCAGTGATCACAAGGGGCAACTAAGGGCTGAGAGCTGCCATTGGACGCTAAACGCACCAACAGGACCGAGCCGACTGTAGGCTTGAAGGCCCCGGGTCGCCGCCTTTGCCCAGCCTCCCTTTCTGCATTTTGACTTCGCTTTTGCTACACCGACCAATCCGGGCTGCTTTTACGACATCGCCGTTTCGCTCGCAGTTCATATGGGTTTCGCCAAGGAACCATGATCAAGAAACCGAAACAGCCAACCCCCGAGACACAGACAATGCATCAGTGTCAGACACGCTCTCGGATGCATCGATAGCTGCGCCACGTCCAGAAACAGGATGGATCGGACTTCATGATCGTTTCAACTTGAACCACATGGCGGTTCATTTGGGGTATGTCGGTTAGCTGAAAATTAATCCCCGCCTCCTACCACTGCCCTCAAAGACCATATGTAGTAGATTGGAATGCACGATGATATCCCAAGCCTCTGTTCGGGCCCGCATCTTCTTTAGTGTTGGCTTGTCGCTCGCGGCATTGCTGATCATAGCTGCCGTTGGTACTATTGGGTTGATATCCAGCAATTCAGGGTTGATGGCAACAAGCACCGCAACCTCCGCTGTGCTTCACCAAAAACAAGCAGATATGATGCATGACGGCCTGCGCGCAGATGTTCTGTTTGCTCTCCTCACAGGGCCTGACGGCTCTCCTGCGGATCGTGCCTCTGCCAGCGACAGCTTGACCAGCCACGCCGAGGAATTCACGTCTTCTATCAAGTCACTGCAAGCTCTGCCTCTCGCTCCGGAGATACGCCAAAAAGTTGACAACATTGTGCCGACTCTCAATGCCTATCTTGAATCTGCGCGCGTCCTCTCAGGGCTTGCCTTAAACGATCGTGAGGCTGCAGAGGCGCGTATGCCTGAGTTTACAAAAGCCTTCACCCAACTCGAAGACGGGATGGAGCTGCTTGGCGAAGCCATCGAGTCCTTTGGCAGTGCAGCCGGTGCCGACGCGCAGTCGAGCAACTTGGTTCTGATCTATGTGCTTGTTGCCCTGTCTGTGCTGTCCATTGCCGGGACACTTGTCGGCAACATTTTGATTACCAACAGCATTACCCGGCCTCTCGCTTCGGTCAAGCTGGCCATCGAAGAGGTCGCCCAGGGCCAGCTTGAACAGTCCATCGAAGCCATGGAGCGCACCGACGAGATTGGTGACATCGCCAAGGCGTTGGATGCCCTGCGACAGGATCTTATCCGCGCGCGTGAAGCCGAGAAAGAACATCGCGAAGGCATGCAGCACCGCGTGGTCTCGGAACTCGGCATCGGCTTGCGCCATCTCTCGAAGGGTGTGTTGACCAAGCAGATCAGAGAACCGTTTTCAGAGGAATACGAGCAACTGCGGATTGACTATAACAACACGGTTCAGACCCTAAGCCAGACCATTTCCCGGGTTATTGATGTCTCGGGCGGCATCTTGCTGCGGTCGAGCGAGATCGGCGAGGCTTCCACTGATTTGTCACACCGGACTGAAAGTCAGGCCGCCACGCTGGAGCAGACAGCGGCAGCACTGGAAGAGATGACCACCAGCGTTAAATCCGCAGCCGATGGTGCCCGCAGCGTCGAAAATATAGTCAACCAAACCCGCGCAGAGGCTGAGATCAGCGGCGGCGTTGTACAGAACGCAGTGGCGGCGATGACAGAGATCGAACGGTCGTCGGCCCAGATCTCGCAGATCATCGGGGTGATCGACGACATCGCTTTCCAGACCAACCTGTTGGCGCTGAACGCAGGTGTCGAGGCGGCGCGAGCTGGCGAAGCGGGCCGTGGCTTTGCGGTGGTCGCTTCTGAAGTGCGGGCGTTGGCGCAACGCTCGTCAGACGCAGCACTGGAGATCAAGACTCTGATCAGCGACAGCTCGAAACAGGTTGATCAGGGTGTCGATCTGGTCGGCAAAGCAGGCGCGGCGTTGGAAAATATCGTCTCTCGGGTCAGCCATATCTCGCAATTGGTTTCGGAAATCACCGTAGGCGCCGCTGAACAGTCCACCGGGCTGGCTGAGATCAACATCGGAGTATCACAACTGGATCAGGTGACCCAACAGAACGCGGCGATGGTGGAGCAGGCCACCGCGGCCAGCCAGATAATGAACTCAGACGCCACCACACTTTCAGAACTGGTCTCTCATTTCAACATTGATGGCGGCATCACCTCCCTGCCTGCAAGGGCTGGGGCTCGTCGCGGCGCCGGAGGCCGCAAACCCAGTTCTCACGGGGAAGGTTGGGACAATGTCGCAGCCATAGCCCCGCGCCCAATCGCTGTAAACGAAAGCCCAACCGCCGCGACCAAGGCCAGCTGGGAGGATTTTTGACCCCAGCAAAGGCGGAAAAGAATGCTGATTTCAAACCGGGTGGGGTGAACCCCACTTCGGTGCAGAAATCGCATAAAAACCCCGGTTGCAGAAAAATCTAGCGCGGCCCGTTCAGCTGCATGATGTCAGCTTCCATGCCACCGGTATTGTCCCGTAGCTCACTGGCGTCTGCGCTTTCGATGTAGCTCCATTAAAGCTGTAGTCGCCGCCACGCTTGGACGCCGAGAACGACTAAAAAGGGAAGTGGCGAGCCGTGGAGGACGGTTCTAATCAATATATTTCAATGTCTTACGCTGTAAAACACCCCCTTAGTGCTTCATTGATTTTCAACGATTTATTTTTCGAATTGTAAAACATTGCGGAGAAACTTCGCCCGGTCATTCAACTAGGTTTTCCTCCCGCCCCCCGCATCGCACCCCATGACCCACCCACATAGGTGATCCGGTAATCCTTGATCTGCTTTGTACGGCAGGCCGAGCACCGCAGCCGCGCGATCGCCTCGCCAACCGTTATCTGATCGCCCCATTTGGCAATGATGTCGACGACCTGGACAGGTCCGTTGTGGCCGCAGGCGCATTCAAGCCACAGCTGGTGTTCGGGGATGACTGATAGGCGCGTGCCGCCGCGTTTGAGCATGGGCTGGGGATATCGGAGGTCAGTGAGTCGGGAAAACCCCTACGGGAACATTTCCAGAACCCTCCACTTCTGGACTCAGAGCAGCTTCATAGTGAGTTTCGATCTTAGCTTGGAACGATACCACCACCCCTTACCCTTCAGTTTCGAGTCTATTCTTACATAGCCCTCGATAGACACTTCGATTTCTTTCTTTGTGTACCCGAGTTCCGAACCAGAGGCTTTCTGGATCTCTGTCTCGGCGAACATATCTTCAAACTCGAATTTCAAATTATCCAAGTCTTCACAGGAAAGCCTTTCAAGGCTTGATACGACTATATAGTGGTCGCCAACTGTCATCGCCATAAACCATTCCCTTATAGAATGCTCATCTGGAATAATCAGTTATCCACCGGCCATCCACAGAGTCGCCCACACCATCACAACATATTGTAGCCGCAATTTAGTCCGCAACAAACTACTGTGGGGGCAAGCGCGAGAAATCGCCTATTCCGTGGGCAATGAGAGCGACCTACATACAATTCACTCCAAGCCTTATGAGCGCGGGTCTCTCCTTATGTAGATTTTCTATTGATGATTTCTGCCCATGGAGCTCACTGAGTAGTTAAGCCGCTCCATGATTGCTTTGACATCACCATCATCGGTAATCACAACAACGCGGAAGCTCCCGCCACTGTCTACTTTGATACGAAAATCTGGGCCGCCTTCCAATTCCACTTCAGCAAAACCCACCGCTTCTTCATAGGTTGCAAAATTCTGTGGATGTTCCCTCATCAACATTTTTTTCTCCTGATTTGCTTTCGAGCGCACCGCACCCCAGCATGAAATTTGTACAGTAGTCACCTTCAATCATTCGCCTGACCAAGCGGCCTCAGAAAAAGCGCTTCCTTTTCTGGACCCGTATTATTTCTGTACTAGTTTCTCAAAAATCCGCCTGCGCCTTAGGTGGGGAGAGCGGTCCGCGCCTAGCACCCGAAATAGCGCTGCGGGCCGCTCCTTTGTTGGACGTTTAGTTTCCGTAGGTTTCGGCTTTGAGCAACGGCCAGGCTTCTTCGTAGGGCATCACATCATCATGCCTTGCGCGCCAATGCGCATCGATTCCGTCCCACCCATTACCTTGAAATACATGACCGCACTCTGGGCAAACCTTGGGTTGTTTTTGTGGATGTTTCTGTTCAGTCACCTATTCGCTCCCTTTACAAAATTCTCTTCAAAATATGCACGCCATTATGCGGGCTCCTTTACTGGATTTCTGTCATCACAGGCGGCACGACATACTCGCGCCTGTGCATGTACCGGAAAATATTGGTCCGACAGAAATAGGGGCCATAATTCAACAATTGCTGGGCTCCCATATCTCGGCATCCCACGGGAAGGGCAGCGAGAACTGGCCGAATGCCTCCATCACGGCCAGAGCAAATTCGTTGTGCTCTGACTGAAAGACCAGCGCTGGCCCGCCGTCCACCTTGATCTTGAAACCGAACACGGAGCCTCGCTCGCCCGTTTTCTAGAAGATATCCCAATCGTTAGCTTGATCAGGCAATGTGACGGGCGGTTCCCAGTCCTCATCGTGCCCTGCACCCTTCGCTGCAGTTCCCATAATAGGGCCGGGAGTGTCTGAAGAATCGGGAAGAATATCAACCAGTTCCTCAGAGAATTCACCTCCCTTCAGACTAGTGCCTTTCCACTCAGATGGTGAACCTGGGTCCGCAGGAGGGGTGAATTCAAAAAATTCCACACCCAGCAGAGCTCTAACATTGTTTGCGATTTCGTTTTTCAAAACCTATCTCCAGTGTTGACGCACAAAACAACACACCAGCAAAAAAACAACACACCAGCTAGTGTGACAATTTCACTATAACACACCTTCCGTTGCTACTCAAAAATCACGAAAACCATAGACAGAATCCTGCCCTAACGAAGTGCATGCAATCCTCTATCCCTCGGAACGACCGTCTTGATGCCGGTTGCGATCGAACGGGGTGACCGCTCAATTACCCGCACACGGTCCATGGCACGGACGAAAATGAGGCGCAGAGGCTTCAAGATTGACCTATTCGGCCTCCTTTTATGGACGCCCTGCGCGTCTGAATTTCTGCACTGCATCAGGCAACCAGGACACGACGAGGCAAACAGCAACACCCCAAAGCGACCACGTCCACCAAATTGCCTGCACCAGGAACACTGGCGCCAGAATGATCGCGAACAACGCCAAAGTCTTTAGCAGGTTCATCCCTCACTCCTTTTCTGGACCAGAATTTCAATCGTACTATTCTATATGAAATCCGCCACTGGGGAGGATGGGAGAGCGATCCGCGTCCAAAACCGTACCTAACTGCGCACGCGGGTCGCTCCTTTTCTGGACTACTACACGCTATGCGCCCAACCAAGAGCGGCCATGCCAAATATACCCCAAAATACGTACCTGGCGCGGGGAAAGCGTTTCCACGGGACAAAATAGAAGCCGATTACAAATGCGTAGGTAAGATAGATTTCCATTGCAACGCTCCTTTTCTGGACTGCGTAAGATCCGCATTGAGCGGTTATCTCGGGACTAGGTCCATCTGCGTTAATCTTGAAGTAGACTCTTGAAAGCGCCGCCGCCGCACCTATCATAATTCGGCATAGCGTTATTCTTTTTCGACCTACTGTCTCCCTTTCTTCGGCGTTCAGTCTTTCGATGTAGACCTAACACGCCGGGCTGCCGCACCCACGAGGGCAGCAAACAATAGGAGACTACGGATATGGCTAATGGCACTGTAAAATGGTTCAATTCTACCAAAGGCTTCGGCTTCATCGCACCCGATGGAGGCAGCAATGACGTGTTCGTCCACATTTCCGCTGTTGAGCGTTCCGGTCTGACCGGTCTGGCCGACAACCAGAAAGTGACTTTTGATATCGAGCCCGGCCGTGACGGTCGAGAGTCCGCTGTGAACCTCGCACTGGCATAAGCCATTACGAGGAAGAGTTCCTGAAACGCGGCCCCTTTTCTGCGGGCCGCTCGCAGAATATTTCAAACCAATGCCTACTTTTTTTGTTTTATGAGTTGGGGAGTTAACATGAGCGACGAAATTTCCTTTGAGTGCACTTTTTGCGGGCACAACATCGTAATCGACGAAAGCAAACCTCCCAAGAGTGATGCTTTCCTTACCTGTCATGGCTGCGGGCATGGGTTCAGTGATTCCTCTGCAATCAGAGACGCCTTGGTAATAGAATCCCGGGCCGAAGCCGCCGAAATTATTTCTTTGACTTTGGGAAATACGCCCACTTGGGAGCCCTAGACCCCCGGTCAGGTGGGGGCTCCCTAGTTCCCGTACTACTAATACAACTCGCTTATTCCGTGGGCGGAGTAGAGCGGCCCGCAACACTGACATTTTGTTGTGCATGTTGTGCGGGTCGCTCTTGCAAATAAACGCAGTTGTCGGACTTCGACTAGGCTACAATCTATTGCGAAAGTCGCCTGTCGATCGTTCATGAGTAGACAGATAGCCACTATTCACTCTAACCTTGGATCATGGCCAATTTGGCTGTTGCGGCTATGAAAGTGCGCAATTTTTGGAAGTATTTATCAATAAATTGTGCGGCGCCCTAAGACACCGCACGATCGTAATAAAATACAGTTCGGCCGCCACCACTCACAGGTACAATTAGCGGCCGAACACCATAAAGCTTGCCAATTTTTCAGTTAGTGTCAACATGAGACTTGCATAACTTAGCAATTTTTGAAACAAAAGGGTCTGTTTTGCTCCGACTTAGCAGAACCAAATTTGTGTGAGTTGCACCGAATGTCAGATATCTCCAAGTTGACAGAACTGCGGAAGTTGATGCTGGATATGGAGCGTTCCGTAGGGCTTCAGGACCTATCTTCGGCCGAACGCGACATCTACTACGCTGCAACAGAGCTTTCAGAAGCGCACGGTGGTGTTACTACTACCTATTTGCTTAAACATATGTTGGTTGCAGATGTGTCTCGCCCCACATTTTTTCGAGCACTTAAATCTCTGGTAGGCAAAGGCTATCTTGCTCCGAGCGAAAATTCTGGGCGCGGTCAATATACTGTGAAAACACCCAAATGAAAATCAGTTTGCCCCCAGTGGCACAAAGATGAAATTACCCGCGTTGGCGAGAGATACGTTGGTGGTTTCGATCGCATATCTCTTGGCCATCTTAGCAACTTTCGAAGTCGTGATACCAGTTCAGGACATGTTTTTCCCGGTGTTCGCAAGCCACGCCAGCCTGTTGTTCCTACCTAGCGGAGTGCGGGTGCTGTCTGCTTGGCTATTGGGGTGGCGTTCCGTAGTTGCGCTGGCTCCAGGGGTGTTTCTGGCCTTTTTCTATGTAGCTGGCATTCGGGCGTTAGAGCCGAGCCGTATCTTCGCCATCTTAATTGCCATAACCGTACCAGCGGCCACGTTTCACGCATTTCAGCTACTGAGGTGGAACATTGCGCCGCAACCGGACCAAAGGCCATGCTGGCCCTGTGTGATGGGTGCGGGGATCGTTATTTCGATCCTTAGTTCAGTGCTCACAAATTATGCTCTCGGAAGCCCGTCAAACGATTATCTGGCCTACTTTATCGGTGATTTTTTCGGACTGCTCTTCTTGATGATGGGTTTGATGTTCGTTTTTCGGGCTATGCGAAGACGCGGGCTATAATTGCGATATGGATAGTTTTTCACTTGGGAATAGTCAGCTTGGGGTCCTTCCTGCCGTTCGCCTCGCCTTCCACGAAGGCCCGGTTAGGGCCGGAAGCACCAATTGACCTATTCTGAGTGACGCCCTGAAGGTCCCGCATAGCCGCCCTTTCCCGGCCTCTCTTTCTGGATCTTGACTTCTCTTTTTCTACACAATCCTGCATTCGTCGCCATAGTTTCTGGACTACTTTCTGGACTCATCATCTCCAAAAAAGCCGCCCAAAATCGCGGAATTCATCGGTCGCTGAATCGCAGTTGCACCATATGTCCAACTAACCCCCGTCAGACGGCGGCTATGCAGCGCCTTGCGGTCATTCACTGTTACTGACCCAACTGTCACTAACGGCCCTGACCTGTCGTTCGTGACAAACCCGTCTAACGGCCGGTTCCAGCCCTTCTACGACATTCGTGCCGGGTGCAGCATGACGCGGCATATGGGGCACTAAGGGCGGAGAGCCGCCGTTCGCTGCGGTCTGTTTGGAGGACCGCACTGCGGACTTAGTGAGCATTCGCTACGGTTGCGCCAATGTCGACTTTAGGGAAGTTGTTCAACAAACGGTGGTTTTGAGAAGCTTGGGGCGGTCAGTCAAAACCCATTTGGATCTCCCTTTAGTATTTGTCTATTATCTCCTCAAACTCACCGAAAGAAACTTCGGTGAAGTTAGTGTCGGATGCGTGGATAAGACGGGCACGAATCGCCAACTCGTCAAACAGTGAGATCCATTTCCTATTGAAAACGCCATAATTAAGACCCTCAACAAGAGGAAATATCGAGCGGCTTGGGTAGCGCCCATGTCCATTTTCAACTGTAGTTCTACTATTTATGCGTACTAGAAGTTCCCTCCTGCTGCAAAATACATAGCTGATTTCGCATAGTCGAGGATCTTCTAGAAGACGGCTCAGTACACTGTCACAAAAGAAACTACGGTGAGCATGTTCCAATTTGTTGTTGGCGTATCGAAGCGTATTGTAGTGCACTAAAGTGGTATTGCCGAGAGCATACGTATCGCTAACAGAGCTGGGCAACACGATGCTTTTGTCAGTTTGAGTGTTAATGAATGTAGATTTTCCTGAAGAGGAAATTCCAGCGACTATTGAATAAGGCATAGCGTTACCAATTTTTAAAAATTTTTCGACATAAGATGGGGGCATTTATGGGAAGTCAAGTTGCAATAATTATATTGATGTTATCAACAGCTTTAACATTGGTGCTATCAGTTGAAATTGCTGTACGCGGCAGTATAAACCTGCACGATTGCCATCCAAGACCGTTCCGAGAACACTCCTTTTTTGGAACACTCGCAAACAACCTCTTTTGACGCCACCAAAAATTGCGTTAAAACCCAAGCAGTTGTTGACGGTTTTTGCCTCTCTCGTGATAGCGGCCATTCGCGGCACTGCAACAAATCGGTATAGTGGGCTCTGATCTGCCGTTAGCTGCGGATTGTTCGAGGGTCCGCTGAGGGCCGTTCGCGTCCTATCAGGGCGAGCCGCGACCAGACTTTGCAAAGGTCGCAATCTGCGCATAGCTGCCGCTGGAGTTGACCGCAGCGAAGGTCCGGAAACCGCCCTTAGTGACGGATGCTGCACAATGCACCAAGGTCGCGAAAATGCAGTTAGCCGACATTGCGGAGATGTGTCCAACAAACCCCCGACAGGAAAAAGCCCCACCGCCTTTCAGCTGCGGGGCATGAGGGAAATAACAAAACGAAAGATCTAATCAAATTCCCTCATAACCGTGAGTGCGGCAGTACCGATCAATAATCCCATACTAGCCATACCAAACACACTACCTTAAGCTGAATTAGAAAGCATCCATCACCCTCCCCGTCAGATCACTCCCCTGACAACCACCCCAGGGCGCGCTGCCCTGCCCCTGGCTCAATAGGCTGCACAATCACCACCAGCTTGGTTGGATCAGCCTGGGGCGGGGGACCATCGCAGGCCCAGACCACCAGCAGTGCCCACATGGCTTCGACAGCTACAGGGGCAGCCTCTTTCTCTCGACCTTGGCGGTCAGGTCTACCTGCGGCACATAGATGAATGGCGCCAATGGGCGGAGCCGGATCGAAGCGGCACGGTTTGGCCCTCCGAAAATGGACAGCATGTCCGGGATCATTGAGCAACTGGGCAACTTCCAGGTCACAATTGAAGCGCAACTAGATCTAATTGACGACAAAGTGTGGGAAATTCAATCCGGTGCAGGTGTAATCCCCCCATTAAAAATGGGGGATTACACAGGCCAGCTTAGTAGTTGTGAACCAGTACTCTGCATCGAGACCAGCGCAAAACTCCTGTCAGCTATTAACGCTATCTTACGCCGGTCGCACCACTGATACCTGCCATATTTCAAACGCATTGCTGCTCTAAACATTAATGCGATCCAGTTAGAATCATGGGAAGGGACCTGAGATGAGACTCATAAATGTACTTACTATTGCTTCTGTTGCAGTGATGGGGCCAACTTTGGCGACAACCATCGATATTACAGGGTCTCAAGGTCCGGGCGCGGCGTGGGCTGCTGGCAATGGCAATGGCGGCGGCAATGGTGGCGGCAATGGTGGCGGCGGTGGCAATGGCGGTGGCAATGGCGGCGGAAATGGCGGCGGCGGCGGCAATGGCGGCGGTGGTAAGTCAAGTGAACGTGGAAGTAGTCACGCGCATGGAGGTGGTAAAGGGCTGGTGTCATCCTCTAAACGAGCCCCACAACGCAATCTTCATTCCGAGCTTAAAGGTCTGAATTCCCTGAAACGCAACATCAACGGGTTGATGAACAGCTCCGACCCAAAGATGGCCGCATTCCGTGATTTCGTTTCCGCCAGCGCGGATCTGGCACTGACCAAAGAAGCGCTGGCCAAGGTGCAGAGTGTATATACTCAAACTTCTGCTGACTTTCTGAGAATGACCTCGGATATGGGGCTTTCTTCTGATCCGTCCACAGCGCAGGCGGAGCTTGATAGCCAGATGGCAGGATTGCTGGCCAGCGAGCCCGAGGCTAATGATCCGGCTTATGCAGAATGGGCGGAAGACGTAGCCGCTGTAACTGACGCGCAATCAGTAATGACGCAGTTAAATGAAGACTGGGCATCATTGCAGGACGCGGAAAGCGAAGTTGAGGGAGCTACCGCCGGAACGAGCGAAGCCGCTATGATGGATGCGATTGTTGCAGCGATAAATTCGACTGGTGCGGGACCTGTAACCGAAGCCGATGTTACTCCGGAAATGGCTGACTGGGTGGCAGCGCAGCTTGGAGTTGGTGACAGCAGCGGCGCCATTGACGCTTGGCAGTCGACCCTTTGAAGTAAGCACCCTGGCGTTCACTCTCTGGCAACAGATTTTCACGGCATCAGCTTGTTGATTTTGTGATCTGCTTTGCGGTTTCGTCGCCCGTGCCCTTCGCGCAATGATCGCGAAGGGCCGCAAACCGCCGGTCGTTTGGATGTTCTTTTGCTTCTATTGCGGGCCAATTAGTTTCCCGACGCTCCGCAACTTGTCGGCGTTGCACCCCGCTGTTGCTTTCCAGCCAAGGGCGTATTCGGCAAAGGCGCCTTCGCTGGGTGGGCCTTTCACAGGCACAGCACAGGGGGTGACCAGCTCTTTTGACACCACCGGCCCCACATAGACCGGCGCAACAGGATCACATGCGGTCAAAAGCATCGCGCATAAAATCAGACAGTGGCGCATTGTATCCCTCCTGCTGGCGAAGGTGATTAAACTCTACATCGAGCCCGGACCGTTCATCACGCATCCGGCCCAGGTGCGCATCGAGGACGCGACCAGCCTCCTGCGATTGCTCAAGCTGCTTGTCACGCACCACAATGGTTTGCTGTGCCACACCCAGCGCCGCGCTCAGGCGGGTGTTGCGCCACTGTAGGAACCCAGCGTAGCCACCGACCCCCAGCAGGGCGCAGAGCGCCACTATGAGCGCGTAGCGGGTCACGCTGCCGACCGCAGGAAGATACCACTTGCCGCGCCGCGCTTCATTTTGGTGTCTGGGATCTTGGCCCACTTCTCGAAGGCGGCCTTCAGACGGTGATGATATTTGTGCTTGGCATAGGCTGGGCCGTTGTAGCCACGCGCGAACCCGGCCCAATCATGGCGGCGCAGCTCATCATCCAGCCCAGCCGAAAGCATGAATTGAACCATTGCTTCCAACTGCGCGCCCTCGCTGTCCAGGAAATCAGTCACCATGGCCTTGGCTGATGAATACCGGCACAAGGAGCAATTAAATCCCATGACCTGGCCAAGCCCCCAGGAGGCCGACCGCAATGCGGCCTCGCCATTGATCTTCATCGCCTCGATCAGACGCGGGTAACTGTCCTTGGGGTAGTTCCTGCGCCATTTGGGGTAAGCTAGGCCCATTTTCACGGCGCTGTCGCGCTCAGACCCGTCTAACTCACGATAGAAAATATGCGGCTCAAACAACATGACCGGGCGGCTCTGTTTGTCAAAACCACGACCGCGCGCTTCCACATCGAGAACCGCATGGATTTCATCTTCCCCAACGCCGATCAGCGCGCCAACGCGCGGCAGATCAAAATCGGAAAGCCGTTGTGCTTTGCCAGTAAAATTCATTTCTCACTATCCTCTTCTTGGGAAATGCGGGCAGTCCCGCGAACAACTTGCATGAGCAGGCGGCCAACCGCTGGACCTTCAATGCCCAAAGCCAGCAGGCCGGGCACCAGATAGGCCCACCATGGCGGGGGTTTGGCCAGAATATTGAAGGCGTAATCCGCCACAAACAGGGCGATGATCGCTGCAATTGCGATAGCGCGCACCCAGGGAAAACCTTTGGTTTCAGCCATGCCCCAAGGCCCTCACGAATGCCCACATCAACAGAAACAAAAGCGCGCCGCCAAGACTTGTGGGCGTCATGACCATAACCAGGAATAGCGGTACTCCAACGTGGTACAGGTCCGCACGGTTTCGGGCGCTATTCAGAAAAATACTCATGTTCCCACCCGCGCCACGGTTTCTTTCCAGGCCGCTGTGATGGTTGCATCGCTCAGCCCGTCGGTCAGATCCGTGCCGGGGTACAGCGATTGTGCGTAAGAGCGGAACTTTCCGACCATCTTTAGCGTGCCTGCTAGCGTGTAAAAATCCTTGCTCCGGTTTGCGGCCAGCGCAAAACGCATATCCTTGGAGGCCGTGTCAGCCTTGCCCTTGAGATCCGCCCGCATCGCATCCCAGACATCGCCAAGCAATTCCTCACTTGCCAGCATTCCCCGGAACTCAGCCGGGGACAGGTCGCGGATTTGCAGTGCAACTGCGCTTTGCTCGGCGCGCCGGGCTTTATCTGCCAGTTCGTCCTCGGATAAAACCCGCGCGCTTGTTACCCGAACACCGTCATCGCCGACACGTGAAATAAAAGAAGTCATGACCTGAACCCCTGAATATTGACGGAACATAATTCCCAGTTAAAAACGCCAGTATCCACGTCGATCATAAGCTCATCAAAGACTTCATCGAATGTGGATATACCTGCGTTCATGTTGCCACTAGAATTCCCAGAGAAGGCAGCATTCAGAACCAGTATGCCGGTCCCGCCACGCGCCAAGACCTGCCCGAACTTGAACACTGTGCCATCAGCCTGGTTGAAGTTCGACGCTTGGAAAGTGTTCATAATGAACTGACCTCCGCCACGAGAGTGTCCACGCGCTATCTCGCGCCACGTACCAGCAGGCTCCCGTCCTGAGCAACTGATGCGGCCCGAACTGCCTGTGTTAGAACTGGCCAACTGAACCCGCAGTTCCGAATACTGCGACAGCCCGGTGATAATGAGCGACGACCAATCCGCCCCCGGAAGGGTCACGGGGATGTCATGCCAGCCAGCAGAAGCATGGGTGTCGATCATCTGTTTGACGCCGAGAACGCTGGGAAAGCGGTTATCTACTGTTGCACCGTTATTCTGCGCTGAGGTTGAGCGCTGGACCACACCGTATTGAGTGTCGTCGGCCTTGGCCATGTTCCCACCCGGCAGCACGCCGGTCACATCAGATGTGAGATCCACCGTGTTTACCTTGCCTGCCGGATCAACGCCAAGGGCAACGCGGGCGGCGGCGGCATCGACAATATCCGACAGGTTGTTGGCAGCCTGCAGCAGGTCGGATTTGTCAAAAGCGGATCCCAGCAAGACAGCCGCTGCAGAGAGGTTCTGATAGATCTTCGTTGCCGAGCCCGACTGAACAATAAACACCTCACCCTCAACGGTGGCGGCAAGCCCAGCCGCTTCACTCGCAAAAATCCTGGCGCCAGCCGCCAGCGCCGCCAGCTCAGCCTGCGCCTTGAAACTCTCGGCCTCACTTGAAGCGGAGGCAGCCTGCGCCTCTGACAGAGCAGCTGCAGCGGCACTCTCCACCGCCAGGTCGGCAAAGGCACTTTCGAGGAACAGCGTCGGGATCGCGGCATTCTTTACCCAAGCACCCGCAATGCGCTCATATACCCCAGCCTCATCTGACGTGTTCAGCACCAGCCCGAACTGATCATCTACGGCACCGGCGCGCGCCTGCAGATCAACAAGAGCCCCATCGATGTAAGCAAGACCGCCACCGGCGGCGATGCTCTCATATTCCTGCATCCAGTCGGCGATATCCGACTTTCGCGGCTCATACCCCGCGCTCGGCGGGTTGCCGGTCATGATTGTTTTTGGAGAAAGTGCGACCATTTTGCGCCTGCCCTAAGCTGTGAATGTTACAGAAGACGACCAGTCGGAAACCCCGAGGCCGTTGGTTCGATTGCGGATCTGGATCTCGTGCTCAGCGCCGGACAACAGGCCGGAGACCTGCAAGGAGCTTTGCCCTGCAGCCGCAGACACCAGCACCCAGGCGGAAGACACCGCCGTTTGTCGGTATTGCAGATCCATCACATAGGCTGCGTCCTGCACATCCCACTGGATCGTTGCCGACCCCGTAGCTGCTGCTGACACCGCAAGGCCGCTGGGGACCGGAATGCTGGCGTCACTCACCACCCCGTCGTAGACCGGGCGCTGCGGCTCTTCAGTTGCCGCGTCAAAGTCAAAATCTTCCGGCCTCACCGAATTGGCGGTCAGGGTGAATATGCCGACGCTTTCGCGCGCCAGCTCGCCAACCTCGATATTGATATCAATGCCCATTTCCGGGTGAATGACCCGCACAAATCGATGCGCCCGCCCCCCGGATCGCCCGCCGAGGATTTCATACCCCTTCATGCCAAGAGTGCCGCGCAGCTGGTATTGCGACAGTTTGGTGCGGGCCAGACGCTTGTTCAGGCGCGACACCTGATTGTGGTTTGTCACCATAAACAGCTGCGGCTCATCGCGCACCGGCATGGCAACCTGACGCTCCACCCATGTGCCGCTTGGCGTCTCGCGCCAGCCGTTATCCGGTTCGGTATAGACTGCTGCCACCTCGTCCGGAGCATCGGCGCCCCACTGGCCCTCGATCAGCTCCAGGGCAAGAAAGTCCTCCGGCCCAAGCGTCAGCTCAGGCTCGATCCAGCGGCCAACGGTAAACCCGACTTTGCCGTCGATCCGCTCATAGACAAAGGCATCGCAGGCCGCTGCCATCTGTGCGCGCTGTGCCTCAAAGGTCTGATCATCCGAGATGGTGCCGTTTATTTCCCAGCGCTGGCGCGGTATTCCCTCGCCGTCCAGCGCCACCACATCGCTGGCGTCGGCCTCATCAGCCACTTCCGCCCAGTCCACGTCACGGCCCAGAACATTGACAACCCAATCGGCAAAGACCAGCGCCGCGTTGGAGGTGAAGCGGCTCTGACCGTCACGCGGATCGTAAATATCCTTCTTGCCATCAAAGACCGGCGCATAGGCCCACTGGCGGCCATCCGGGTAAATCTGGGTAAAACTCGATTGCGGTGGCCGCGCCGCCCAAAGAACAGCCCCCGACAGGCCCTTAAAATCATGCGCCGCGGTTATCTCGGCAAAAGCCGCATCCAGGCCAGGATCTGCCAGCTGACCGGGATCGCCGGTGAACGCGGTAATCCGGCCATAGCCTTTGATCGGGCTTTCCGCGATATTGCTTTTGGCCGCGTCGGCCTCGCTGAACAGCGTCACAATCCGCTCATCCAGCCAGTGCTGCACGATGCCCTCAATCGGGTGCGCCGCCAGGATCGGCACATAATACCGCTTGCCCTCTGCAAACCCGGTAAAGCCCAGCGGTCCACCCTTGCGCGATCGCCCATAGACCCATTCGGCATAAGCCACCGGCTGAGCAAAATTGACCATCCGCGCACCAGGACTTGGAATAGAGGGGGTCGGAGCTAGTTGCGCCGCAAGGGCTGACAGGCCGATGGCCACAACAGTTTTGACAACAAAGCCGCCTATGACCGTCCCCGCAAAGGCGACGCCTGCCCCATATGCAGCGGTCGCAGCCAGAGCCGAGCCGCCAGCGATACCCAACGAGCCAGCGATCCAACCGACAACCATCGCGGCCTCAGCCCGCTGCGGTGTCAGCATGGTGCTACCCAGCAGAGCGGCAAACAGCAGGTTACGCCTCATAGCCGACACCCCAGATTGCCAGCACATCGCAGACAGCCTGCGGGCTGAGTGTTGTCGCCCCCTGCGGCCCCTTGCAGCCCCAGGCCGATCCAAGCCAGAGCGCACCGCAGGGCGAGCACCGCCCATCCGGATCCCGCACCATCAACACAGCCATATCGCCGGGCTGGGGCGTGTCCACACGCGGCAATCCCCCAATGGTTGCCAGGCAGGCCTCAACCGCCATGACCGGATCACGCAAAAACCCGGTTTCGCGCTGGCAACTGCCACGGCTGTCATAGACACCGCGAACCGCCGCCGCCGGATCACGACCCGTCACCCGCAGCACCCAGTCCGCCAGACAGAGCATGCAATCCGTTTCGCCCCAGATGAACGGCTTGGCGGCCCATCTGTGCAACTCTTGATATAGTGGCGTCATCCGAACAGTTTCTCTTCTTCAAAATCAGTAGTGGGCATGAATTCCAGCGATGGGTTTGACTTTCCGATCAGCTTGGCGTGGCCTTCGGTGTTCAGCACAATCCGGCGCGAGGCCCGGCGCTTTTCGGTCCAGGCTTCAAATCCAAGTGAGATCGATCGGTCCTGCGCGCCGCTGGCCGATATCCCAAGGGTCCGCATGGTGCGCTGCATCCATTGGACCGGTGCCACCTTGGGCGCGTAAAACTCAGCCATTGAACTGATGGGCTGCACCAGGAAGGTGATGGGTCGGCCTTCGATGTAGGCCAGACCAAGGGCGCGCACCTGGGTGATCAGATCATCCGCGTCCGGATCCTGGAAATAGGACAGGGTAACATTGCCCTCTGGCGCCTGACCTTCCATGGCGCTGCCCAGACTGGAGACACTGGCCAACTGGGTGCCGAACCAGCGGTTGCCATCTGTATCAACAAAGACACCGTCAGTGCCGATGATGAACCGGGCCGGACCATCCGGGGTGTCGATCTCGCACAGGTCAAGAGCCCCGTGGATCGCTCCGCCGAGGTCATAGCCTTCCGGAAAAAAGCTCATCGGTTCAAAACCTCACGGAAGTTCAAACGCGGCCGCGCAACCAGGTCGAGATCATAACCAGCCCGCCCCATGCTATCCTCCACCGCCTCAAACAGCCCTTCCCCCTGCAGCTTGATGGTATCGCCAGCTGCAATCGCCGCCCGCAATGGCATTTGAATACCCAACTCATACACCCCCGCTGAGACCTCAGAGACCCAGGTCACAGTAAACGGCCAAAGCTTGTGGCTCATGATCTGGCCAATGACTGGTGCAACCTCGGCGTTTTCCACCCGGATTTGCACAGCTCCAGCCGCGGCCCCAGCCGCCGCAAAACATGCGGGCTCAGCGGCAAAGCCAGTGCCGGAGGCAAAAGTTGCGCCGCCTTCAAACGAAGTTCCACCGGTCAGCGCAGAGCTCACAAAGCCCACCGGATCAACCATGGGCAGCCGGTAGATCCCCACCCGGCCCTGCGCCTGCGCCCGGATCGCCCGCCACTGCGCGATTCCGTCACCCTGCAGCAGGATGCTTGGCGACCCAATCCAGCGGGGAAACCGATTATAGACCACCGATGTGCCGCCGCCAGTGTCATTTCCCGGCGGTTGCCCACGCCAGTCGATATCCCAATCCACCTCCAGCAGCTGCAGAAAACCTGCCGGGATTGTCACAATTGGTCGCTGCATCAGCCCTTCCTATTCAGGTGAGTTTGCAGGTTCACCGTGGTTTTACGGTCCTGCATCTGCATGGCGGTTGCAGCGGCACTGGCCGCACTGCGGTTGGAAATCCCCTCGACAGCCGCCTGCCAATTGCCGTCCTGATCGACGTAGACCCTGACATCCAATGCGCCGCTGCCGCCAAGCATTGCCTTGGTATCCTGGGCATTGGTCACTTTCGAACCACGTGGCAGACTGACCAGCTCTTTCCCCCGCTCGCCCACCACAGCCAGACCACCGGGCGCCGAGAACGTGCCATTGGCAAATCCGGGGATGGCGGGGAACAATGAGCCAAACAGCGATTCAAAGGCACGATTGGCAAACATCGTCGCCAGACTGACGGCCACATCGCTCACAGCATCTTTCAGACTTTTCGCCCCGGTCACCATCCCAGCAAAGGCAGATTTTGCCGAGGACTTCACGCTCTGCAACTCCTTGGCCAGTTCACTGATCGCACCCTTGGTCTTTTTGACCCCACCCGCCCCACCTTCCCCGAGATTGCCCAGGGCGGTGTTGAACCTGTCCGCCGCATCCGATGCGCCTTCGGTTTCTTCCCGCGCCGCTCTGAACGCCTCGCGCAGCGCTTCGATACTGCTTAGCGGACGTTCCGCCGCCCGCGCCAATGCATCCGCCCGCGCTCTGGCCTGATCTGCGGCACCAAAATGATCATCCGCTGATTGCGATGTTTCATAAGACCCCGACCGGGCCGCCACAGAGGCACCGTGTAAATCCAGCGCCACATCCCCGAGGCCCGGAACATCCTTTACCGCTCCGGCAAGGTTGCGCAGAAACGTCGACCAGCGGTCCTGCAAGGTGGCCAGCATCGATAGAAACCCACCTGCCACTGTGTCCCAGGTCGCATTCAGCGAGGCCCCCATTGATGAAGCTCCCAGCCCCATGCGGCTCCAGACCTCTGCGGCCACGTCCTTCAACAGCGCCAGCGCATTGCCAAAACCGCCTGCGCCCTGAACCAACCTGGTGAACTGGTAAACCAACTCGCCAGCGCCGACGATCAGGATGCCGATACCCGTGGCAATCAATGCACCGCGCAGGAGTAAAAGCGATCCCGACAGGGTGGCAGTGGCAACCCGCGCTGCAATCAGCGCCCCAACATAACGCGCACCAAACCCTGTGACGGCAACCGCCACATAGGTCATCAGCCGCTGTAAATTATTGGCCAGTCCGTCGATCACTCCGCGCAGGGTTCCGCCCTCGCGCAGGCTCTCCGTCATGGCGCGGGCCAACCTGCCCATGGCTGGTACCAGTTCCAAAGCAAGCTGCTGACCGGCGTATTTTCCAATCAGCGCCAGTCGCGAGATCGCATCATTGGCGCTCTCAATTTGGGCCGCATCAACGCTGCTGACCGCGAGGCCATAGTCCTCGATATCTTGGCGCGCCGCGCGAATGGCATCGCCACCGTTGATCATCAAAAGGACCATTTCCCGATTGCGCACTCCAAGGTCGCGCAAGACAGCCGAGGCCTCACCAGTGGTCAGCCCGAGGGCCTTCACCCGGTCAGCAATGATCGCCAGCTTCTCATCAGCATCCGTGCCCGATAGATCCTCAACCGACAGGTTCAGCGCCTCCAGCGCCCGCTGGGCATTGCCTGAAACACCAATGGCAGCAATCTCGCGATCGATGGTTTGAATGTCGTTTGTCAGGCTGGACAGGCTGACCCCGGCCTCATCCGCCGCCAGTTCCAAGGCCCGAAACCCGCCGATCGATGCGCCCAGACGACGGGCTGATTTCGCCGCCTTGTCAAGATCCCGCGCCCCGGCAAGGGCCATCGCAGAAATGGCCGCGCCTGCCGCAGCCGCCACCTTGGCAACCGCAACAAAATGTTTTTTCATCGAAGCCAGCGGGGATTTGACCCGCTTGGCGCCACGCTCGAATTTGGCGCTGTCGAGCCCCAGATTTACCCGCAGGGCTCCAATAACAGATTTTGACATTACAGCTCCTTTGCCCCCCAGGCCTGCGCCAGCGTTTCGCACATCGCCTGCAGGTGCTCTGGCGATTGTGGCTTAACCGGGCTTTCGCCTACGAATTTTGAGAAATCAGGCACGGTTTCCGCCCGCGTCAGCACGGCGGTGTGCCATGCCAGCCAGGCGCGATCCTTGTGTTCCCGCTCCAGGCGCACGCTGGCCCCCTTCATCTGGGCCAGGTACAGACGCGATGTCAGGGACCAGAACGCCGCCGGATCAAACCCGGCAGACACGTAGCTCTCCAGCATATCGAGATAGTCTAGCCGGTTCGGTTCCCCGACGTCTGAGCGTTTCCCAAGTCACCCGCCTCAGCTGCGGTCGGGCTTGCTGCCGCCAACACACTCGCGACGATTGCAACATCCTCGCTCATGACATTGCCTGCATCCCGCAAGGTAGCCTCAGGGTGGTGCAGTTTCAGGAAGGCATGAACCATGTGACGTAGATCCGCGATAGAGACCTCGCCCCCTTCCGCCTTCTCGAAAGCAGCCATCGCATCCATGCCAGTGGCCTCTTCAAACTCTGCCATAGCATTGAAGTCGCAGACCAGGGTCCAGACCTTTCCATCAATGGTGATAGAGACTTCGCCTTTGAAACGATTGGCCATTATACCACCGCCAGAACTGGCTTGCCGGATGGCTTCACCGTCAGCGTTGCCGTCATCTTGTCATTCACCAGCTCGCCGTATTCCAACCCGGTAATCACCGCCTTTGATGTGAGCGTTGTGGTCTCATCTGGAAAGGTGATCCGGAACCATGTCTCGCCCACCTCAAAGGCAGCATCGAGGGCCGCCGCCACTGACGGTGCAAAGTTGAGGCCGATCTTTGCCTCGCCGCCTTCCTTCATTCCAGGAAAGTATTCCTTATAGCGATCGGGGCTTTTCAGATGCGTCTTATCGACCGCTTCCCGCGATTTGCTCGGCGGCGTGATGCTGATGACCCCAGCGATCGCCGGGAATGGCCCGATCTCCACATCCGCCATCCCGAAGGTGGAATTATAGCCAATATCGGCGTCTAGTTCAGACATTGCTGCTTCTCCATTTTGTCAGAAAATCCATGGTCACGCGAAACGGCCTGTCAGCCTCATTTGCTCCGCGCTCTGTACTGTCCCGCCTGGCGTCCAAAAAGATCCCGCGAAACCCGTCTTGCCGATAGCCATCCAGCACCAGGCCCACAGCCGTGGCCAGATCTGCGGCATCTGCATAACCCTCGGCGTAGCAGTCCACCTGCACCCGCCCACGCGACAGCCCATCTGATCCGGTCAGGGTATGCCCTGCGACATCCCCGATCAGATGCATCAGGATGGCCGGATAAGGGTCATCTGGCAGCCGCGCGCCCCAATCAATTCGCCCGCCGCAAAACGCGGTGACGGTCGGCGCCCCCTGAAGGATGGCGCGAAATGCCCGTTGCATAATTTATCCTTTCGCCGCGATGCGCGCAGCCTTGCGCTCAGCCCGCGCGATCGACTTGCTCAGTTCGGCCCAAAGATCTTTGCCCAACCGGTCCAGCAAGGCCCGATGATCCTGATCCCAGGCAGGGCGGACAAACGGTGCAGGCGCGTTATGGACTGATCCAAATTCGGACAGATGCGCCTGCGGCAGCGGCCCGGCGCCGACGAACATTTCGACAGACGCGCGGTCATCGCGAAACATCTTTCGATGCGCTGTCGCCTGGCGCTTCGACAACTTTGTACTGACCGCCACGCTGTCTCGCAGATCGCCTTGATCCTCAGAGGCCTTGTCTCGCATCAGCTTGGCCATCGGCTCTGCAGCTTTCTTGAGCCCGCGCCGCAACACACCTTTTCCCGCAGCTTTGCTCACCTGGTCCAGCGCGTCTTCAAGTTCGCTGAACCCTTCCAATTGCATATCGATACTCATGTGCCTGCCTTCGCGACGGCTGTGATCTCCAGCGTTCGGCGGCGGCCCTGCCCCGCTTTGATACCGATGATTTCATAGGCGACACCCGCGCATTGCAGTCGATGTTTTGGCGTGATGCTGGATGCGAGAACGCCACAGCGCACCACAAACCGAGATGTGATCCCGGAGGACACCAGACCCGATCGCCATTTTTCACTGACCTGCTCATCAAACCGATCCATCCAGATGGGATCACCAACAGGCGCAGTGGCTTCCTTGCGGCGCAGCCCGTCATCACTCATTGAAGGCGCCAGAATCTGAACTTTCAATCGCACCGATCAGCCCCCCGAAAATTCGCAGGGGCGGCGATATCGCTGCTGGCGGATCAGCGCCCGAAACCCAAAGGACAGGCGCGGCGGGTTCGCCGGGTCCTCAACGGCAATCCCAGCCTCAAACCATTCTTTCGTCAGCAAAATCACCGCATGGCGCATTGGCGCAGCTGCGGCAACATCCGGTGCATGGCCCACTGTAGCCACCAGGCGCAGAGTCTCCGCACCTGTCGGCAGCGCCTGCCTCAGGACCAGCTGCGGTTCATCTGCCTGTCGGGAAAGACGGTATTTTGAGGCGTCCAGCGCCACCAGGCCAGCATCAGGATCTTCAATCTCAACACTGGTGATCGAGACCACCGGCATGCACGGAAACCACCACCGGCTCCAGTCGCCAGCCGGGATATAGAACGCAAATTTCAGTGGTGAGAATGGGCGGCCAGTGGCAGTGACAACAACCTGTTGCGCGGCCACCAGCAGCAATGCAATTGCGGCGTCATCGTCCGCATCGCAGTCCACCATGTGAACGGACCGCTTAAAGCCTTCAACGGAAACCGCCTCCGGGATTGCTTCTTCACCGATGTATTCCACTGCGCCGCCCTCGCTCGATTACGTCTTTGCGCCCTGCTCAGGCGGCTTGCCGCTGGCCTTTTTGCCACCAGTTTTTACCTTGGTGTCAGCGGGCTCCACTGTTGCGATCAATGCGGCCTCGCGATTGGCCAGGTCGGCCTCGCGGGTTGCCAACGCCGCTTCACGATCGAACAAGACCTGCTCCCGCTGACCTAGGGAGTTTTCGCGTTCATCCAGCGTCTGCGACCGGCCCTGCAATTCGGTGCGCGCCTGATCTACGATTTCCTGCACTTCGCGGGTGTCCACTTTACCAATGAGGACAGATTTGCCCGCGTCCGGATCAGCGGCATCGCCCATCAGTTTGGCGACCTTGCCTTTGCCCTCGCAAAGTTTTCGCGCCACATCCGCTCCAAAAGCGGCGGTGTCGCCCTTGTTGTAGCGGGAATATCCTTGGGTGAATTTCACCAGTAGTCGTGCCATGTCCTGGCCTCCGTCATTTGAGAATGGAAAAGGGCGGCCCGTCAGGCCGCCCGTGTCAGGTCAGGGGGATTACAGACCCCAGCTGGTGCCGGTCAGAACCGAGATGGCTTCATCATGGGCCGGGGCCAGATCGTGGCGAGACACCGCCCGCATCAGCGTCAGGTCACGCTGGAATGCCGAAACGGTGTCGCCGCTGGTATCGACAAAGGATGCTTCACTTGAGGACGCGATGCGAATGTCCTGATCGTCGCCGATCATAATCTCCGAGAAGTCCGCAAAAGTGATTTCAGTGTCATTACCAGTGCCGAGGTTGTTCGGCACCTGCGAGGTCGTCTCAATCGGATAGCCAAACAGCATATTGCTGGCCTCGATCGACGGGAACATCTTAGTTCCAGCTGCATTGATCAGGCTGGCCAGGAAATGTTTCGTCGCCCCCCGCATGATCCAACCGCATCGCATCATCGGCACATTGGTATCTTCGACCACGCTGACCATCCAGCGCAGCTTGGCCTCCACAACGGACGGAGTGTTGGCAATGGCGGATTGCTTGTGACCGGCCAGGCACCAGTTCAGCAGACCTTTGGGCGTGTTGCTGGTGCCGTCACCGCGCAGGAAGGCCAGATCTTCGCGCAGCGCCATATAGTTCAGCAACAGATCGCGCACCATGACACCAATGCTGGCGCTGGAATGCGCCAGAAGCGCGTTGCCGAGCGGCACCAGAGCGGTCAGGGTTTTGAAATCCTGATCGACATTGTCAAAGCTCGGCTCGCTTTCGACAATCGGGGCGTTCTCACCGATATAGCCAGCGGTCGGAGCGGTTGCCACCCGGCCATGGCGCAACTTACCTGCGGGCATGTCATGGACAACTGCACCGAGTTTGCGAACCACGACCTTGGGTTTCAGCAATTCGATCAGAACATTGCTCTGAGGACGCGGGATCAACACGCCGCCGGCGCTTTCAGTTGCCCCCGACAAAGTGGCCGCAATCTGGCTGTGCCCCTGTTCTTCCAGAAGGGTCGCGGCCTTGTCTTTGTCGCCCCGGGAATTGGCCAGAGCCGCCACCATCAGGCCGGTATCAGCGCCCTTGAGATCCGCATTGGCTGGCTGTGCAGGCAAAGAACCACCGCCACCCGTGCCGCCATCAAGTTCCGAAACGGCAGTGGAGGCTTTTGCGGCCTCGACTGCCTCGGCCCGTTTTACCCGCACCTGCAGTCCCTCGAATTCTTTCTGAGCCGCAGTAAACTCAGCAACTGCAGTGTCGATTGCGCTGGCCTCGGCGGTGCCGCTGGCTTGCAAGTCCTCGATCAGTTTGGCCGTGGTTCCCATAGTGTCCGCCGACGCTTTCAGCATGCGGCGCAGATCATTGATATCCATGGTTGTTTCTCCTGTTCTCATGGAAGGCTGGCAATTGCGCAGCCCAAAGACCCCGCCGCAAATGCGCAGGGCAAAACACTCAGCAGGTGCTGGTGAAATCAGATGTTGGCTGTCGCCTGCGCAGCTGCTGCTATGGCAGCATAGGCGCTGGATTTGGGGCGTGGCTTGGGCGCATATTGCCCGCCGATCCGCCCCATGAATTCGGCCATGGTCTCGACGCTATTACACAGGCCACGCGCCAGGGCGTCATCGCCCCAGAACACATCGCCGCCGTCGCGATTGCTCTCAGTGCGGCTCATGCGCCCCGGTAGATCCTCAACGCCAATACCGCGCCCTCGCGACACGTCAGCCAGAAATTCGGCTTCCATTTGATCCAACCGCAGCTGCGTCAACTCTTTGCCGTGATCGCTGGACAGGTCCGGACGCTTGGCCCCGGCATGGGCCGAGGTCTGAATGAATTCCTGATAGCCCCCCATGCCCGGCTGCATTGGTTGCACCGCCGTGGTCATAGTGCCGACAGACCCAACCCAAGACCCTGGCGTCAGGGCAATGTCACTGCACTGGCTGGCCAGCCAATATCCAGCCGAGGCCGCCAGTGGATGCACCAGAGCATGAACCGGCTTGGCCGCTGCGGCCTGGCGAATGGCTTCAACCGCGCCCTGAATACCCAGAACGGCGCCGCCGGGGGTGTCGTAAATCATCACGGTGGCCTGCACCTCATCGCTGGCCGTGATCGCGCCCATGGTTTCCACAAGCCCATGATAGGTGGCCCAGCCGAGGTATCTTTCCAGCATCGCTGAATTGGGCGTTATGATGCCGCGCACCGGCACATAGGCCACGCCGCGATGAATGGCGAAGCGCTGGCCGCGCTCGATCGTGATCTCCTGCGCCGAGGTCTCAATCGCCATTGGTTCATGGGCGGCCTCTTTGGGCAAATCCATTTGCAACATGGGCAGGCCATGTTCTGCCGAAATGGCAAGTGGCGAGGCCCCGATCAGGGCGGCAATACTGGTGCGGCTCATTCCTCTTTTCCTTTCGGTGTCTTGCTGTCATCGCGAGTCATATTTGGCGCGGGGTTCAACTTGTCGTCACCTGCAGTCACAGGAAGCCCCAGCACCTTCTGGCCGTGGTTTGGTGTCATAAATGGCCCACCAACAGCCTTGCCGATGGCTTCGTATTGATCCTTGATCGTCGGCTGCAACAGCGCCCCAAAATCATGGCGCAAGAACATACCACGTTCCCGTTCCGCCCGGGTCAGCACCGTCATCTCTAACTGCGCCTCGGCCTGCCCAGACCAATGCAGCAGACAATCGGTCAGATAGTCGATCGCCTGTTGTTCGCCGTTGGCCTTGACGCCGTATTCCAGCATCTGCAATTTGCTCGGCGGCATCCGGTACAACGCGGCCAAAATCTCGCGGTCATACTTCAACGTGGCCAGGAGCTCTTGATCCGCAGCCGTGAGATCCAGACTTTTGATATCGTCATCGGGGCCAAGAACCGGCATGCCGTCTGAATCGGGCCGGGTGATTTGATCTTTAACCCGCCGGGCATTGCGCAGCCTGGCGTCGTCATCTTCGTAGTTATCGCCCAACTTGATAAACGCTTTGGCCATCGCCCCAGAAACCGATCGCGCCGCGGCGTCCTGTCCAGCGATCGCCAGACCAACACTCTCAGAGGCAACCTGCAAAGGTGATCGCCCGGTCCATCCGTCCAGCGCCATATAGCGCATATGCACCATGGACCGGCTCGGCACCCGGCGCTGCACCCCCGCCCCATCTTCAAAATCATAAAACCGTTCCCGCCCGGCCCGCAACATCGTGCAACCGCCCTGCGGTGCCAACTCGATCATTTCCAACTCACCGCCGCCGTCACGCGGGCTGTAAGCATAAGAATTGCCGCGCAGGGCCCAGGCATAGACAAGGGCAAACCGGGTCAATTTTGCAGGAACACCTGGTGCGGATTCCCGGTTCAGCAAATAGGCAGCGGGATGATCGCGAACCCGGACCTCTTGCCCGTCATCCTTGCGCTGATAGAGTTTCAGCGGCACCTTGGACAGATCACCGCCGATGTTATTGCAGCAGGCAAATATGGTGCCATTCTGTTCGGCCCGCTGCGGTGTCACCCGTGGCAGGCGTTTGTTCGGGCGTGATCCACCCCAGCCGATATCCTGCAGCCAAGGTTCGGGGTTCAGGGTGCCCGAGGTCTCAGCCGAGGCATCCATGACCGGCGGTTCAACCCGTGCCGCCACCGGCTCAACCTGCCCGGCGCGAGAAATGTCCAATCCAAAGAATTTCATACCACCTCGATTTCCCGTGCCTTGCGTTTCTGTTCGCCATGTTCAGCGCGTCCCAGCGCCATGATGGCGGCCACCGCCGCATCGATGCGGCCGGTGGATTTCTTCTTGTTTGGCTTCACGTTCTCGGCGGCATCCTCGTCGCGGTGAACATTGCCCACCTGCCAGGCCAGCACCGGGTTGCCACCGTGGCGGATCTTGTTTTCCATCACCCGTTCCTCAAACCGTTTCATCGGGTTTGACATCGACTGATAGCCCTGCCGATGCTCGACCATTGGAAAGCGGCGCTTGTCCAATTTGTCGGCCAGGTACTTCATGCCCCAGGGATCATAGGCCACTTCTTGCAGGTCAAAATTCTGCCGGATCCATTCCAACCGGTTGGCCAACAGCTCTTCGTCAATCGTGCCGCCCTTGTGGATCTCCAGCCAACCCTGGTCGCGCCAGCCGACATATTCCCGCTTTTCACTCTGTGCCCGCTGGATAAATCCCTTTGGGCCCTCCGGCAGAAAGGTGTAGGCGATCATGTAAATCAGTCCCCCAACCGGCACCGCCACTACGATCGCAGTGGTGTCGATCTTGTTGGACAGGTCCAGACCGACCCAGGCTTTGCGACCATACAGCTTGCGCTGATCAAACCGTGCGCAGGCTGTGCCCTTGTCCCACACATCGCGGGCAATCCACGTTTCTGCGCCCTCAGTCCACAGGTTCAGGTGGAACCGCTTGAAGTTCGGCATTCTCCCTGCGATCGCCTGCGCCTTTTTCAGAGTGTCCTGCATGGCCTGAACAGGTTTGCTTACCCCGAGGTTGGGGTTTCCCATGGCCCAGAATTTCGGGTCAGCCGGATCACAGTCAGCTGGCGGCTCAGCGATAAAGCCAAAGAATGAATCATCATCGACCGCGCCGCGCAAAACACTTTCACCGTAATCGCGCAACTCACCGCACAGAGAGGCGCGGTCCTGCCCTGCAGTGGTGATCACCCAGTCGATCGGTTGGGCGCGGGCGATCATGCTTTCGACAATGGTGTCGGCCAGTTCACGATCCGTCCAGCGGTGCATTTCATCGCGCGCCAGAAAGCTCGGGTTGATCCCATCCGATGAATCACCATCGCGGCTTAGACAAGCAATCAAACCGTCCGTGCGCGGTGCCTCAATCGAGGTCCGGGACACATCCAGAAATTCTTTTAGAAACGCCGATCGCTTGATCATCCGCTTCATTTCCTTGAACAGCAGCCCCGCCTGGTTCTTTGTGGTGGCGGCGCAATAGCCCTGCGGCGCCGCCTCACCGTCAAACAGCTGCGTGAACAGCATCGGCACCGCCGTGTCGGTGGTCTTGCCGTTCTTCTTGCCCACCTGGTGATACGTGGACTGAAACCGGCGCAGCCCCGTTACCGATCGCTTCCATCCAAACACTGAGCCATGGCGAAACTCTTGCCAGGGTTCCAGTTTTAGCGGCATTCCCGCCATTGGCCCAGTGGTGTGCTGCAGCATTCCGCCCCAACGAATGATCCGGCTTGCGGCTTGGCAATCAAAGTACAGCCCGCGATCAGCGCCGGTTTCAAGATCCATCAAATGGCGTTCACAGGCCATCCGCACCAGATCCCCAGCAACGATATCTCCCTCAATTACTCCGGTGGCGTAGCGGGAAACCGGGTGATCAATCGGTTCCATTCAGCTGCTTCATCACGTCGTCAAACAAATCGCCCTGACCACCGGTATCCAATCGTGCCGCATCAACCGGCGACAGACCAAACAGCGCCGAATCCCGCCGCATATTTCCCATCGCAGTTTCTTGCACCGCGACCGCTGGGTGGCGGCGCTTTTGATTACCGTTCCGGCCTTTGCCGGTTGAGTAATACAGACCCTCCAACGCCAGTTCGTTTGTCGCGGAAATGAAGTTCGCAACAGAGGCGCAATAGGTTCCAAACTGATATTTGTAGAGCAGTTCTAGCCGCCCCTTTTTTGCCAACTCAGGTGCCAGCTCGCCCCAAACATCCCGAGCAAGGTCACACAAGAAATCCGGGGCAGTTGGGATTTCACGCTGAATATCCTCCTTCATCGGAACGACATTCTGAAGGTTTGGCTTTCTACCTTTCATCTAAATCCCTCCTTTCCAGAGTGGGTCTTTTACCCCAATTACGCGCTCGCGAATCAAAAGGTTATGCCGCCGGTTTGCTGTCTGGGGCCTCTGTTTTGAGATACCCCCCCCTTGTGGTGGAACACCTCATGCGCGGTTTTGCGGCTGTGACAGCTATGGCAGAGCGCCTGCCAGTTGCTTCGGGTCCAGAACTTCTTCCGATCGCCCTTGTGAGGCTCGATATGGTCAACGTCCGTTGCCGCCTCAACCACGTTCAACTCCAGGCAATCGACACACAGCGGATTGTCCCGCAGGAATGCCTTGCTGGCGCGCACCCACTTTGGATCTGCATAGAGACGCCGGGCCATGACAGCTGCCGGTGAGGTCTGCGCCTTGGCGCGCTGTTGTTTCAACCGAGCCTTGCGGCGCTGCTCATGCTCATCGCAGTGAGACAGCCCAGGCGTTGATATCTCTTCGCAGCCAGCAGCTGCACAAACCTTGAGCTGCGCCATAGTCCCACCAGCAGTTTTTGAAAGCCCCAACGCAAAAGCGCCCGGAAGGCGGGTAGCCTCCAGACGCAATTAGGTTGAGTGCCATATGTCAACAGGGGCTGTTTTTTGTCAACCCTCCTTTGTTAGACACATCCTACCTACTCATCTGCTGCGATCGAGCAATGTCGGCACCGAACCCCATTGTGACCTATGCTGCACTGCGCAGAAACTCGTCAGTATGGGCGGTAAGGAGCCGTTCGTTGCGTTTTCCTCCGATGTCCGCTTTTGAAATGCGCAGATCCGGCAAAGCCTGTTTGAAAATGCATCATGGAATTTGGCAGTTTCATGCTTTTCCACCAACTTTACTGTTTCGCCCCTGACAATTTGATCAATTTGGAAAAATCCAATACGGAATTCCGTCCGAGTTTCGCAATTGTCGCACGGTATTATTTCGGCGATTCGGTGGGTGTATCCCTCTATCAATAAGCCGACCAATATCCTCCATGAGCACACGATTTTTAACATAGTCATTATGGCCAAAAGAAAATAGAGCCGTATTAAGTGCTGTCGCATTGATAGATTCAATTTCACTTGTAATTATAGGAGATCCATTTTCCAATACACTTCCCGCACGGGGCTCTCCCCCCGCGTAGAGTTCTGCAACTTCAAGCGCCCAATCTTTGCCAGATGCGTATAAAGTCACGTTTTCAGAGAGCTGGACTAAATGCTCCGCCATTTCCAGAAATACATCCCAATCGACGTCCGGAGCGGCAAGAATTAGCTCATTAAATAATACAGCTGAATCCTCTCTCATTTTTAAATTCATATCTTTAATTGCCTCCAACAAGGGATCGCTTCCTAGACTGTGTGCAATTATGTTTATCTCATCGAATTCGTTAGTGCCTGTTACTATCTCCAAAAATTCACCTAAATATTTCCGTGCTTGCCTAGCGCTTTGCTGGTCATACTCGTAGTCAAACAATCCTGCTCTTGATGGCAGGCTATAAAAAAATGGTACTCCGTCGTACTGCAGGTCGTGCGTGATTTGCGCGAGTCTAAATGCCGCTTGGTCAAAACCAACGTTGTAGCCATGAATGTAAAGGATAGCTGACCTCGTTTCTCCTGAAATGCGTGAGGACATCTCTTTGACTTCGTCTTCAAATTCTAAAGCAGAGCGAATTACTGTTGAGCGGATTGTAAAGTGCTTCAGATCTTTCGGATTTCGCTCCCAAAGAAAACTTCCAATTGGTTTTTCGATCCTTCCTAGTTCGTGACTTAGAGGAATAGTCACTATTGTAGAGCCGACATGCAGGTTTCGATCTCTACCAGAGGAGAATTTCGGTGTCGTTGAGTCTCCAGTATTTTTACGATTAGTACCAAAGAATAACTTTACCGCATAATAGTCAGAAGTTGACGTATCTGGATCTTCACCATTTTCAGTGCCCGATTGATGTTGGGTCTGTAACGCTGGGTATTCCGAAGGTGGAAGCGCCCCCTTGTCTAGCCACTGGGAAACCAAATCATCGTAATTCGTGGTCATGCCCTGTGGCTTCTCGTTGTCCAACATTGGCTTGGCGCCACCATTGGCCATCCACCAGGCTGCGTCTTTTTCTTCATTCAGACGTGGACCACAGCCACCGTAGACATTGGCAACCTCATCGGCGCGCTGCATGCGGCCCATGCTGATGTCCATTTCTTCGGCCAGACGATCCATCGCCTCTTGTGGGGTGAAGACACCCGAGTTGACGTCACCAATTTGCTGCCACCAGATCTGGGCCAGCTTTGGATAGTCGGGTACGTTGATACCAGTCGGCGACCAGGCAACACGATCAGGTGAGCGGTAGAACTCGACCAAGCCACCCAATTTGCCAGCGCGCTCCGAGAAGCTCTCGTGGTTGATCGAGCTGTCGCGGATGAAGGTCAGACCAACGTGGCTTTTCTTCACGTCCACAGTCTTTGACACGACGAACTGCGAGTAGAGCCATGCTGCCTTGGCACGATCCAGTGGAGTAGACTTGAGAATCGTCCAGGAGCCAACGTCCTGATAACCAACCTTCTGGCCTTCTTCCCAGTATGGGCCGTGTGGGCTAGGCGCCATCCGCCATAGTGGCGTGCCTTCGGCGTCAACAGTGTTGTTGCCTTCGGACTGTGGTTTCACCATGTCGGCGGTGAAAGCAGTGTACCAGAAGATCTGCTGAGCAACGTTGCCTTGCGACAGGGCTGGCAGTGACTGGTAGAAGTCAAAGCTGGCTGCACCTGGAGGTGCATAAGCCCGCAGCCATTCGTCCCACTTGCGGATTGCATAGACCGCAGCGGGACCGTTTGCAGCCCCACCACGGGTGACGCTTGCGCCCGATGGGTTACAAGACCCAGCTTCCATGCGGATGCCCCATTCGTCGATCGGCACACCGTTTGGCTCGCCTTTGGAACCGGCACCAGCCATTGACAGCCAGGCATCAGTCATCCGCCAGCCGAGGTCCGGCGCGCGTTTACCATAGTCCATGTGACCATAGACTGCAGTACCGTCAATTTCCTTGACGTCGTTCGTGAAAAACTCTGCGATGTCCTCGTAGGCAGACCAGTTGACCGGAACGCCCAGATCATAGCCGTACTTGGCTTTGAACGCTTCCTGCAAGTCCGCACGGTCGAACCAATCCTTGCGGAACCAGTACAGGTTGGCGAATTGCTGGTCCGGCAACTGATACAAATCCCCATCCGGGCCAGTAGTGAACTGGGTGCCCATGAAGTCGTCCAGATCCAGACCGGGGTTGGTCACGTCAGCGCCTTCGCCTGCCATAAAGTCGGTCAGGTTGTAGGCCAGTTGCAGACGCGAATGAGTGCCGATCAGGTCCGAGTCATTGACGTAGGCGTCATAGAGGTTCCGCTGCGTTTGCATTTGGGTCTGAACCGCCTGCGCAACTTCACCTTCGCCCAGAATCTGATGGTTCACCTTGATCCCGGTAATTTCCTCAAAGGCTTTGGCAAGCACTTCGGACTCATAGTTGTGCGTCGGGATGCCCTCGGACAGCACGTTGATTTCCATGCCGGAAAAAGGCGCTGCAGCCTGAATGAACCACTGCATTTCCTCTAGTTGCTCTTCAACCGTGAGCGAAGAAGGTTGGAATTCATCATTAACCCACTTTTTGGCAGCAGACAAATCTGCAAGTGATTGACTGGCAACACAAAAAAGCAATGCAAGGGTCATGGAAATGAGTTTCAAATCACTATCCTCCAATTGGCGGTGGAAATTGAATGTATCGAAATTCGTTCCGTAAATGTACCATTTTTCCGAGATTTAGCAATGCATTTACAAACAGATGGCTCTTTGTTCTTCGTGTGTGGCTCACTCCAAGTTAGGCCCGAAAGTAATTTTCCTAGACGTTCGTACAAGTTACACGATTGGATTACTGACCGAAACTCACCTCAGGCTCTACGCGTCTTGATCCGCCAAATAAAGGAAATTGAATCGTCGGTAGAATCCTTGAAAGGCCCTTGGGTATAACCGTTCGAAAAGGTCAAATGCTGCGCAGCGTTAAAATGTCTGGATAAACGGGCAGAACCGCGATGTGTCCCAGTGCTGGCGAACGGCCGCATAGGGCCCCAATGGCCTATCCTGAGTGAAGGTCTGAAGGCCCTGCATAGCCCGCCTTTGCCCGGTCTCCATCAAACCTCTTTCCATGGCGCTCGTGGCGGCATGCTATTGGTGACCACATGCGAGGTCATATGACAGTGGATTTGAAACACATGGCGCAGCTCTAACAGCGCACCAAACCAGTCAAGATAACACCGTCGCGCCGCAGCCACATCGCGGGCCGTGTCAATGTACGTCACCGGACAGCAACGCATTTCAACCCGTTGGATACGACCGCGCCGCAGCATTTCAACAAACCCACATTGTTCGGTGGCTGAATGCCAGCCGTGCTGGTTTTGCTTCCACTCACGCGGAACACATCTGTGCTTGGCACCAATCATCCAATTGGGACGCTGCCCGGCGCGGGCTAGCTCGGCAATCTGCAACGCCATGCGGCGCCCGCCATAGACCTCGGGCAGTACAGCCAGAGCCGAAGCAACGATTTCGGCATCATGGTGCGGATCTGATCGGCCACCGCCATCGACCCGACAGCCGAGTCTCTTGCTCTCCATCAGATGCCAGATGGTATCAACACCGGGGCGCGCACCCGTCTCGCGGGTGATCTCATCAAACTCAACACTCGCGTGCTCCCGCTGGAACGCCCATTCGATCAGCTGCAACACCCCGATCTGGCGCTTGCCTGTGCGCGCGGCGGTGATCGCCACCGGGCTGACCTTGCCGCTTATGTCCAAACCCTCAATCCCCATCATGCGGCACCCCGCGCCTGCGTCTGGTCGGCGATGTCCTGGCAGCGCTGGATTGCGACACGGCGCTGGCTCCGCCATTCCAAATCCTCTTTTGAAATGACATCACCGCGCGCCAGACGCATCTCGATATCCGGAAGCCGGCGCATGGCATCATCGGCGCTGAATTTGATCTTCGATATGGTGAACGGGCCCGGCCATTTGCGCGCACCGCGGATGTTTATCAGCAGCTCCGGCGCCCAGCCCTTGGCCAGTGCCTCCTGACCCAGATCGTCGCGAAAGATGTTGATCATCAAAGGTGACGGCCCGACCTCTGGCTGCTGGATTTTCCGCGCCCATTTCAGGATCTTCAATGCGATCGGAAAGCGGTCGCCCTCCTTGCCACCCGGGCGGCACTCCACCTCTTCGCGCAACCGCACCAGATTGTCAGCCGACATATAGGCCAGCATCTGCCGCAGCTCTTTCAGCATAGTCTCAAACCCCGCCTGACGCAGCATCGACGGCCTGGCCAACCCCAACGCCAACAGCGGCGCTATCAGCACATCCTGCACCCGCTTTTCACCTGCTGCCTGCTCAATCGCTTCCATTTCTATGCCCTCACTCTTTCTCAGCAATTCCGAGTTATCCACAGGCAGGACCGCTGCTGTGTCGCGTAACTGTCCTGCTGTCTTGTTATGTCCCTGTCTGTGTCCCTGTCGTGCAGGACAGTCCCAGACTGTCCGAGACTGTCTTGAAGTGTCTTTCGGACAGTCTCGGACAGTTCAGGACAGTCATGCCGGTCCCTGCCCGCGCATCCGCCCCAGATCGAACATGTGATCTGACCAGGCGCGCATTGCCCGCTCGATCCACTCGCCACCGCGATAGTTGCAGCCCTCTTTGCTCAGCCATTCATCCATCCAGCGCACCGCCGCATCATTCTTGGCCAGGTCAACCTGATAGCCTGCCACTGTGACCCGCAGGCGTTGCAACCGCTTGGCTGTATTGGCCGCCTCATTGCGAGCCCGGTTGTCCTCTTTGCGGGCGATGGCCTCATTCAGGGATTTCAGCACCATCGGATGCATCAGTCGGATCTCGCCCCCCTCGCACAGGCAGCGCCGCCACTTGTGCAGTGGCCCGTATTCAAGCGCGCACAGCGCCTTAAAATGGGAGGCATCGACAAATATCATCTTTGCCAGCGCATCCATATCGTCCGGCAAAGTGCCAACCGGCGAATGGTCATAGGCGATGTTAGTCAGATCGAAATACAGCGCCCGGCACTCTGGTGTGCCTTTCAGGCGCATGTCCGAATTGAGCCAGCGGCGGCGCTCCCAGACCATAAAATAGTGACTGTCCAGCCGGTCATCTGACGTCAGCGGGTATTCCGGAAGGTCGTCGACCGACACCGGCTGCACATGCTGCATTCTCTGCATTATGCCACCCGCGCTATTTCAGCTGCGAAATACGCGGGCGCGTCCGGGTCGGTCAACATCACCAACAAAGCGATATGGCTGGTTGGTGCAGTCACAGCCCCCCACCAGTTCAACGCGGTTTGGAAACTGACATCGCAGAACAACGCCACCTCACGCGGGCTGTTGAACCGAGAGCGAAAGTAGCCCGACCAAAACTCAGCCGCACTGGCCTTAAGCGCATATGGGTCTAACTTATTTGACCAAGACTTTTGCACAGCGCGAGGCGCATCCTGTGAACATGAATGATCATTATTTACAATCAGGGTCAGACGGGGGCGGCTCATGCTGCGTCCTCCGCTATTGGAGCGGGTGCTGGGTTGTCGCCCATGTATTTGCGGATCTTGTCCACGGTATTCAGCGTTGGACTCGACTGCCCATCCACCCATGACCTCCACTGCAACCAGCTAGCACCTACGGCTTGGCGCAGAATGTGCTGTGGGCTTCGACCTACGGCATCAGCATAGGTCTTCATATCTTCAAGAAACTGTTCCATGTCGCTAAAGGGGGTTAATTTACCCCGCAGGTCAAGGGTAAATTTACGCCATGCATAAGCCTTCACATTGGGGTAATTTACCCCTCATGCAACAAACCTTCAGAGACGCATTTCTCACGGCTATCAAAAACAGCAGTAAATCAATGCGCCAAGTCGCTCTGGACGCAGGTGTCTCATATGAACAGCTCAAGAATCTCGCCCAAGGTAAAAGCAAGTCCACCAATGTCGATGACGCTGTCCGGATAGCCGCATCTTTCGGCACCAATCTCGAGGGTTTCCTTGAAGGGCAGATGACCCCAACGAAACGCCCTACTATTGCGATAGCTGGCAGAGTCGGCGCCGGAGCCCTGGTGCCAGTGTTTGACGCCTATGAGAAAGGCGACGGCCCCCAAATTGAATGCCCGCCCGGCCTATCTCCACATGGCATTGTCGCCGTTGAGATTGAGGGCGACAGCATGGAGCCGGTCTATTCCGCTGGGGATCTTCTACTCTACACCCGGAATGGCCATGACGCCGTGCTTTTCGACGACATTGGCCACCGCTGTGTCTGTGAAGACGAAAACGGTATGGGCTGGGTCAAGCAGATCAAACCAGGTGAAGAGCCAGGGCTATTCCATCTAATTTCATTGAACCCCAGCGCCAGCAATATGTGGAATGTACGTCTGAAATGGGCAGCCAAGGTGCGCCTCCATTGGCCAGCAGAACTGATCAAGAAGATCTAGAAAGCCCCCGTCTGGACGCAACGAGCATCCATACAAGTCATTCGCCACATCGGGGAGAACGACTAGTTCGAGCCTTTTGTCCTCGGCTGACCACTTCACTGGACGGCAGCAATGCGCAGGGAGTGGACTTTTCAAAGTCGCGCCAGCGACCCTTTGCTGTCGTTCGGGCCGCACTAATCACTCACCGAGCAACTTATGTCGCAATAGCTTCGAGGGCTTTGTCGATGCTGAAAACACTTCTTTCACCTGAGATCTTCACAATGAATAGCGCTTTGGTTTGCATATAATTTCCGACTGGTCGCTTGCGATTATCCCAATGTGCCATCACATCCACCGCAGTCTCAGCGGGATAGTTAGTCGCATCGCAGTAGCGGCGATAAATATCCAAAATGTCGGACCGTTCCGGTTCTACCAGTATCTCCTCTATGCCCAGGTTTTCCCGAATAGTTTTGTAGTAAGCTTTTGCTTTCGTGAGTGTGCTGAACACTCCGCTTTGCGTAATGACCTGTTTTACCATTCTCTTATCCTAAACGATAAATTGACAAAGGTTGAGTTTTGCTTTTCCTAGCCTCATGTAGGATCACCCCATAATTTACCCTCTTGGAAATTCACACGTCCACCTCATATTCTTCGCCGTCGCGCTCCTTCCTTAAAAGCTCGATCGCGTCTTCGCTGTATTTATGAAAGACTGTTTTGTTCACCTTCTCTGCCCGGTGATAACGGTTGTCGGTCTTCTTTATGTTGACCCCCTTTTTCTGCGAGATTTGCTCGATGAGGCCATTGGCTGAATTCCAGCTATTGTAGCCTAGCGCCTTCCCAACTTCAGTGAGACTCAACGGGTGGAGTGCCCCTGCGGCGCTAAAATCGCTGATGTTTGCAATGCCGAAAAGTTTAGCAAAGGACGTTGGACTTTCGACAGCTGAGTTCAGCATCTTGAAGTCAGCTTCTATCTTCATCTTTGGGATGTCGCTTCTGACAAAATCATACGATCTGGCCATAAGCGCGCGAAGCACCTTCACGTTGACATGTTCAAGCGCGGGACTCGCAGCGAACGCATCATAGACCCAGCTGAAATCCGACGCTGCGATCATCTTAACTCGGACACTGCGCCCGCCTTCCGTTAGTATGATTTTGTCGCGCTCCGGCCAACTTTCGTCCTTTAGGCTAGGTTCCCACTGGAGGATGTAGACATTCGGAATCACGCCTCCTTTCTCTGGGATGGCTTCATCTATATCTGAAAGGATAGCTTTGATGTTCGGATCACCAGCGTTGTATCCGATGAAAATTAGCGGATGCTCATTGAAAAAGGTCAAAAGCTTTGCACTGAGAAATTTCTTCTTTTTCTGCCATTCATCGTAGTCATCTTCCGTGAAGACGAGGCTGTCATGATCCGTCACGCAACCGTGGATTTTATAAAGCTCGCCGATGCAAACCTGCTGGCCTCGCAGAATCTGTTGCCCGACTATCCTCTCATGGTCCGGGAAGATCTTTTCTAGCATTTCATCATAGTTGGTTGTAATAATCGCATGCGGCTTAATCTTAGCCAGCGCCTCAATCTCAATCAGATAACCGGCGTTCAAACCGGTGATGTCTTCCGGCTCGAGATCCTTGAAGAACTCAACTATTTTGTATTTGATGTATGAGTGCTTGTTGACATCATCGCCGAACATGACTTTGGGGAATTCATTGCTGCCTGCGGCCCACGCCCAGTCCTGATAAAGCTTTGAGAACTCTTGACCGATCTGGATCGGATGGCCCAAGGACTGCTTGTAAAAGCCTAGCCCCTTTTCAATCGCCGAGCACTTGTCAGCGAGATAGGCGAGCAGCTCTTCCCAAGAAGGTCCGTCCATGTAGCGCTTGGAGAGGCCTGAACCGACGAAGAGGATTGGCTGAACTCCGAATTCTTGCACAGTGTTTGTGATGTCTTCGGTGATCTCCTCGACGTATCGCTCATAGCGGGTCTGTTTCGGTTCCTGTTCGACCAATGTTTTTTCCGTCATATTATTCTCCGTCCAAAATCGTCGCATTCGGTAGAATGACATCACCCATGAAGCTGATACAAGCGCCAATCTCCGTTAACAAAAGGCGCTTCCAACTTGGCGGCATAACTGGCTCGCACCTGCGGGGAAGGTCTGCTTGTCGCCCTACCGACCCGTCGAACGCCCATGGCCGCTATGGGCTGATACCGGTCATCCAACCAAGCTACCAACTGATGGCACCTAAGTCCGCTCAGCGCGGGTTTTTCCTAACGTAACAGCGCCATTCACTCACAACAGCATCGCTGTCAGCGCGTCACTCATCAGTACATGTGGGGTTTTTCTACCCCAAATGTGTTGACGGGGTAAAATTACCCCACTATCAATCATCACATCAACCGATGGAGGATTGAATGAACGACATTATCAACGCTGCCCGCCGGATCGTCGGCTCGCCAGAAGATCACCTGCACGACACCAGTCTATTTATTGCTGCCTGGGCTACAATGAAGGCCGCACGCGGGCAGGGATTTGACCCACAGTACCTTCGCCCGCAGCACCTGATAGGATGCCCATCACCAGCGCCAGAGCCAATCGACCAAACTCTGATCCGGGTTGGTGAAACCGTGCGCAGCTATGCAGCCAAACAGGGGTACAGGATTCAGCGCCGCCATGCCGCGTGATCTGACACGCCGCGTTACTCAAGCAGGTGCTGCAATCCGGCGCGAACAGCCCCTGCAGGCCAGCCAGCGGGCACCCCCGCACCACCAATAGGAAAGTCGGACAGCGCTAGGAGGACAGCGCCGGTCACAGCCTTTCAGAATTCCGCGCATTCATCCCGACTGCGCGGAGTGGCGCGGACGGGTCAGTCCTCCTCCAAAGTTCCCCGTCCGCGCATCAATCAACAAGAGGAAACCATGTCGCAGTTCCGCCCTCACATAAGGCTACCCGCTGCGCCCAATGCTATCCCTGCGGGCCTCATCGCCCCCACTTGGCTAAGGGTCAAAGTTGCCCCCGGCCCTTTCCCCACACCAGCGGCGCGAGCGTCGCGCAGGGCGCGCGAAAGCCACTCACGGACTTCGCCAACATGTCCCCGCCAATCATCCAACAGAGGAACCCAAGTGGACGCTATGCCGGCACAAATTGAAGCCAACCTTTGTACACCGGCAACTGGTGCACAGCAGCGCCGCGAAATGGCAGGTGACGCCACGACCACCACAGAGCCATTTGGCCTGAGGGCGGCATGGCTTCACTTCGCAAACCAAATCGAGATCCGGCGACTGGCAAAGCTTCATGTTCGCATTGAGCGCAAGAAAGCTGCCTTGGCTGAGCTTGTGGACGAACGGCACACCATCATGAGGCGCTGCATCCGCCGGATGCGCCGAGCTGGCGGAAAACACTGATCTCTCTTTGTGGCCCTTCTCGATTGAAGGGACAGCGACGGAAACCAGGAGGACAGCATGAAATCCCTACGCGTTCTAATCGGCTGCGAGACCTCGGGCGAGGTTCGTCGCGCATTCCTCGATCGAGGACACGACGCATGGTCTTGCGATCTGCTACCTGCCGACGATCGCAGCAACCGCCACATGCAATGCGACGTGCGCGATGTGCTGAATGATGGCTGGGATCTGCTGGTAGTAATGCACCCGCCCTGCACCCGATTGTGCAACAGCGGTGTGCGATGGCTGCATACGCCACCACCCGGGCGAACCAAAGCCGAAATGTGGGCCGAGCTGGATGATGGCGCCGAGTTGTTTTCGGCATGCTGGAACGCGCCAGTGCCGCGTGTAGCGGTGGAAAACCCAGTGATGCACAAACATGCCAAGGCGCTGATCGAGAACTTCCAGCCTGCCGCCCAGACTGTGCAGCCTTGGTGGTTCGGCGAAGAGGCGTTCAAGGGCACCGGCTTGTATCTACGCGGCCTGCCTGCACTCACCTCGACAAACTGCCTGACCCCGCCTGATCGTGGCACAAAAGAGCACAAACGCTGGTCAGCCATTCACCGCGCATCACCTGGCCCCGATCGCTGGAAAATACGTTCAAAGACCTTCACCGGAATCGCCAAGGCAATGGCCAGCCAATGGGGCGAATACGCTATGGAGAAAATGACAGCATGAGTTATGCGTTTATTCCCCGTTTACTGCCCAGCCCTGCGGCGGCAGCCTATCTCGGGGTGTCCGAAAGCATGCTGCGCAAGCTGGGAATTCCCCGCAAGGAACAAGGCGCAAAGCGGCTATATGACCGCTCTGACCTTGACGCCCACGCGGATGAGTTGCCCTATGAGGGCCAGCCAAACGATGGCGAAGACAAGGAACAGGCGGCAGTCAGCAAATGTGACGACGCCTTTGGTGTTAAAAAATGAAGCTACCACGGGTGCATAGGGTTATATCCAGAGGGGCGATGTACAAGTATCACCGCCGCACTCGCGCCGAATTGCCCAACGACGTGCCCGAAGATCACCCTAAATTCATTACAGCCTGGTCAATTGAAGAACAGAAGACGCCAGAACCCAAGTCACGTGCCAAACCCGGCTCGATCGGTGCCGGATGCGAAACCTACTTGAAGTCCGGATCTTACCGCGACCTTACAGATTCATACCGCCCTGTTATCCGTCGCCATGTCGAAGCAATCAGAGACGCCCGAGGCAAAGCCCCTATGGCAGGACTTCGCTCCTACCACATAAACGCAGATCTGGACCCGCTGACCCCATCTGTGGCCAGATCCCGGCTAAAGGCTTGGCGAAAGCTTTGCGGGTTCTGGACCGGCCAAGGAATAATCCCAGACGATGTGTCCCGTGCAGCAGTGGGTAAAAAAATGCCCAAATCCGAAGGGCACAAAGAATGGACACGGGATGATCTGAGGAAGTTCCGCGATCACTGGCCAATAGAGACACCTCAGCGCCATGCCTGTGAGCTTCTGCAATGGACAGGCGTTCGCTGTGTGGACGCAGTAAAGCTTGGACCTGGCATGATTGACCGGGATGGCCTGCTGACCTTCAGGCAACAGAAAACCCACGTATTGGCACATATTCCATGGACGTGCCCTGCTCTAGGACTAGAGAACGAACGCGAGACCCTTCTCAGTTACCCGTCGACGCACATGGTGTTTCTAACCACCATTCACGGAAAACCACGCTCGCACAAAAGCTTCTCGCAATGGTTCTCAGCTGCCAGCACAGAGGCAGGCTTGCTGGACCTCGCTGCACATGGTTTGCGCAAATATAGAATGAACGAATTATCAGAAAACGGTGCGTCTGTGCTGCAAATGCAGGCATGGGTCGGACACACCACACTAAACGAAATAGAGGCATACACCCGGAAAGCAAAACGCCGAATAGCGTTCTTGGGAACAGAACAAGACCAGAACCCTGTAAAACAATCCGAAACCAAGCGTAAACATTGAGGATTTTCAATGCCTTAAAAGGGAAGTGGCGAGCCGTGGAGGACTCGAACCCCCGACCTGAGAATTAGAAGTTCCCTGCTCTAATCCAGCTGAGCTAACGGCCCGCGTGTCGCTGTAGTGTCGTTAAACTGCGGCGATGTCAACTTGCTACCTAAGAGGCGCGCATCTCATCTATGCACCTATAAAAATGCGTTCACAATCAACGGTATACGACCAGATATCGGATGGTAGGTGGTATTTCTATCTGCCCGGTGGTGTTCACCGGCCGCTTGGGGGCTGTTTTGCAACGGGTTAAACCGCGCCGTGCAAGTCCAGGTGCATATATACCGACCAGGGGTCTTCCTGGTAATCCGAAAACGGCGGGCATTCGACAAATCCAAGCGACGCATAGAGACGGCGCGATGCCATGAATTCATCCTTTGAGCCGGTTTCGAGATAGACCCCCGTCGCAGCCTCATTGCGGGCAAGGGTCAATAAATGCTGCAGCATCGCCCGTCCGGCACCGCTGCCGCGGGCCTCGGAAACTGTGTGCATTGATTTCAGCTCAAGCGCCCCATCCGCAAGGGTCTTGAGCGCCCCCATGGCAATCGCCACGCCGCCGCGCTGCAGCAGAAACAGCCGCGCATCCGGGGCGTCCAGATCAGATTGGCCCTCGGCGTGACAGCTCTCAGCCGGGGACTGCGCCGCCATCTGGGCAAGGTGGCGGCGAATCAACCGCGCCGCCTCCGGATCACCGCTTGGCGCCAGCCTGATTTCAAATGCCGACATTTAGTGGGTCCAGACGCCGCGCCTGAAGGTGGCGAAATTCTCGCCATAGCCGCCGGGGCGGACATTGACCTTGCGGGGCGTGGGTTCAACAACCTGTGCGTCAATGCCATGGGCAGCGGCATAATCCACCGCAGCCTCTTTGCTGTCAAAGCGCAAACGAATCTGGGTCTGGGTGTCATCGGACGAGGTCCAGCCCATCAGCGGGTCAACTTCACGCGCGTTGGCCTGGGCATATTCCAGCACCCATTTGCGTGTCCGTGCCATGCCCGAGGTCATCGCATTTCTGGCTGGCTTGAAAATCCGCGCTTGCATTGCCGTCTCCTGCTCATTCACTGCACCCGTTATGCGCAAAAGCGCCCGGCGCGGCAAGCTGCCTTTTACCTCACATTGCCGGTGATTTCCGTGGCTTTGCCCACATCCGTACGAATCCGCTTGAACAAGAACAAAAACAGATCAAAATCCGCCACCAGACAGGAGAGCCACTTATGCCCTATGCCCATTCCGACAGTTCCACCCCCAGCATGGGGTCAACGGATGTGCGCGAGCGGCTTAAGCTGGAGGGCGGTAAGGCTTTTGTGCTCAATACCACATTTGAACCGGCCGGCGATCAGCCCACTGCCATTGCCGAACTGTCTAAGGGCGTGTTCGACGGCGAGCGTGATCAGGTGCTGCTGGGGGCCACCGGCACCGGCAAGACATTCACCATGGCCAAGATAATCGAAGCCACCCAGCGCCCCGCCATCATTCTGGCCCCGAACAAGACACTGGCGGCGCAATTATACGGCGAATTCAAAGGCTTCTTCCCGGACAACGCGGTCGAATACTTTGTCTCCTTCTATGATTACTACCAGCCCGAGGCCTATGTGGCGCGCTCTGATACCTTCATCGAGAAGGAGAGTCAGATCAACGAACAGATCGACCGGATGCGCCACTCGGCCACCCGGGCATTGCTGGAGCGCGACGACGTGATCATCGTCGCCTCGGTGTCCTGCATCTATGGTATCGGTAGCATCGAGACCTATGGCGCCATGACCCAGGATCTGAAGGCCGGTGAGACCTATGACCAGCGCCAGATCATGGGCGATCTGGTGGCGCAGCAATACAAACGCAACGATCAGGCGTTCCAGCGCGGCTCGTTCCGGGTGCGCGGTGATTCCCTGGAAATCTTTCCCGCCCACCTGGATGACCGCGCCTGGCGGCTGTCGTTTTTTGGTGATGAGCTGGAGGCGATCACCGAATTCGACCCGCTCACCGGCGAACGCACCGGCACATTTGAGCAGATTCGCGTCTACGCCAACTCGCACTATGTGACCCCCAAACCGACCCTCAATCAGGCCATCATCAAGATCAAGGAAGAGCTGCGGCTGCGGCTCGACCAGTTCGTCAACGAGGGCAAACTGCTGGAGGCACAGCGGCTGGAACAGCGCTGCAAGTTTGATCTGGAGATGCTGGAGGCCACCGGCCATTGCAACGGCATCGAGAACTACTCGCGCTACCTAACCGGCCGCGCCCCCGGTGAGCCGCCCCCCACCCTGTTTGAATTCATCCCCGACACTGCCATCGTCTTTGCCGACGAGAGCCACGTCTCGGTGCCGCAGATCGGCGGCATGTACAAAGGTGACTTTCGCCGCAAAACCACCCTCGCCGAACATGGCTTCCGGCTGCCGTCGTGCATGGACAACCGCCCCCTCAAATTTGAGGAATGGGACGCCATGCGGCCGCAATCGGTGTTTGTCTCGGCCACCCCGTCGAAATGGGAGCTGGAGCAGACCGGCGGCGTGTTCACTGAACAGGTGATCCGCCCCACCGGGCTGCTGGACCCGCCGGTGGAGATCCGCCCTGTGGAAATGCAGGTCGATGATCTGCTGGACGAGGTGCGCATTGTCACCGGCAACAACATGCGCACCCTGGTCACCACCCTGACCAAACGCATGGCCGAGGATCTGACCGAATATATGCACGAACAGGGCATCAAGGTGCGCTATATGCACTCGGACATCGACACCCTGGAACGCATCGAGATCCTGCGCGATCTGCGCCTTGGCGCCTTTGACGTGCTGATCGGCATCAACCTATTGCGTGAGGGTCTGGATATCCCCGAATGTGGTCTGGTTGCGATCTTAGACGCCGACAAAGAGGGTTTCCTGCGTTCCGAGACCTCGCTGGTGCAGACCATCGGCCGTGCCTCACGCAACGCCGAAGGCCGGGTGATCATGTATGCCGACAAGATCACCGGCTCGATGGAGCGCGCGTTGAACGAGACCAACCGCCGCCGCGCCAAGCAAGAGGCCTATAACATCAAGCACGGCATCACCCCGGAGACGGTGAAGAAAAACGTCGAGGATGTGCTGGCCGGTCTCTACCCCGGCGACACCGACCAGTCCCGCGTCACCGCCAGTATCGACAAACCGCTGCACGGCGCCAATCTGGAGACCGTTCTGGCAGGGCTGCGCACCGATATGCGCAAAGCGGCTGAGAACCTTGAGTTCGAAGAAGCCGCCCGCCTGCGCGACGAGGTCAAACGGCTGGAGGCGGTGGACCTGACGATTTCCGACGACCCAATGGCGCGTCAGTATGCGGTTGCGAGGGCGTCTGAGGCAGCAGTGAAGTCGCGCGGCCGGTCCACGGCGGGGAAAGGTGGGACGCGAAACTACCGGGGCAAGTCGCAGAAGAAGTTCTAGTGTAAAATAGGGCAGCGCCTGACCTTGGGTGGGCGCAAAGCGCCTTCCCGGGGGGAAGGTCAGGCGCGGCCCGTGCTTTGCACGGGCATTGGTGGATTACTCCCGCCCTCCGCCGCCGCCGCCGGATCAGCCTCGCCCGCCAAGGGGCACAAATAGCACCAACCATCGCAAAACTGCGGGCCAGGCTGGCAAACCATGCTAGGCTCACTGCAAAGGAGCCATTGTAATGTTAAAGCATTTTTTAAGTGTCATTCTGATTATTCCCTTTCTTGCTTTGCCGCTGACCGCCTCCGAATACGGCGGTGGCGAAGGTGGCAGTGAAGGTGGCAGTGAAGGTGGACGCGGCGACGAGGGCACCGGCCTGCAAAACAGAACCACGCGGCTCATTGTCAATATTCTGACCAATGATTTCGGCCGCTGCCGCAGAGAGAAAAAGATCTATCGCTGGGACTGCTATCGCAAGACCTACCGCTTTGCGGTCAGCCAGTTGAACGGCCGCCTCAGCTACTCCCACGCGCAGGATGCATTGCGCCACGTCGAGCAGGAGCTGGACCAGATCATCGCGCAGCACCGCGACCGGACCAAGCCCAAGAAGCGCCGGATGCTGCAGAGCTACGTCGCCATCAAACCCGAGGCAATTCCCGCCGCGCGGGCCCGCACCGAACGGGCGATGGAACAGGCACAGACCATGTTGCTGCGGGCGCCCTCGCACACCCAGTCGCACTATGTTCGCATTGCCGATGCCATCAATTCCAACAAGGTCCTGCTGCGCTCGGCGCTGCTGATGCTGCCGAACCGGTTGATCCGCCTGGCGCTGGTGTTTGCCAAATCCACCAAGCTGTCACTCTAATCCGGCCGCAGGGCTTGCCCTTACCGGGCAACAGGGGCACAGTGGAGCCCCACTCGAAACCTCAGGGCGCCCAGGCCGCGCCGCTGATTTATGAGCCGTGCGGCCATGGGGCACCCGTCATCCCGACGGAGAAGCCAATGACCATTGCCGCACGCCTGAAACATCACCTCGAGGCCCAGGGTCTGCCGTTTGACATGATCGCCCACCCCTATGCCGCCACCGCCAGTGGCTGCGCCGAAGCGGCGCATGTGCCCGGCGACCATCTGGCCAAATCGGTCCTGATCCATATGGAAGAAGGTCCAATTCTGGCCGTTGTGCCCTCGAACCACCATGTGGATCTGAGCCAATTGCAAGCCATGCTGGATCGCCGCCTGGGGCTGGCCGCCGAAACCGAGATCCAGATGCTATTTGACGACTGCAACCTAGGCGCCGCGCCGCCCGTCGGCGCGGCCTATGACGTCCCCACCATCGTCGACAACAGCCTGTCGGGCCTCGACAAGGTCTGGTTTGAGGCTGGCGACCACCAAACACTGGTCGAAATGCAGGGTCGGCATTTCGACCAACTGATGCAGGGGGCAAAGCACGGCTCATTCTGCACCCTGCACTAACCGGAGCACGAACCGGTGCACGAACCGATGCCAACGCCAAGCGCCAACCGCTCAGAAGCAGCTGGCGCTTGATATTTTGTGCGGACCCGAATGATCCTCGCTTATGGCAGGATCATGTAAGCGCGGGCTGAAATTTCAACAGCCACGATTTAGCGCAAGACATGCACAGCGCAGGCCGCGTGGCGGACCACTTGCGAGGCGGTGGAGCCCAGCAGCAGATCCTGCATTCCCGGACGATGCGAGGCAATGATAATCAGATCCGGATTGTTGGTTTCAGCCCAATCCAGAATGGAGCGTCCCGAATGGCCCTCGATCACCACACCGATAGCATGCGGCAGAGTGGCGGCCAGGCTGTCCAGCTCGGTCTGCAGCGCTAAGCGGGCCTGGGCCAGATAATCAAGCGGCATATAAGAAATGGCATAGGCCGGTATGTGCTCAACCACATGCAACAGGGTGACCGCGCCACCGGAGGTGCACAGGGTCTTGGCCAGTTTCAAGGCGCCGGTGATATCGCGATCGGGATCAAAGGAAATGGGCACCAGAATTTTGTGATACATCAAAGGTCTCCTTGTGTTTTCTCCTCACAGACTGCGCCGAAATGCCGACTGTTTCCTTGATCCAAGTCAACCCGGTTATTTGAGCCAGGCCAAGCATTTAGCAGCAGGCACACCGCCCCATAACACCGCCAGAGACCTGTCCTCTGACAGATAGCGCATCCGAGCCTCTGACAGATAGCGCATCCAAGCAAATAACCCAGTCGCCAGTCAGGTTTTATTGCGGCTCACACCGGTATCCAAGGCGAATTCAGAGGCGGTTTCAGAGGCGGTTTCAGGGCCTGGCTGCAAGGCAGCATGGGGGCCAGCCCCCTTTTGGCCTGCGGCCAATTCACCCCCGGGATATTTTTGGCCAGATGAAGCCCCGCAGGAGAGGCATCGAAACGCGCCGCCGTTACCCGAAGGTGTCGGCGACATCATACATCACCGGCTCAAAACTGCGGCACAGCCCGTTAAGCTTGCGGTTTCGCTGGCGCATTTCCGGGGTGCGGAGCATGGCCAGAAAATCCTCGCGTCTTTGCCATTGGGAATAATTGGCAATCCGGGTCTGTGCGTCATTGACATGCAGGCCCGCTGCGATGAACCCCGGTTGCAACGAGATAAACTCGGAATAGGCTGCGGTCAGGGCGTCCAGCAGGTCCTGGCAGGTGCCTGGGGTCATTTCAAACGTCGTGATGACAGTCTGGATATCAGCGGTTTTGGCTATTGTTGGCATTGGCTCCTCCGTTGAAGATCTTCAGCCTAGCCGGGTTTTCATCGCAAACAGAAGTGTTTTCAGCAATCTGTGCGTTAAATCCCTGGCGACTGGCCACGCGGCTCCGACAAAGTAACCTTTTGTTAACCGCGCGTATCACCCAATGGACGCTGGGATTATTTGTCATGTTGCGTGGTTTTATCCTTATCTGGCTCTTGGTTCTGGGCCCGACCGCGGCCCGGGCCGGCGCCTGGATGCGTGATCAGGGCAGCGGCTTTGCTGCGGCCAGTGCCACTTTGCGCCACAGCTTTGGCGCCTGGTCGTCGGAACTTGGATTTTATGGAGATTTTGGCCTGTCTGCTGGGCTGACACTTGGCATCGACCTGAATGACACCGATAATTTGTCCGGGCATGCGCTGGTCTTTGCCCGCATACCGCTCGAACTCCTGCCCTCTGGCCACCATCTGGCAACGGAACTGGCCCTAGGCGGAGCCCATTCGCAGAACCGATGGAGGCCGATGCAGCGGCTGACACTGTCCTATGGCCGGGGTTTTGACAGCGCCTGGGGGCCGGGCTGGCTGGCGGTCGACGGCGCTTATGAAATGCGCGGAACCAGCCCGGATCCGATCCTCAAACTGGACGCCACCATAGGCCTGACGGAGCAGAGACGCCTGCGACCGATGCTGCAGATTGAAACCGCCAAGATCTCAGGTCAGCGCCTGTTCTACAGCATCACGCCTTCGCTGCAGATCCCGCTGCCACAGCAGGTTCAGCTGCTAATTGGCCTCGAGCATCGGGTGGCCCCGCAACGCAGTCTTGGCCTCAAAGTCGGAGTGTGGCACAGGTTCTAGAGCATCGACGAGGACCCAAGACACAATGACCAGCCCAATCCGCCCCACCGACGACCAGGCCCGTGCTCTGGCGCAGAGCCTGATGAGTAAGGCCCGATTTGCAGCACTTGCGGTGGTGCTGGACAGCGGCGCACCACTGGTGACACGGGTGGGTTTTGGGGTTGATCCCGAGGGCCGCCCGCTGAGCCTGGTGTCATCGCTGTCGATGCACAGCGGTGCCTTGCAGGCCAATCCGCTCTGTTCGCTGCTGGTGGGGGAGCCCGGCGTCAAGGGCGACCCGCTGACCCATCCGCGTCTTAGCCTGATCTGCCGGGCCTCGTTCCTGCGTCACGCGGATGACGGCTACGGCGCGTTGGCCGCGCATTACCTGCGCGACCATCCCAAGGCCAAATTATACATCGGCTTCGCCGATTTTGCCTTTGTCCGCTTTGATATCCGCGAGGCCCATCTGAACGGCGGCTTCGGCAAGGCCTTTCATCTGACGCCGCAAGACCTGAACCAAGGCTGATCATTTATCCATCCGCAGGGTCAGTTGCACCTCACCCTTCACCGATTCCTCCCAGACCAGATCAACCTGATCCTTATTGCTGCCCTGTTCCAGATTGGCGTAAGGCATGGCATGGCGGGTTGAGCCGCCGCTGGTGGTGATCGGTCCCAGCGCGATGACACTGTCCACCCCGCGCGAGCGGCCGCCAAAGGGCAGCGCATCCACCGGATCAACGGTCCATGTCTTGGCCGCCGAGGATTGCACATGGCGGATCCGCGCTGGGTTGGCCACCAGGGCATCGACGTTGTGGAAGCTATTGCCCGCGAAGAACACGTTTTTCGAGCGGCTGAAATCAAGCCCGGAGAAGCTGGTGTCCACCCGCTCAGCCCGGTCGATGTTGCCGTTGATCGAGCGGAATTTATTGCCACCCACCGAGACTCCGTTCAGGAAATGGCCGCTGCCATGCGGCTTGACCACGATATAGCTGAACCAAGGCGCCACATCCCCCGACAGGAACACATTGTCCGAGATCGACAGTGAGCTGAACGAAAACCCGGAGGTGAAATCCGGGGTTGGATCCTGCTCGTTGGTCCATTCAATAAAGCAATTGTCGATATAATTGTCCGACACCGTGGTGGAACAATAGGTGCTGGCCAGGATCAGACCCGCTGTGCGCACACCACCCGCAACTGAATCTCCCTGAAAGAAGTGATTGCCGGCCACCGTATTATTGCCCCCGGCCAGCAAGGCAAAATGGCGAAACTTGGTGACCCGGTTGTTGCGCAGCTTGGCGTCATTGGCGTTGACGTTCAGCGCCACCGAGCTGCGGTCCGGGACATCTTCGGCTTCCTCGGATGACAGGAACTGGCAATGGTCGACCAATATGCCCTGACAGCCGGTGCCAATCGATGAAATGCCGCGATCCTTGGGGCGGGAGATAAAGCAGTGATCCAGGCTGAACACCGACCCGGCCGGCGACAGGCGAATGGCGCTGCAATGGCTGTTGCACTGCAGTTCGACCTCAGTAAGGCCAAATTTGCTGAGCGCGCTGAAGCCGCTGAAATCCAGCATGTATTTGAAATCCCTGAAGGTGAACACCTGTGTGCCCGCCGCATCATAGAGCGGCGCATTCAGGGTCAGTTCACCGGCGCCGGTGTTCTTTGATTTCACATAGATCTCGCGGCCGACCCCGGCGCCCTCGACCAGGGCCCCTACCGGGACATTGGCGATGTCCGCCACCAATGACAGCGTGCGCGAGTCATTGGGGTCATAGGTGGCCTGAGAGGTCACCGTCACGCTGTCCCAGGCCGCCCCCGACTGCGCCTCGATCTGGCCATTTCGGATCACCCGGCGGGTGGCGTAACTGGTCTTGTTGGGCACTGCCGCCTGCATATCTATCGGCGCGCTGAGGCTGACCTTGCGGCCTCCCAGATCCAGCGATTCATGGTCCGCGTTGTTGAGCAGCGCCTGAAACGCTTTTTTAAACCCCAGCTCCTCGTTGCCAAAGGCCGCTGCATAGGTGGGAAAGTCAAAATCCCTGGTCAGCAACAGCATCTTGTCGGAGGCCATGGTGACGGTGCCCTCAAACACCACGCGGTGGTTCAGCGACACCGTGTCATCCAGCTGAAACACCCCGGCAGGCACCAGAATACGGCGACCATCGGCGGCATCATCTGCCGCCTCAAAGGCTGGGGCATCATTGCTCACTCCATCGCCAACAGCGCCAAAATCGGTGACATCCACCAGGCTGAGCATATCGCGCAGATAGGCGCTGGTGATGTCGGTGATTTCGATATCATCAATCCGCAGCACGCCGCCGCTGGCGCCGGTCAGGTCCAGCCCCATATGGCCGTAACTGGCATTGCGCCCCCAGGCCATATCGACGCCGCCGCGGGCGCCGGTGCCGACAATGGCACTGATCTCGACCACCTCGCCATAGTTGGTGAGCGTGGTGCTGGGGCCGGTTTCCACCACCCCACTGATATGGCTGCTGCCGGAGCCGCCAGCCCAGGCGGCGATCCGCACGCTGGGCAGCGCGCCACTGACCGCTTTGATGCGCGCCTTGATCTGCAGGTAACATCCCGGCAGCAGCGGGGTTTGCCCCATGTGGCGCAGTTTTTGGGTGGCCTCGGTCTTTTGCAGCTCCAGGCAGCCACCAAAATCGGCATCCGCAGGCACAAAACCCGCGTTCACCGCATTGTCGTATGTATCAGACCCCGGCGTGCCGTCGCCACTGGACCAGACATCCAGACCACCCGAGAATGCGGGTGGCATCAATACTATGCCCTCGGTGATGACTTTGTTCATGGGAAACCCTTTCCTGCGGCGCCGATGCGTTTGGCAGAGAGGGTTTAATGCGGCACTGTTAATTCAGCGCCAGCAGGGCGTGCGCCAGTTGCGCAACGCCCTGCCCCGTTTTAGGAAATCTGCCGCGTCTGGCCCTGCCAATAGGGTTTGCGCAACTCGGTCTTGAGCACCTTGTTGGCGCCCGAAAGCGGCAGCGGGTCACTGCGGAATTCAACGCTTCGCGGGCATTTGTAGCCGGCGATCAACTGGTGACAATGGGCCTGCAATTCAGCCGGGGTGACCGTGGCATCGGGATGCAGGATCACAATGGCATGGACGCTTTCGCCCCATTGATCGCTGGGGATACCGATCACCGCACTGGTGGCCACTGCCGGGTGCTGCCCCAGCGCATTTTCCACCTCGGCGGAATAGACGTTTTCGCCGCCCGAGACGATCATATCCTTCAGCCGATCCATCAAAAAGATGAACCCTTCGCTATCCATATAGCCGGCATCGCCCGTCAGCAGCCAGCCATCGCGGATGGTCTCGGCGGTGACTTCGGGATTGTTCCAATAGCCCAGCATGGTGATTGGCCCCTTGACCGAAATCTGGCCCACAGAGCCCTGCGGCAGTTCATTGTTGTCTTCGTCCACGATACGGATTTCGCAGACCCGTGTCGGCCGCCCAGCCGAGCGCAGCTTGCCGGCCTTTGGCCCCTCCAGCACATGATAATCCGTTTGCAGAATGGTCGCCACCGGGCTGAGCTCGGTCTGGCCAAAGGCCTGCAGGAACGCCACATTGGGGAATTTCCCAAACGCCTCGATCAAAACAGATTCCGTGATCGGCGACGCCCCATAGGCAATCTGGGTCAGCGACGAAATATCAGTATTGGCCAGCTTGTCACTGCGCAGGATCATTTGCAGCATCACCGGCACCAGCAGGGTCTGGCTAGGGCGATGTTTTTCAATCGCCTCCAGCGTCCCATCGGGGGTGAACGTCGGGATCACCACATGGGTGCCGGCCATAAAGGTAAGGGCGGTGAACCAGATCAGATCGGCAATGTGGAACATCGGCGCGGCATGCAGATAGACGGTGCCGTCGCGCATGTTCATTTCATGCGCGTTTGACACGCCACCGACATAGAAATTGGTATGCGACAGCATCACCCCCTTGGGAAAGCCTGTGGTGCCGCCGGTATAAAAGATACCCGCCAGATCATCGCCGCCGCGCCCGGCATCTACCGCCGGCTCAGCCGCCGCCAGCATGTCCTCGTAGTTTTCCATGCCCGCAGGGGTGTCACCATCGCCGCAGTAAACAATTGTCTTCAGCCCCGGCACCAGCGGCTTGATCGCCAAGGCTGCGTCTTTGAAGGCATCGTCCACCAGCAAGATCTCGGCACCGGCATCGTTCAACGCGTAGGCGCATTCGGCCGGCGCCCAGCGGGTGTTCATCGGCATCATCGCCCCACCACCCCAGACGGTGGCATAGAAATACTCAAGGAACCGATCCGAGTTCAGCGACAGCAGTGCCACCCGGTCGCCGGGCCCCATGCCCAGAAGCTGCAGTGCGCCCGCCAGCCGGGCCACCCGATCCGCCATCTGGCGCCAACTTTGCTGGCGCTCCTGAAAGATCGTGGCAATGCCATCCGGGTTGATTTGAGCGGCCCGTCTGAGGAGGGATGAAATCTGCATTTGCCTGACCTTTCAGCCTGTTGCGTGTTTTGTGTCGCGATAGATTGCGGTGTTCCTTGTCGCCATGTCAACGGCTCAAATACAGCGGCAAGACCTCTAGCGGTTCTCCGAGTGATTACCCTAGGTCGCGGACAGTTCACCATGCAAACGACATCATGGCGGGCCATTCGGGAATGTTTCCCAGATCCGTCAACCGGCGCTTTCGGCCCGCAGTACCGTCAGGGAAGCGAACGAGCGGCTCGCTCAACCGGACATCGGCGGGCGGCGCAGCATTTGGCTGTGCTCACGGTCTGTTCTGCGGGATAAATCCACCTCCTGTAGCCACAGTCCCGGAGTGCTGTATCAGGTGACCGGGGCAAATATCATGTGACTGCGCAAGTGCATCCATCAGAACAGCAAAATCTTTCACGCAGACAGGGCCGTGGTCGCTGGGTTGGTGAATTACATCATGATGAAGCCCCATTGCTGCCGATAGATCCGAGAAAAAGAACGGGACAAATTTATGCCCGATATGCCTGCTCGACAGGATCTCTACAACATTGGCACCGCTGCGCGCCCAAAGCAGGTTGGCCAAGGCAGCGCCATGTTGCGCAACAATGATATCAGCCATGGAAAACATGGCCATCTGATATGCCAAGCTTCGCCCTTCCAGCGTAACCACTGCCACTGAAGTGAACCGGCTACGCGCCAGATCAGCCAACTCGCTCATGTTTTCAACCGAACGCCTTTCGGAGCCCGCGCCCTTCGATTCACAATCTCTGGAGCTGTAGAAGGGGTCAGGCGGCAACCGGTCGATGATGATAACCCTTGGCCCATCTCCTTTGAACATCGGCTCCAGCAAAACCCGCTCTGCCGCGATTTCGACGGCAAGCTGATCAAATAACTTAGCCCGCACTTCCAAAAATACTTCGGCATCATATTCAGCAGGCGTGTCGAAGCCCGGCACCGATACATAATCCAACCGATGCCCGGCTTTGCGTAGCTTTTTGGCATTTTGCTTTAGCGACCGGTGTTTCGATAGCGGAAGGATGCACAGTCCCTCTAGCTTAAGCGCCTTTAGGATCGGGTCCATCACAGCACAGCTGCGCACATAGATCGGTCGCCCCGCGGCCCTGGCAACGACCTCGGGCCAGACATGGACCAGCGGTACGACGAAACCCATCATGAAGTGATAGTAATGCTGAACCGAACCATGGCGATTCAGCGCGCTCAGATGCACCCCGTCAAAATTCGGTTCTATGACAAGCTCGGGCCGCGTGAGGAAATCACGAATTGACGCTAGCATTTCAAGATCTCTTTTTCGCCAGCAACCGCCCCGGCACCGTCTTCAAGCCGCATCAATCAAGCGACCCCGATAATAGGTGATCGTCCGGTCAAGCCCGTCCTTGAGAGACACCTGCGGTTGCCAGTCAAGAATTTCGCGGGCCAGGGAAATATCGGGCAGACGTTGCCGAGGATCGTCCACTGGCAGCGGGCGGAAGGCAATTTTGGATTGTGACCCGACTTTGGTCAAAATCTGCTGCGCCAGTTCCACAACGGGGATTTCATGCGGCATTCCCAGGTTAACCGGCCCAGTCACCTCTGGTCCGGTCCCCATCAGGTCGATCAGCGCGGTCACCATATCCTCGACATAGCAAAAGGACCGCGTTTGAGAGCCGTCACCGAATATACTGATGTCCTCATTTTGCAGGGCCTGAAGCACAAAAGACGAGACCACCCGCCCATCATCAATACTCATCCTCGGCCCATAGGTGTTGAATATACGAGCGATTTTGATCTGCACATTGAGCTGTCGATGATAATCCATGAACAGCGTTTCCGCGCAGCGTTTTCCCTCATCGTAACAGGCTCTGGGCCCAAGCGGGTTCACATGCCCCCAATAGCTTTCCCGTTGCGGATGCTCCTTCGGATCGCCATAAATTTCGCTGGTTGAAGCCTGCAATACTTTGATATCGAGACGCTTGGCCAAATCGAGAATGTTGATTGCCCCCAACACCAGGGTTTTCATGGTGTGGAGCGGATCGCGCTGGTATTTCGCCGGAGATGCTGGGCAAGCCAGATTATAAATCTCGTCCACCTCGACATGCAGCGGGTTTGTCACATCGTGGCACAGATACTCGAAACGGGGATGACCCAGCAGATGCTCAACATTTTGCTTGTTGCCGGTCAGCAAATTATCGACACATAGCACCTCATGACCCGCCTCGATCAGACGATCAATGAGATGTGACCCAATAAACCCACAGCCGCCTGTCACCAGAATCCTTCTGTTTCGAACTGCCGGTTGGGGCGCGCTGCTCTTCGCCGCTGCTGCAGTGTTCGAAAGTTGCAATGTTTGCGCGCCAAAATCATTGTTATCTGCTGCCTGCGGCATAGAGTGACACCTGTGGTAAACTATTTGAAGGAAACGAAAATTTCCGTTCCGGCAGCTAAATCACAAGTAAAAATGGAAGTCGAAGCCAAAGTGTCAGTTTAAAGCTGAGTTACTCAGCGTTTTTTCGCAGGATTCCAACACACTAATCGGTGGCGATACCGCCGCTTCCCTGGCCTGCCCACCGCCCCCTGGCCAGCGGGACGGGGTAATTTCGCAGGTTGGTGCCGTATCCGACTGCGACCACATCTCCTGACCCATCAGCACCCTATGATCCGCAATCAACTGGATCACCCATCAGGCCTGCGCGCCCATCTGCGCCGCAGCGATAGCAAACGCAGCGGCGACCCAATCTGTGGGAGTTTCTGATGTCGCGGTCGCCAAGGTGCTTCGTAAAATTGCGCCGGGCGCCACACCACATGGCATGCGGACAAGTTTCAGGACATAGCTGCAGGATCCTGATGCAGTCATGGGCTGATTTCGTGGCAGGCGCGGTGTCTAAAGTTGTTCCTTCGAGAGCGCTTTGATAGGGAGCAACCGCCTACTCTATCGGCTCTGCTTTGACCTTTGTTATAGCGCGGCGCAGCCTTCCGGACGCATCGCCGAAGTTTACCGGACAGATATAGCGCCCAATGCTGCTGGCCGAAGACTTGTTAGAATGGGCGGGAACCGGTCATTCTCTGCGCGTAGCACCGATATTTCAGATTCGGAAAATTCCGCCGTTTAGAAATCAATCATAGGGTGCCGCGACGGCTCCAAGAGCCAGCCGGGGGGCTGATTACCACTACAGTCGCGTTAGCTAGCTTTACGCGGGCAAAGCCCAAGCCATCAGCGTCACGTCAACGCATAGCGCTCAAGTTTGCAATTAGCATAGCGCGTTTTTTGTCCATTTGCTCTTGAATCTTGTGGGCTAGATCGGCCTCAGGGCCACAGCAGACAACTGCAGTTTCTTTCATCTCGCGGTGTGTGCGACTGGACGCGTCGAGCATCGCTCGCTGAACGATTTCAAAAATCGCCTCCCGTTCAGTGGCCGGAAGATCGGCGGAAAGCGCAACTTCAAGCTCTTGCTTCACTCGTTTTGAAAGTTTCTCGAGATTCATCTGGTGTCCCTCATTTCATGCTTGTTTTATAACCCGAATGCAGGCTCCGTAGGTCAGTATTACACGTTCATACCTTGCACACCGATTTTCTCCAAGCACCATGGGCTGAGGGCCTTGGTTCTGGATCCATAAACAGCCAATGAATGCAACGCCCCCTTTCTTGCTGCCATTCGCTGCAGTAGTCACAAATGGCATCTGAGGGGTGTTCGGCCGCAAAGCGGTATTCCTGCAGCGCCTCGAAGGCGATTCTCAGTTTGCCGGCTGTTTTAGCGACAGTGTCACCATAGGCCGCGGTTGAAGTGGTCAGGGCAAAAATACCCACTCTGGCGGCGGTCAGGCCAACACCCATGCGACGCCCCATGCGGCCAATATTCGAGGTCATTCTGCCGAAAGTTTCACCAACGCGGGTCACCCGCATTCCTGTAATTTCTGCCTCTGACCACCCGGTGAAACGCGCCAGGGACAGAACCCCGGCAGGTGCCACATCAGGCGTCAGCCACTCATAAAAGCCAGCGCGGCCGGAAAAGGCGGTGTAAAGTCGAAGTAGAAGCAGACCTGCCCGTTCTGGATGCTGGCGGCGGCGTTGAGGTCCGGGTTCGCCCAGCACTTGCCACCCAGCAAGGCGCCCTGCGCGACCAGCCCGGCAATAAAGCCACAGCCAACATCGCCTCGCTGCGCCGCGATGTTTATCAACACCATGGTGCCGAACCAGAACTTATTCAGAGAACTTTGCCATGTATGTCGTTCTGTACGTTGACAAATATTGCGGCACTTCACCAATTGCAAAAACAATCTCTTAATGTAATATCATACAAAATTGCTTAGCGACCTCCATCCGAGCTCGATACTTCGATACTCCTAAGTGAACCGAAACGATTTAACTTGAAGTATTTATACAATGAATTTCTCTGGCATTTCGCCACCGCGTTGGGCCTGCATAAGCCTTTATGGAGTGCCAGTGATATCCGCATTAGTAGTCGCCCCTATTTTGACGGTCACAGCAGCTTTGCCGTTTTTCAGCGCCGGGTCTCTAAGTAAATGACAAAACACTATTCGCAGGCAGCGGCTGCCTTGAAAATCATGCTATTGGCGTTCCTGGGTTTGATGTCGCTTCCAGCCCCACTGATGGCTGAGAACCGGCATGCTCTGGTGATTGGCAACTCCGCCTATCAAAATATTACTGTGCTGGACAATACCATTGCCGATGCTGAAGCTTATGCCGAAACCTTTGCTGAACTGGGCTATCAGGTAACGAGCCTTAAGGACCTTGATCGCAACGGCATGGAATTTGCCCTGGCTGATTTCCTCGAGCAGATTCAGCCAGGGGACACCGCAGTTTTTGTGTACTCAGGCCACGGTTGGTCTGACGGTAAAACCAATTTCCTGCTGCCAACCGATGTTACATTACAAAGCACAGAAGGGCGCATGCGCTCAATGTCGATCCCGCTGCAAAATGGGGTGAACGGGATCGTTGACCAGATCCGCCAGGCTGGGGCTGCGGTGCAGGTGGCGATCATTGACGCCTGCCGCAATAATATTTTTGGCAAAAGCGGCACCAGGAGCGCCGGCATGACCCGTGGCTTGTCAATAGAGGTGGCACCGCAGGGCGCATTCCTGATCTTCTCAGCCGGTGCTGGCGAACAGGCACTGGATGGCCTGAGAACCGATGACAGCAGCCAAACCCTATCAGTATTCACCCGGTATTTCCTGCCCCGCCTAAAGGCTGGCATGTACCTGGAAGACGCGATCAACGACACACAATTGGAGACGGCCAGGGCTGCGCTAGGCGATCGCAACCACAAGCAGAACCCGGCCTATTACGACCAGATCAATGGCAAATTCTGCCTGTCCGGATCTTGCATCGGTAATGTTAGCCTCGCCCCACCAACCAGCTGCTCCGACGTCCGTGCGGTTTGGGCCGATGTAAAGGACGCCCAGGATGCCAGTGTTCTAGCGGCATTTAAAAAGAGGTATGCCGCATGTGACATCTACGCAAACCTGGCCCAGTCCCGGATTGACCTGCTGGCACCGCCGCAACCAATTAGCGCACCGCCGCTAGAGGATCTTCAAACCCGCATGTCACGCAGCGCCGCCGTGCGCCAGTGCGATAGGCTTGGATTATTCCCCGGCCATCCGGATATTGCTGCGGGTCTGGCGTTTGGGACAGGACCGGATTGGGCTGATTTGAACGGTGCCGCGGCGGAAAGTGCATGTGGCGCGGCGCTGAAGGAATACCCGGATCACCCACGACTGTCTGCATCATTAGGCCGAGCCTATGATAAACAAGAACAATACGAGGCAGCACATGCAGCCTATTTGATAGCCGCGAACCAGGGCGATCTCGCCAGTTACAACAATCTAGGTATTTTATACGAAGATGGCGAAGGCGTTTCCCAAGACTATGCGTTGGCAATGCAATGGTATCGCAAAGCCGCAGAACAGGGGTATGCATACGCGCAGAACCGGCTTGGCTACATGTACCAAAATGGACTTGGCGTTCCGGAAAGCGACAGAGAAGCAGCTACCTGGTTTCGCAAAGCCGCAGAACAAGGGCATGCAGAAGCTCAGTACGGTCTTGGCCAGATGTACCAAAAGGGACGTGGCGTTCCGGAAAGCGACAGAGAAGCAGCTACCTGGTATCGCAAAGCCGCAGAACAAGGGCATACAATGGCTCAGAACAGTCTTGGCTACATGTACTTCATGGGACTTGGCGTTCCGCAAAGCTACATGGAAGCAGCTGCCTGGTATCGCAAAGCCGCAGAACAAGGGATTGCAGACGCTCAGTACAATCTTGGCCAGATGTACCGATTGGGACGTGGCGTACCGCAAAGCGACAGAGAAGCAGCTACCTGGTATCGCAAAGCCGCAGAACAAGGGGATGCAGAAGCTCAGTACATTCTGGGCGAATTGTACGACAATGGACGTGGCGTTCCGCAAAGCGACATAGAAGCAGTTGCTTGGTATCGCAAAGCCGCAGAACAGGGGCATGTAGTTGCTCAGAACAATCTTGGCTACATGTACCGAAAGGGACGTGGCGTTCCGCAAAGCGACAGAGAAGCAGTTGCTTGGTATCGCAAAGCCGCAGAACAAGGGCATGCAGACGCTCAGACCAATCTTGGCTACATGTACTTCATGGGACTTGGCGTTCCGCAAAGCGACATAGAAGCAGTTGCTTGGTTTCGCAAAGCCGCAGAACAAGAGAATGCAATCGGTCAGAGCAATCTTGGCGAAATGTACCGAGACGGACGTGGGGTTCCGCAAAGCGACATAGAAGCCGTTGCTTGGTTTCGCAAAGCCGCAGAACAAGGGAATGCAACCGCTCAGAGCAATCTTGACAACATGTAGGGCGAGGGACGTGGCGTTCCGCAAAGCGACAGAGAAGCAGTTGCTTGGTATCGCAAAGCCGCAGAACAAGGGCATGCAATCGGTCAGTACAACCTTGCCTTTACATACCAACATAGTGACGTTTTCGCCGATATTGACAGGCTTGAGATCGCCCGATTGTACCTAGCGGCCAAAGCGGGTGGCAACCAATCCGCATCCAGGAATTTGGAAAATTTCTACGAAAATTCGGGTAATGCACGTAAATTGCAATCACACCTCAAGCAGCTTGGATACCTGGATGGCCCCATCGATGGGAATTTTGGCCCAGCATCACAGGCTGCGCTCCAATCATTTTTTGCCGACGCAACCAAGGTGCGCTGATCCCGGCACCAGCAAATAACCCCATGTCACGCCCACGGATCATCCCGTTTGCGGTGCGTTATGTCATCGACAAGAACGGCGACCGCTTCGATCCTTTCCCAGCGCTGGGGCTGGAATTGCACCCCCATGAACTTCAACCGCTTGGCCCCGGGCGAGTCTGCCTTCCAGAGCTTGGCGTTCTTACGGGGTGGAATAACAGCATGGGCATTCCGAGCTGCCAATCTCTTGGTCTGGCGGGATTTGATCGAGCAGATCGGGCAACATAGGGGCATCCGCTGCCCGGCAGGCGCATCCGCAGGATGCTGCCGAGAGGGGCCGATGCTTTCCATCTCTCATGATATTCTCTACCGAGCAGAGAAGCGTGGCGAAATCGAAATTTACAAGGCAAGCACGCGCTCGCTCGTCAAGATTTCAGAAATTGAATCATGGATCGAAAAGCGCATTTCTAGCGCCCAAACAATGTGGGGCCAGTTGTGGGGCCGAAAACTAAAGTTGTTCATTGAGTTGAACAAAAACAAGACCTTAAGTCTTGGTGTTGGTGCGGTCGAGACGCCTTGCCAGCGCAACCATCACACCTGTAACGCTTTGTTTTCCAACGACATTAACAAGAAGCGCCGCCCCTCTGTGTCCCATTGCGGGTCCGTTCTGTGTCCCATAAAGGGGGGGCAGAAGGCAAGTATCTTCGCGTCAGCCCAGACAAATTTGAAGGCATGCCTATAAATTTGCTCATCCGCCCTTTGCCAAAGCAGTAATCGGTCCATAGTGCAGCATTTGTTGAAGCTTGACTGTTTTTATTGGGAAGATCTTTCTTGGGAACTGCAACTTTTACGATACCAAGCGATGGACTCGAACGGCTTTACAAGCGATGAAGCACAGATGCAGGGTCAAGCTAAACATTTGCAAGAAAAGGCCATTCATCCTTCTAGGATGTGACAGGTAGCAAAAAAACTTGAACAATCACCGGTGGATTAGCGAAAAAGACTATGAGCTCGGTTTCCCACATTTACTAGCGAGATGCTGATGTCAGACGAAGAAGATTTTTTTCAAGCGATTTCTGATTTTATCAAAGGCAAAGGCGGTCTGCCTGATGCCCACTCTGCGATCGTTTCTTTGGATGAAGACTTTGACCCGGAGAATTTCGTTCCACCCAAGCAGAGCCATTACTTCAAAGATTACGGTGCAGAATACCCAGTCGTCCGGAGAGCACTTACGAAATGTCGTTTTCATGATTGCATTGCGACCCTTGGCGGCATGACGACTTTGCCTGAGCTGCAATCCAATGAGTTCCGCTTGGATGTTCTCATCCATCTGACATTTATGTATGCAAAAGGGAAGAATAGACCCAAACTGGACCTGTCACGGTATTGTTCCGCCCCTTTGAGAGCATATTCTGCCCCAAAGGAGATACACCATGGCACCACGACCATCCGAAGAATTCAAACGCGACGCAGTGCGGATCGCACTGACCAGCGGGCTGACCCGCCGACAGGTGTCCTCCGATCTTGGGGTTGGTATGTCCACCCTGTGCAAGTGGATCAGAACCTATCGTGACGCGGACGTTGTTTCGAAAGAGGATCAGGAACTGGCCAATGAGAACGAGCGCCTTCGCCGGGAAAACCGCCTTCTACGTGAGGAGAGGGAGCTGCTAAAAAAAGCAACAATCTTCTTTGCGGACCAAAGCAAATGAGGTTTTCATTTGTTGAAAAGCACCGCAATAGCATTCCCACAGAGCGACTTTGCCGGATTGTGGATGTCACCCCACGTGGCTACCGAGCCTGGCGCAAACGCCCTGCCTGCCAGCGTCAACGTGGGGATATGGTTCTGTTGGCCCACATCCGGGAGCAGCACCGCCTGAGTTTGCAGAGCTACGGCCGACCGAGAATGGTCGAAGAACTGAAAGAGCTTGGTCTGGATATTGGTCACCGCCGTGTCGGCCGATTGATGCGCCAGAACGGCATATCTGTTGTCAGAACCCGTAAGTACAAGGCCACAACGGACAGCAATCACAAGTTCAACATCACGCCAAACCTGCTGAACCGGAACTTCTCAGCAGATCGACCCAATCAAAAATGGGTTGTTGATATCAGCTACATCTGGACCCGCGAGGGCTGGCTCTATCTGGCCGTGGTTCTGGACCTGTACTCCAGGCGCGTGGTCGGTTGGGCTGTCAGCAACCGGATGAAGCGCGATCTGGCCATACGGGCGCTGAACATGGCCATAACCCTGCGCAGGCCGCCCAAAGGATGCATCCATCATTCTGATAGGGGCAGCCAATATTGCTCGCAGGATTACCAGAAAATCCTGCGCCGGTATGGCTTCAAGGTATCCATGAGCGGCAAGGGTAATTGCTATGATAACGCCGCAATGGAAACCTTCTTCAAAACCATCAAAGCGGAATTGATCTGGCGGCACTCTTGGCAAACCCGCAGGGCTGCTGAGATCGCCATCTTCGAGTACATTAATGGGTTCTATAATCCCCGCCGGAGACACTCGGCATTAGGCTGGAAAAGTCCCTTGGCTTTTGAAAAGATCGCCGCCTAAATGAGCACAAGGGGCGGAACGAAAGCGGGACAGGTCCAAGGTCCACTAATGCGATCTTGTTAAGAGGCCCTAAGGAACCCTCCATGCGCCTGCAGATACGTTCTAAACGATTCTTTTGATTTCTTCCGCTCGCACCGTCCATGCGCTCGACACGATACATCTCCTTGGCATCAAGCATTGTTACCGGAGGTTCTTTCGCCTCAGGTTCAACAACAGCCCTATAAAGGAAAGGGTCAGCACCTCGGCGCTCAAGCTCATCAGCTACCACTTGGCGAGCTTCGTCCTCATTCCGGGCACCAGAGACATCCGCCACGAGTCCTTCGGCCTCCTTCACGGCTTCACGCCAATGTTCAAGGGGGGAAAGTTGCCCCTGTCCTGCTGCAGCGCGTTGGGCCTTGGAGACGATTTTCTCATATTCGGCGAGAAGCTTCGCGTGCTCAGTGAAGAGATCAGCTCCATCTCGTGCCGTCATGGCCACCTGAAAAACCGCCTCTCCCAGAGTCTGAACTAGCGACTGAGGATACCGGCGACGGAAACGCATACGGCCCCCAGACAATTCATCAACGTATTTGAGCTTCATAACAACAACCATGCTTAATGTCCCCAAAGTGTCCCAACTTGTGTATCAGGAGGCGGGCTAACGTCATGTTATTGTTGAAAAACAGCCCCTTCAAGGGGCTAGTTTGGTGCGGTCGAGAAGACTCGAACTTCCACGGGTGTTACCCCACAGCGACCTCAACGCTGCGCGTCTACCATTCCGCCACGACCGCACTGTCAGGCTTGGTAGGGCGCCGTATAGACGAGCCGCGCGGTGATGTGAAGTCAAAAACCACCCGCTTTTGCAGTTTCTGCACAGATCCCTGACGCCGCCAAATTCAACCGCCATCTCAGCTTGCCGACAAGACCTCAAAACCGGGTGGACAGCACACAATTGAAGCCGGGAAGAGCTCTGGTCGCGTGTGGGTCTGGTCCTGAGCCTTCGAAAGACTCTCAAATCCTTTATCGGCTGGCAGCGCACCACCCTGCCCCATCTCCCTGCCCCATCTCCCTACCCCACCATCTCAAAAAAGACTGGCAACCATCGCCCGAATGCCCCTATCACGAGGAACAAGCAAAAATGCGGGCAGAACATGGTTGAATGGATTACCAGTGATGGGCTGACGGGCTATGAAGCCGCGGTCGACTTTATGGAGGCCCGGGTTGCCGCCATCGCGGCCGGCGAGGCCCGTGAATGCATCTGGCTGGTTGAACATCCGCCGCTGTATACGGCCGGCACCTCGGCCAAGCCTGCGGATTTAACCGACCCGGATCGTTTTCCCGTCCACGCCAGCAAACGCGGCGGTCAGTATACCTATCATGGACCGGGGCAACGGGTGGTCTATGTGATGCTTGACGTTGGCAAGCGCGGCCATGACGTCCGGCGTTTTGTGCAACAGCTTGAGCACTGGGTGATCCTTGCGCTGAGCCAGTTCAACGTGACCGGGCACATCCGCGAAGGCCGGGTTGGTGTTTGGGTGGAGCGGCACGACAAGCCTCTGACGCCCGCTGGCGCCAAACCCGAGGACAAGATTGCCGCCATCGGTATCCGGTTGCGGAAATGGATCAGTTTCCACGGCATTTCGATCAACCTGGACCCTGACCTGAGCCATTTCGACGGCATTGTGCCCTGTGGCATTACCGAGCACGGGGTGACCAGCCTGATTGATCTGGGCCTGCCGGTGTGCATGGATGACCTCGACCTCGCCCTGCGTCACAGCTTTGAACAGGTCTTCGAGACGCGCTGACCAAAGCAGGCAAGCCCGGACCTAAGTCCCGGCCAGCTCTTCAAGCGCGGCAAGCACCAGTTCCGGGCGCGAGTATAGCAGCATCGAGCCACCGTCCCGGCAAAGCCGCACCTGCACATTTTTGCGCCCGCCCATAGCCTGCTGCAGCCGTTCAACCGACGTCACCTGATCATCGTCGCCATGCAGATAGACAACCGGCGCTGAATGCCCGTCAATGTGACGGCACCAGTCGCTCACAACCCAATGGGCATCTGCTATCAAACCAGCTCCGCCCTGGTGCAGAGTCAGATCGTGACTGGCCTGCAAAAGCGCCGCCAACTGGGGATCACTGTGGCAATCCGCCCGTTTGGCGGCAGGCCGCGATTTCTGTCTCAACAGGGTCATCGGCCCATTCCGGCGAACGGATCGCGCCCAGAGCTTGACCGCCAACGGCATCAGTCCCGGGCCATAAGCCGCAGCCGACACAATCATCCTAGAATACCCTGGCAGCGCCGATAATTCTCTCATTTTCCGCACCGGGGTTACCCCCGAGACGATGACAGCCCCGGCCACCCTGTCACGCAGGCGGCGGGCGGCGATATGGGTAAATGCAGCCCCCCCCCGATGCCCCAACAGGATAGGCCGTCGCAGGTTCTCGCGCTCGATCAGGGATTCCAGCTGATCAATGAACACATCAATTCCGCATTCAACCGGCGGCACCGGGCCAGATTGACCGTATCCACATCGCAGCGGTGCATAGACCCGGAACCCACCGGTTCTAAACTGAGACTGAAGCCGCTGCACCCCGGCGATCCCATCCACCAGCCCATGCAGGAAAATGACCGGCTGCCCGGTTTCCGCGCCCAGTTTGAAAAACTGCATGTTGTTGTCAGAAATTTCAATCTCGCCCTCGGCGGGGGCGACCTCGCCCCTGGCGATCCTCACGTCCGAGGAGACTTCGGCGATCAAAAAACAGAACAGCCGAAACATTTCAGCAAGGCCTGGTGCCCCGGACTTGGCCACGATGGTCTGCAATTGCGCATTGAGACTGGCAATTCCGCCAGGGGTCGGGCTGGCCATATCACTCAGAGCTTTACCACCCAGAAGCCCCGCCAGCAGCTGAATTTCCTGCCGGTGCAGAGCAAAGGTCGCCGACAGCATTTCCTCCGCGCGGCTGGACCAGCAAAAATCAAGAGCTTCAATCATCAAACCATAGGTGGCCTGCAAGCCGACGCCGCACTGCACGGTCCGGCACATCAATTTGCGCGACAAATCCGCGGTCGGCAAGATTTCCGGGACCATCTCCCGGTTTTGCTGCTGCCTGAGTTGGGTCAGACTTTGCGCGATCCGGGCCTGCGCCGGGCCATTTAGACCAAGACCCGCCAGCCCGCTAGCGTCCAGCCCGCCATCCTCCGGGCCGCAATTTTCGCTGCCACGCCAGGTGGCTCGCGCCGCCCGACTGGCCCGGCACAGGTTGCCAGAGGCAGTTAACAATACCCAATAATTGTCACTACCCTCAAAAAATTGAACAGGCTCTGGTCGGCCAGACCTGACCCAGAGCTGCTCCAGGATTTCGGCCGCGCGCACAAAATGCGGCTTCAAATCCGGATCGGTTAGACTCGGCGACAGCTGAGACGCTGCCGCAAAAAAAGAAGAAGATCCAACCAGTTCATTGACTGAAGGCCGGGTGAAACGATCACATAACTCAGCTCGAATCACCGTTTCATAGATGGCAGCGATCGTCTGTTCCTGAGACAAAGCCCATATCTGCCGCGCAATGGTCACATCGTTCCCCAATATAGATAAAATCGGCCTCACTGTATAAACCAAACGCGCGCCAAACTTTTCTACGGCAACAACATCTTACAAAAACAACATCGACCAAAACCATAACCGCTCGCAGCCAGTAATCAAACATTTATTGCCATTCGGCAAATTACTCTTCCATTACTTACAGGCTTTCCTAACGTCACCCAAAAAAGGGGAATTGGTATTTAAATTGCACATCCTCTCCACGGACTTACTCAGCCACAGAGGGTGCCCTCACATGCATCACACGTCACCTTGGACCGCCGACAACGCGGCTCGGATTTTTTCTGCGTTTTGCTGGATTTCGACCTGGTCACCCAGCTGTCCCGGCGCCCCAAGGCGGCTGCCCTGGTGACGGGCGAGCAGGTGAAAATGCAGATGGAAAACCTCCTGGCCGCCGGCGGCCTCATTGAACTGCTGCAGGGTAATCCCATCCGCGTCAAAGGCCACCATCAGCGCCCGCGACAGGAGCTGAACCGTCTTCATCACCGCGGCGATCTGCTCGGCGGTCGCATCCAGCATGTTGCGGCAGGGGGTTTTGGGAATGACCAGCACATGGCCTTCGGCGCGCGGCATGATATCCATAAAGGCCAGGGTGTCGTCATCCTCATAGACCCGTGTTGCAGGAATCTCATCGCGCAAAATCTTGCCAAAAATATTGTCCGGATCATACATCTGGTCGTTCCTTACATGGCTGGGGCCCGAGGGCGGCCCCGTTCGGCATTTCAGTATCACACTCTGCCGCCATGCAAACGGCTTCAAGGCGGCGACAGGCGCTAAAAGTGCTTTTCCGGCATACCATTGGCGTCTCAAAGTGCTTTTTCAAGCGACCCTTAGGGGGGGCGCGTCAATTTTTCTTGATCCAGATCAAACTCCACCATTGAAGGCGCCGCTCTGCCACTCTAAAAACCCTATGAATCAAGGTGCCCGGAGTCCGCTCACGGGGCCATTAGCCATACAACAGGAGGCACCAAATGGCAGACGCAGCCATTCATGGTAACGATCATGCTGACGAGCGGGGATTTTTCACCCGCTGGTTCATGAGTACGAACCATAAAGATATCGGCATTCTCTACCTGGTCGTTTCGGCGCTTGTCGGTCTGATCTCTGTCGCGTTCACCGTCTACATGCGGCTTGAACTGATGGAACCCGGCGTTCAGTACATGTGTCTTGAAGGCGCACGTATGTTCGCCGACTCGACCCTGGAATGCACCCCGAACGGGCACCTCTGGAACGTGTTGATCACCTATCACGGCGTTCTGATGATGTTCTTTGTGGTCATTCCCGCCCTGTTTGGTGGTTTTGGCAACTATTTCATGCCGCTGCAAATCGGCGCGCCTGACATGGCCTTTCCACGGCTGAACAACCTCAGCTTCTGGCTTTATGTGGCCGGGACATCGCTGGGTGTGGCCTCGCTGCTCAGCCCTGGCGGCAACGACCAGCTCGGCTCGGGCGTTGGTTGGGTTCTGTACCCACCGCTGTCCACCAACGAAGGCGGATTTTCTCTCGATCTGGCGATCTTCGCCGTGCACGTCTCGGGGGCCTCGTCGATCCTGGGCGCGATCAACATGATCACCACCTTCCTGAACATGCGTGCCCCCGGCATGACCCTGTTCAAGGTGCCACTGTTCAGCTGGTCGATCTTCATCACCGCCTGGTTGATCCTGCTGTCGCTGCCAGTGCTGGCCGGTGCCATCACCATGCTGCTGATGGATCGCAATTTCGGCTTCACCTTCTTTGATGCCGCCGGTGGCGGTGATCCGATCCTGTATCAGCACATCCTGTGGTTCTTTGGTCACCCCGAAGTCTACATCGTGATCCTGCCTGGCTTTGGTATCATCAGCCACGTCATCGCGACCTTCTCTCGCAAGCCGGTGTTTGGCTACCTGCCAATGGTTTGGGCGTTGATCGCAATTGGTGTTCTGGGCTTCGTGGTTTGGGCGCACCATATGTACACTGTCGGTATGTCGCTGAACCAACAGGCCTATTTCATGCTGGCCACCATGGTCATCGCGGTGCCAACCGGCGTCAAGGTGTTCAGTTGGATCGCCACCATGTGGGGCGGCTCGATCGAGTTCAAAGCGCCTATGATGTTCGCCTTTGGCTTCCTGTTCCTGTTCACCGTTGGTGGTGTGACCGGTGTGGTTCTGTCGCAGGCTGCAGTGGATCGTGCTTATCATGATACGTATTATGTCGTAGCGCACTTTCACTATGTGATGTCCCTAGGTGCAGTGTTCGCCATCTTTGCCGGGGTTTACTACTACTTCGGCAAGATGACCGGTCGTCAGTACTCCGAGAAATTCGCGCATCTGCACTTCTGGATGTTCTTCGTCGGCGCCAACGTGACCTTCTTCCCACAGCATTTCCTGGGTCGTCAGGGCATGCCGCGTCGTTACATCGACTATCCTGAGGCCTTTGCCTACTGGAACTATGTATCGTCGTTGGGTGCGTTCCTGTCGTTTGCCTCGTTCCTGCTGTTCTTTGGTATCGTGATCTACGCTCTGCTGCGTGGCGCCCGGATTACCCAGAACAACTACTGGAACGAATACGCCGACACCCTGGAGTGGACCCTGTCGTCGCCTCCACCAGAGCACACCTTTGAAATCCTGCCAAAGCAGGAAGACTGGGACAAAGCTCCGGCGCACTAAAGCGCGGTCGCAGAAAACCAATAGGCCCCGGAGCAGCAGCTTCGGGGCCTTTTTTTTGCCTGCCTGCCTGCCTGCCTGCCTGCCGTGCCGGGTGAGATCAGATCACTCTGGCACCCCTGCCGCCCGCAGGGCGCGGGTCCAGCCACGTCCGCGCAAGGTGATGGCCGCCGGGTGCTCGCTGAGGTAGCGGCTTAGGGTGAAATCCGGTGACACCAGCAGCAGGTCCTGCACCACCTGTCGGGCTTCCTCGCCGCGCCCCGATAGCTCCAGCGCAATTGCCTTGGTTCGCAATGTGGAAGGATAGGCCCGGTTTGCCATCAGCGACCGGTCGGCCAGCGCCAGCGCCCGTGCAAAGTGACCGGCGGACAGCTGTGCGGTTGCCGATACAGAATCGAAGAAATAGCGCTGCGGCCCCAGTGGTGCCAGCCGCCGGGCCGCATCGGTGAATTCCACCGCTTCATCCGGCGCATTCTGAAACGCCCGCATGGCGCCCATCAGCAGCAGCGCCAGGGCTTCGTTCGGGTTGTCCTTTAGCGCCAGATCGTAAGAGGTTTGGGCCAGATCAAAGCGGAACAGAAGATGGCTCGAGATCATCCCTTTCAATGTATGTGCCAGCGAAAATGACGGATCGACATTCAATGCGCTGGCGGCCAGATGGGTTGCCAGCTGAGTGTCCATCTGGCGGTCGTGCGACAGGCCCTTTTGCACCCGCATCACATGCCAGAACCCCATCCAGGTCAGCGCCAACGGATGACCGGGTTCCCGTTGCAGCAGCACCCCCAGCAAATCCTGGGCGGCGTTGAACTGATCCGGCCGCATATCCTGAATCAGCGAAATCGCCGCCATCAGCAACGTATGACTATCCAGGTTTGCCAGCGGTTTGAACTTCACCTGGCGACTAGCTTCGCCAACCGCCGTTTGACTAATCTGCTGCGACACATCCTGCAGGGCATCGCAGTCTCCGACCATCAGCTCTGCCAACGAACCGCTGTATTCACGCGACCACAGGACACGCTCGCGGCGGGCATCCTGCAAATCCACTTTGAGACGGAATTCCTGCCCCGTCACATAGACCAGTCCCGAAACCAGATAGGTGATGCCAGCAATCGAGGCGACCTCGGTCGGGCGAACCGACAGCGGATCAAACTGACGCGAAGCAAGGTAAGAGGTCACCGAAAACGCCTGGCTCCGGGACAGATGCCGCACCAGTTCTTCCGACAACATGGAGCCCAGTGGCGTGGTGCCATGGCTGGGGGCGCGGTAGACAAAGGGCAGCACGGCAATGCGGGGCAGCAGATCGTCCAGCACCGCCCGTCGATAGTCTCGGCCGCCACCAATTTGCGCCCGCCGACGCGGCATGTCAAAGCTGTTGCCCTGCCGCTCCTGCATCAGCCATTCGCGAAACAGCACCTCATGTGGGAGCTCAAAGCCCTCCATGAATTCACCGTTCTCTTGGCCGCCCAGTATTTCGACCCGGTCCAGATCCAACACCACACGTTCCCGGTTGGCAGTCAGCAATTGCGAGGCCTCGCGGCCTAAATGGCGCCGCAGGGTGCTGAGCGCCGTCCGCAGGCTGGCTTTTGCCTGCTCAGGTTGAGCTAGGTTCCACAAGGTGTTTTCCAAAAAAGCCCGGGTTCGAATGCCCCCGTCGGCTTTTGACAACAGGGCCATCAGGGCCTGGTGTTTGGCGCCTAGAGGTATATTCCCCCCACTGGCGACATAGACGCCAAAGGCGCCAAAATGGCTAACTTTCAGTAGCGTAGTCATTAAAACACTCCCCAAACAACGGGATACAAAGAAAAAGTAGGTAAAAAGATGTATTATTTATTAGTAAATAAGAAACTCATAAAAAAATCAATACGTATAACGCACACAAAGCGGCTCCCCATTCTCCTTTGACGTGTGTTGTCGTCAAATTTCAACGCCTTAGCTTATATGGTCACGTTGGAAAAAAAACATGTGGATTTTATGTGCGACACAACCATAGGGATGCCTTGCCATTCATTCTATAGTAGGTTTCAGGCAATGCGCGAGCAAAGGTCGGGCCGCCAGACCCGATCTTTGCAATGGACCGCAACAGGCCGCTATTGGCGGCTCAACTCTCTCCAGCCGCCATTCTCAACAACCGAAATCACGATGTCATCGGCACCGCGGTGATCGTCTGCCGCATAGGTAATCTGAGTGTCGGTGAGCGCATCAAAATAGCTCAGGCTTTCCATGCCACCAAGAAAGGCATCATGGGTCAGATCCGGGCCCGCCGCATCAAGGGCCCGGACCAATGTGTCGGCGGCGGTATAGCCAAGCATGGCAAAGCCACTGGCTGGCTTGCCAAATTCAGCGGCGTAGTCGGCGATGAACTTAGCCGCCACCGCGTCGTCGGCGCGGGCCGCCAGATCCACCCAGCCCGCCGAGGCATAAAGCCCTTCGGTCACACCTCCCGGCACCGCAGCAACCACCCCCAGAAACCCTGCCGAACTGTTTAGGAACTTGACATCGCTCCAGCCCAGCTTCTTTGCGGTCCCGGCCACGGTAATGCCCTGACGCACGCCCAATGCCAGCGTGACAACATCACAGCCCGCCGCCTTGAGCTTGGTCAGTGAGCCAACAAAATCCAGCTCGTCCGGTTTATGGGTTGTCTCAGCCGCAAAGCTCAACCCCAGGGTGGCGCTGATGTCCTTGGTGCTGTCGGAGATCTCCTTGCCAAAATCCGACGGGATATACATCGAGCAGATCTCTTTTGCATCAAACTCGGCGGCCAGATACCGGACCCCGGCCTGCACCTGATCCCAATAGCTTGAGAATCCGGTGAATTTATTGCTGATGGGTTCTTGCAGCATCTGCACCGAGGCCGAAAGCGGGCTGATATTGGGGATCCCCTTTGGGTCCAGCAGTTTAAAGCCGGCGGTATTCATCGGGGTGCCCAGCGACAGCAGCATGGCAAAGACCTTGTCGCGGTTCAGCAGTTTGTTATAGCCCTGCATCGCACGGGGGATCTGATAGCCGTTGTCTTCGACCACAAAGCGGATCTGGCGGCCATGCACGCCGCCTGCGGCGTTGACCTGGGCAAACCGCAGATTGGCGCCATTGACGGCCGGCACGCCGACGGCAGCAAAAACCCCGCTCAGATCGTTGACCGAGCCGATCACCACCTCGGTGTCACTGACCCCCTGGGTCTGGGCCTGGGCCGCCAGGCCGCCGCCAACAGCCAATGCTGCTGCGGCCAATATGGATGTCATTTTAGTCATTCAAAACCCTCCCGGTGATATCGTCGTCATGCGAATGATCCGCATCTCAATACATCTGGTCTATCAATGCCTTATGCTTTTTCACCATCAGGTCGCGCTTTAGCTTCATGGTGGCGGTCAACTCGTCGTCCTCGGCTGTCAGCAGCAGGTTTATCAGGCGGAATTGCTTGATCTGCTCGACCCGGGCACATGCGCTGTTCACCACCGCCACCTCAGCCCCGATCAGGTCCACCACCTGTGCAGCCGCGCAGAGCGAGGCAAAGTCGCTAAACGGTATCTTATGATCCTGGGCGAATTTTTCCACATTTTCCTGATCAATCATAATCAGGCATGTCAGGTATTTGCGCCGATCGCCAATCACCACCGCGTCCGAGATATAGGGGCTGAACTTCAGCCTGCTCTCGATTTCCACCGGAGTGATATTCTTGCCGCCTGCGGTGATGATGATGTCCTTGATCCGGCCGGTGATGGTCAGATAACCGTCGTCGTCCAGCTGCCCGACATCGCCGGTGCGCAGCCAGCCATCGCGGGTTATGGTCTCGGCGGTTTTGTCAGGGTTGCGCCAGTAGCCCTGAAAATTATTCAGCCCATGGGTCTGGATTTCGCCGTCGTCTGCGATCCGCACTGTGACACCGGGCACCGGCAGGCCAACGGTGCCAACCCGGTTAGCCTCGACTAAATTGGCCGCGGTGAGGCCGGCGTTTTCGGTCATGCCGTAGCCCTCCAGCAGTCGCAGCCCAATCGACCAGTACCATTTCAGCAATTCCGGCGAGATCGGCGCCGCACCCGTGCCGCCCCGCCGCATTCGGTCCATCCCCAGCATCCGCCGCAGATTGCGCAGCACCGCGACATCCCACAGCGCGTAACGCAGCGCCACCAGGGCGGGAACCGGTCGCTGCTGCATCAGGTAATCGCTGCGCGCCGCCCCCGCACCTAATGCCCGCGCAAAGGCCCAGCGCCCCAGCGGCGTGGCCTCTTGGGCCATCACCAGCACCTTGGAATAGATCTTCTCCCAAACCCGCGGCACCGCAAAGAACGTCGATGGGGACACCTCGCGCATATTGTCGAACACGGTTTCCGGGCTTTCGGAAAAATTCACCGTGCTGCGCGCCGCCAGTGGCAGATAGACCGACACATTGCGTTCCAGAACATGGCACAGCGGCAAAAAGCACAGCTGTTCGTCGTCGGCCGTCGTTGCCAGAGCCCGGGCACCGGATTCCATCGTGCCCAGAATATTTTCATGGCTCAGCATCGCGCCCTTGGGCTGGCCTGTGGTGCCCGAGGTATAGATCAACAGCGCGGTGTCACCCGGTTTGGATTTCAGGATCTCATCTTCAAAACTCTGCGGATTTTCCGCCTCATATTTGCGACCGGCCTCATAGAGCTCATCCAGGAACATGCAGCGCGCATGCTGCAGATCGTGCAGCCCGTCCCGCTCAAGGATCACCACGGTTTCCAAGGTCGGCACCTGATGCTGAATTTCCAGATACTTGTCCAGTTGCTCGTCATCTTCGACAATCAGGAACCGGCTGCCGCTGTTGTTCAGCAGATAGGCCAGTTGCGCGGCGGAATCAGTGGTATAGACCCCCGAGGCAATGCCGCCGACGCCCTGTATCCCCATATCCGCATAGAGCCATTCCTTGCGGTCCTCGCTGAGGATAGACACCACTTCGCCGCGCTGCAAGCCCAGCGCCCGCAGCCCCAGCCCCAGCCATTTTGCATGCGCCCAATAGGCGGCCCAGGAATAGGCCTTCCAGATGCCCATATCCTTTTCCCGGTGCGCCACCCTTGTGCCCAGTTCGGCGCAGCGCGCGGCAAACAGTTTGACGATGGTGTCACAGCCATCCACCCGCACCGGCCGCAGACCCGGCGTGGCGTTGTAAGAGACACCATTCAAGGTGACCTGCGGATGCTCAACCGTTTGCATGTTCATCGCCCTTGCCCTCCCTATCGCCAGGTCTTCTTGCGTTTCCAGCGCCGCTCGCCCCGTTGGCCCGCCTGTTGCTGGCCCAGATAGAACGCCTTGATGTCCTCGCTTTCCATCAACCGGTCAGCACTGCCGTCCATCACAATGCGGCCGATCTCCATCACATAGCCAACATCCGCCAACTCCAGTGCAATGCGGGCGTTCTGCTCCACCAGCATCATCGTCACCTGTTCGTCCGCGTTCAGCCGCCGCAGGATGGCAAAGATCTCTTGCACCAATAGCGGCGACAGCCCCAGTGACGGCTCGTCCAGCAACATGATCACGGGCCGCAGCATCAGCCCGCGGCCAATCGCCAGCATCTGCTGCTGCCCCCCCGACAGGGTGCCCGCCTCCTGGCCGCGCCGCGCCGCCAACATGGGGAAATACTCAAACACCATCTCGCGGTCGCGCTGTATCCCGGCCCGGTCATGGCGGGTATAGGCCCCCAGCGTCAGGTTCTCGTCCACCGTCAGCAGCGGAAACACCTCGCGGCCCTCGGGCACATGCACGATGCCCTGTTGCACAATCTTATGGGGTTCTTGCCCCTGAATTTCACTGCCCTTGAACAGCACCTGGCCCTTTTCCGGCTCCATAATGCCCGAAATGGTCTTTAACAGGGTCGATTTCCCGGCCCCATTGGCGCCCAGCACGGTGACGATCTGGCCCGTTTCAACCTTCAGCGACACGCCGCGGATCGCCATGATCGGCCCGTAAAAGCTCTCCAGGTTCCGGATCTCCAGCAGCGCCTGTCCCATCACACTGCCCCCGCGCCCAGGTAAGCCTCGATCACCGCCGGATCGGCCTGCACCTGCGCCGGAGTGCCCTCGGCCAGCTTAGCCCCATCGGCCAGCGCCAGCACCCGGTCACAGACAGAGGACACCAGCCCCATGTCATGTTCCACCATCAGCACGGTAATGCCCATCTGCTTGCGGATGTCGTCAATCCACCAGCGCATGTCCTGGGTTTCCTCGACCGACAGCCCCGAGGCCGGTTCATCCAGCAGCAACATTCGCGGTCCTGACGCCAGCGCACGCCCCAGTTCCACCACCTTGCGTATGCCATAAGGTAGCCCGGCAATCATTTTGTCGCGGTAGGGCTGCAGGTCGAGAAAATCGATCACCTCTTCCACCGCCTCACGGTGGGCGATCTCTTCACGCCGCACTCGGGAGGTGAAAAATAGCTCCTCAACCAGGGAGGTCTTGCGGTGCCGGTGCCGCCCTACCAGCAGGTTCTGCAACACGGTGGCATGCTCAAACAGCTCAATATTCTGAAAGGTTCGGGCGATGCCTAGGTCCGCCACCTGATCCGCCTTGCGCTGCAGCAGATCCTGACCGTCAAAGGTGAAGCTGCCGGAATGCGGCTGGTAGAACCGCGAGATCAGGTTGAAGACAGTGGATTTACCGGCGCCGTTTGGGCCGACGATGGCATAGACCTCGCCCTCGTTGACCGAGAAGCTGAGATCGTTCACCGCCACCACGCCGCCAAATTTCAGCGTCGCATCTTTGATCTGCAGCAGGCTCATCGCAGGCGCTCCGTTTTCAGATAAGATTTCTGGCGGCGGAACATGTCTTTGCGCGCGAACGGGAACAGCTCAAACCAGATGCGGATTTTCAGCCAGCGGCCATAGAGACCCATCGGCTCAAACAGGATGAACAGGATCAGGATCATCCCGAACACCCCGGTCTCCAGCCCCGGAATGGCAACCCCGCCGCCCAGCACCGCGCCCCTCAGGATCGACAGCACCTGCGGCAGAAACGCCACCACCACCGCGCCAAAGAAGGCGCCGTGGATCGACCCCAGCCCACCAATCACGATCATCATCAGCAGGGTGATCGAAATCACCAGCGAAAACGTCTCGTTGTTGAAGGCGCCGGCGTAATAGCCCATCAAAGCCCCGGCCCAGCCGGTGATCATGCAGGACAGCCCAAAGGCCTTGCATTTGGTGCGCAGGATATGCACCCCCATCGCGGTCGCGGAAACCTCGCTGTCGCGCACCGCCGCAAAGGCCCGGCCCAGCGGAGAGCGCAGCAGGTTGCGGTAGAACAGGGTGCAGATGACCGTCACCGCCAGCACCAGATAGTAGAACCGCACCGGCATCGTCCAGCGCTCAACCTGCAGCCCGAATATAGTGATCATTTCGGGGAATTTGCCAGACACGCCACCGGTCCAGGGATCCAGCAGCACGATGATATCATCGGCCAGCACCGACAGCGCAATGGTGGCAATCGCCAGATAGATCCCATGCAGCCGCAGCGCCGGGATGGCGATGATTGCACCGACAATGCCGGTAATCACCCCGGCCAGCGGAAAGGCCAGGATAAACGGCAGCCCCATCTCGATCAGGATGGTGTTGCTGTAACAGCCGATCGCCAGAAAGGCCGCATGGCCCAAACTGACCTGGCCGGTCTGGCCGGTCAGCAACATCAGCCCCAGGCCGGCAATGGCCCAGATCAGCACATTGGTGACCTCACCTATATAGAACTCGTCCAGCAGCAGCGGCAGTGCAAACGCCAGCGCCAGCAGCGCGCCGTAGACCAGCAGCACCCAGCGATCCGGGAACAGGCGGATGTCATCGTTGTAAGAGGTTTTGAACAGGATGCGCATGGGATCAGACCTTCTTGATCCGCACCTGGGCGAACAGCCCGTGTGGCCGCACCACCAGGACAATCAGCAACAGGGCATAGGGTGCGATCTGTGAATACCCCGCCGCGAAATAGCGCGAGGCAAAGGGTTCGATCACCCCGACGATCAGCCCGCCAACCAGCGCACCGGGCAGAGAGCCAAAGCCGCCGATCACCGCCGCCGCAAAGGCCTTGATGCCCAACAGCCCCACATTAGGGTCTATGGCGCCCTTGGAGGCGAACAGAATGCCCGCCACCGCCGCAGTGGCACCGGACAAACCCCAGACCAGCCCCTGCACCCGTTTCACCGGGATGCCCATGTAATAGGCCGCCATCTGGTTCTGACTGGCCGCCTGCATGGCCAGACCCAGCTTAGTGCGCTGAAAGAACTGGTACAGCAACAGCGTCATCAGCACCGTCACCACAATCACCGCCACATCAGCCAGACCCAGCACCACTCCGCCCAGCCGGAGGTCTCCAATCGCCAGCGGGCTTGCCAGTGTCTGTGGTTCATGGCCCCAGATCACCCCGGCGACAAAACGGATTACAAAGCCCAGCGCGATGGTCAGGATCACCACTGCGGTCTGGCTCTGGCCAAACAGATGTCGCAGCACGAAGAAATGCAGCAGATAGCCCAGCACTGCCATGATCATGATCGCCAGCGGCGCCGCCAGCCAGAACGGCAGATGCATGTATTCGGCATTGGTCAGGCCCAGGGTGATAAAGGCCCCCAGCATCATGAAATCACCCTGGGCGAAATTCACCGCCTCGGTTGCCTTGTAGATCAGCACAAATCCAAGCGCGATCAACCCGTAAACACAACCATTTGCCAGGCCGCTCACCAGCAGTTGCAAAACGTCCAAATTGTCCCCCCCGCCCCAAAGAGCGCTGTGTTGTCCGGACGTTGCCGGACGGGTCGCGCCCTATTGGTTTTGGGTCGGGTCTGCCCTGCAAGCACCAACCCAAGGGGCGTCAAAATCAGAGTAGCGAGTCATTTTTTTACCTGTCAACAAAAACGGCTAAACAAAAATACGGTAAAAACGTCGTTGTGCCGCACAAGCATCGGTTGAATCCCCCAATGCGCAAAGCACTATTTCCCCAGCCATCAAGCAAGATCCTTTGCTCTGGCAATGCAAGCTGCGGCCAGCAGATCAGCCGATGCAGGGCCCTGTTGATCCTGATTTCAATCGGGACGAATGGCAGCAGCATTGCAAAAACAGTGATTGCACAGCCTGTGGAACCTCATGCTACAACGGTTTAACGTTTCGATATCCGCCGTCATGGCGGACACGACATTGTGGTTACTGACATCTAGGATCAACTCATGAGTACCCCCTGTATCATCTGCGTCGCCATCACCGGTTCGGTCCCGCGCAAGGAAAACAATCCTGCAGTGCCGGTGACCATTTCCGAACAGATCGAAAGCACCCATGCATCGTTTGAGGCCGGTGCCTCGATCGCCCATTGTCATGTGCGCAATGACGACGAGACCCCGACCTCGGATCCAGAGAAATTTGGCCGCCTGATGGAAGGTCTGCACAAGCATTGTCCCGGCATGATCGTGCAGCTGTCCACCGGCGGCAGATCCGGCGCCGGTAAGGACCGCGGTGGCATGTTGCCGCTGCGCCCCGACATGGCGTCGCTGTCGGTGGGGTCGAACAATTTCCCCACCCGGGTCTATGAAAACGCGCCGGATCTGGTGGATTGGCTGGCCTCGGAGATGCGCACATATGAGGTCAAACCCGAGATCGAGGCTTTTGATCTGTCGCATATCCATCAGGCGGTGAAGATGAGCCGCGACGGGCGCATTGCCGGCCCGCTGTATGTGCAGTTTGTGATGGGGGTGAAAAACGCCATGCCAGTGGACAAGGATGTGTTTGATTACTACGTCAAAACCATGCAGCGACTGGCGCCCGAGGCCCAGTGGTGCGGCGCCGGTGTTGGCGCCGGACAGATCCTGGTCAATGAATGGGCGATTGCCGCCGGCGGTCACACCCGCACCGGGCTGGAAGACAATATGCGTCTGAACCGCGACACGCTGGCACCCTCCAATGCGGCGCTGGTCACCCGGGCGGCTGAGCTATGTGAGAAATATGAGCGCCCGGTCGCCAGCTGGAGCCAGGCGCGCCAGATTCTAGGGCTGCGCCCTGACTGATCCGAACCGCCGCCAGTGATGCATTGGTGGCGACGGTTGGATTGAGTATTTTTAGCAAAAAGAAGCCTGGGCCCACATGGGTTTTAGGGTTGGGCTTCGGGGCTGGGCTTCGGGGCTTTAGCCGATTGCCGCGCTGAGGCCGGACAGGTCGCTCAGGATGGGGCAATCGGGGCGGTTATCGCCGGCGCAGCTTTGCACCAGTTCGCTCAGGGTTGCGTGCATCATCTGCAAATCGCGGATCTTGGCTTCGATCTTGCCCAGGTGATCCTTGGCAAGATCTTTGACATCGGCGCTGGCGCGGCTTTCGTCGTGGTAGAGCGCCATCAGGGTGCGGCAGTCGTCAATGCTAAAGCCCAGCGCCCGGGCCCGGCCCAGAAAGGCCAGCCGGTGCACATCTGAGGCGACAAAGCTGCGATAGCCATTGGTGGAGCGCAGCGGTTTGATCAAGCCGATCTCCTCGTAGTAGCGAATGGTCTTGGCGGGCAGCCCCAAGCGGGCAGAGACGTCTCCGATGTTCATGGCTGGCTCCTATGCTGCGGGATTTGCCACCAGCACCGCATCGGGGGCTGAGGCTGTTTCGGTCAGTGCCGGGCGCAAGCGGCGCAGGCGCAGCGCGTTGCTGAGCACAAAGACGCTGGACAGGGCCATGGCCCCGGCGGCCAGTGCCGGTGAGAGAAGTGGCCCGCCCAGCGGGTACAGAACACCCGCCGCAACCGGTATCAGCAGCACGTTATAGCCAAAGGCCCAGAGCAGGTTCTGGCGGATGTTGCGCATGGTGGCGCGGCTGACCATCAGCGCATTGACCACGCCGCGCAGGTCGCCGGACATCAGCACCACATCGGCCGCCTCGATGGCGACGTCAGTGCCGGTGCCGATGGCAATCCCCACCCCGGCGGTGGCCAGGGCCGGCGCATCATTGATGCCGTCGCCGACAAAAGCCACCGCCCCATGTTCGGATTGCAACTGCTTTAGCACCTCGACCTTTTGCGCCGGGAGGCATTCGGATCTGACCAGGTCGAGCCCCAGATCGGCGGCAATCACAGCTGCGGTCGCGGCATTGTCACCGGTGATCATTGCCACCTTGAGTCCCTGCTGGTGAAAGGCCTGGATTGCGGCGCGTGTCCCCTGTTTGATCGGGTCGGCCACGGCGATCACCGCGGCGATCCGGCCCTCTATTGCCGCATAAAGAGGCGTCTCGCCGCGTTTGGCCAAAGCCGCCCCGACCTCTGCAAGGTCGCCGATCTCGATGCCTTCGCGCCGCATCAGCCGGTCGGCTCCGATCAACAGGCTCTGACCGTCAACCTCAGCCCGCAGCCCATATCCGGGGATCGCCTCGACATTGCTGGCCGCTGCAAGATCCGGGCCAGCCGCCGCCACCAAGGCCCGGGCAATCGGGTGCTCGGACTGGCTCTCGGCTGCTGCCACCAGCGGCAACACAGTGTCGCGGCTGTATCCTTCGGCGCAGGTGAATGTGGTCAGGCTTGGCTGTCCCATGGTCAGTGTGCCGGTTTTGTCCAGTGCCACCAGCCTGATCTGTTGCAATTGCTGCAGCGCATCGCCCTTGCGAAACAGCACCCCCATTTCAGCGGCGCGCCCGGTGCCCACCATGATCGAGGTCGGCGTCGCCAGCCCCATGGCACAGGGGCAGGCAATGATCAGCACCGAGACCCCGGCCACCAGGGCAAAGGACAGCGCCGGATCGGGGCCAAACAGCAACCAGGCCACAATGGTCAGCGCCGCCGCCGCGATCACAGCGGGCACAAACCACAGGGTGATCCGGTCAACCAGACCCTGCACCGGCAGTTTGGCCCCCTGCGCCCGCTCGACCATTTGGATGATCTGCGCCAGCAGGGTATCGCGACCAACCCGGGTTGCCCTATATTCAATGCCACCATTGCCATTCACCGTGCCAGCAGTGACCGGATCGCCTGTAGATTTGGCAACCGGCACCGGCTCGCCCGTGATCATGCTCTCGTCCACGTAAGACTGCCCCGAGGTGATCTCGCCGTCCACTGCGATGCGCTCCCCCGGTAGGGTGCGGATCAGGTCCCCGACGGAAATCTGCTCAATCGCAGTCTCCACCGCTTTGCCGTCGACGATCACCAGCGCACTTTGGGCCTGCAGCCCGACCAGCTTGCGGATTGCCGCGCCGGTGCGCCCCTTGGCGCGCGCCTCGAGCCAGCGGCCCAGCAGGATCAGCACCACAATCACCGCGGCGGCCTCGTAATAGACATTGGCGGCGCCGGCGGGCAGCAGCCCTGGCGCAAATGTCGAGACCAGAGAAAAGCCGTAGGCCGCCGCCGTCCCTATCGCCACCAGCGAGTTCATATCCGGCGCCGCCCGCATGAGCGCCGCGAACCCTTTGACGTAGAACCCCCGCCCCGGCCCGACCAGAACAGCCGTGGTCAGGACAAATTGCAGCAGGTAACTGGTCTGCTGGCCAATCGTCGCCACAATCCAGTGATGCAGCGCCGGGATCATATGACCGCCCATTTCGATCGCGAACACCGGTAGCGTCAGCAATCCGGCAACCAACACCTGCCGCCCAAGCTGCTGAATTTCATCATCCCTGCGCTGATCACCCTGCGCCTGCTCATCTATCTCGTGCTGTCGCACATGCCCCGGATAGCCCGCAGCGGTGACCGCTCTGGCAAGGTCGCCACCGCTGGTGCTGCCGGACAGATAGCGCACTTCGGCGCTTTGGCTGGCCAGATTGACGCTGGCCTCAATCACTCCGGGGACCTCTTGCAAGGCGCGCTCGGCGCGGCCAACACAAGAGGCACAGCTGAGGTTATCAATCCGCAGCGAGACCTGGGCCTCGACAGCCGGATAGCCCGCATCCGCCAGCGCATCTGCCAGCGCATGTGGCGGCAGGTCTGCGGCGCCGGTGACCTGAGCGGTGGCATTGGCCAGATTGACCGAAACCTCCTTCACTCCGGCAACGGCAGACAGCGCGCGTTCGGCCCGAGTGACGCAGCTTGCACAGCTGAGACCGGATAATTTCAGTGTAATCTGAGTGCTGTCGGACATGGGAAACCCTTTGGCTATCATTCAATCCTCCTCCATATGAGGGTTCCAGTCACGGGAAGGTCAAGGGGGCGGTGCCAAGAATCTGCCCAATCCGGCGCAAAACTGTAGCGACCCCGATCTTGCGAGTGACCTGTCGCCGCAAAAAAACCGCTCGCGCCGGTCAAATGCCGCAGTATTCCAGCCAACTGTCGCCCTTGCGGCTCATGCCAGGGCCGGAAAATGTTATGTGCATGGGAGACGAACTTGCACTGACGGAGCCGCTTGGGTAGGTCGTAGAACAGCTATGAAAGGGCACAGCCAGCCGGCCGCCTTTTATTGACATCTTCAAACCGACACCCTGCGTTTCAGCTGGGTACCGCTAACAATAAGGGATATTGAAATGATGAGAACACGCGCCGCCGTTGCCGTTGCAGCGGGTCAGCCCCTGCAGGTCATGGAAGTAAACCTCGAAGGCCCCAAAGCCGGCGAAGTTCTGGTGGAGATCAAGGCCACTGGCCTGTGTCACACCGATGAATTCACCCGCTCGGGCGATGATCCCGAAGGTATCTTTCCCGCCATCCTGGGCCACGAGGGCGCCGGCATCGTGATCGAGATTGGCGAGGGCGTCACCAGCCTGGAAGTTGGCGATCACGTGATCCCGCTTTATACCCCCGAATGTCGCGAATGTGACTACTGCCTGAACCCCAAGACCAACCTGTGCCAGTCGATCCGCTCGACCCAGGGCGCCGGCCTGCTGCCGGATGGCTCCACCCGGTTCTCGATGCTGGATGGCACCCCGATCCATCACTACATGGGCTGTTCGACATTCGCCAACCACACCGTGGTGCCGGAAATCGCCCTGGCCAAGGTCCGCAAGGACGCACCATTTGACAAAATCTGCTACATCGGTTGCGGCGTCACCACCGGCATCGGCGCGGTGATCAACACTGCCAAGGTTGAAATCGGCTCCACCGCCATTGTGTTTGGACTGGGCGGCATTGGCCTGAACGTGGTTCAGGGATTGCGTCTGGCCGGCGCCGATCAGATTGTTGGCGTTGACCTGAACCCCGGCAAGGTTGAGATGGCGACCCATTTTGGCATGACCCATTATGTCAATCCGGCCGATGTCGAGGGCGATCTGGTGGCGCATCTGGTTGAGCTGACCGGCGGCGGTGCCGATTACACCTTTGATGCCACCGGCAACGTCAACGTGATGCGCACCGCACTTGAGGCGTCGCACAAAGGTTGGGGCGAAAGCATCATCATCGGCGTGGCTCCGGCGGGCGCCGAGATCTCGACCCGTCCGTTCCAGCTGGTCACCGGCCGGTCCTGGCGCGGGACTGCTTTTGGTGGCGCCTCCGGTCGCACCGATGTGCCGAAAATCGTTGATTGGTACATGGACGGCAAGATTGAGATCGACCCGATGATCACCCACAAGCTGACGCTGGACCAAATCAACGAGGGCTTTGAGCTGATGCACAAAGGCGAAAGCATCCGCGCCGTAGTGGAATTTTAAAACCACCATCTTCGTGAATTGAAATGTTGAAAACGCAGGCCGCTCTGGCCTGCGTTTTTTTGTGCCCTGTTGACTCACAACCTCCTTCTATATAACCATTTGGTTATGCAGCTATCAAACCCCGCCGTCCCAGTGCAGAACCTGGATGCCATTTTTGCCGCGCTGGCAGACCCCACCCGCCGTGCCATTCTGTCCAGGCTGGCGGCTGGGGACGCCGGAGTGAATGAGCTGGCTGAGCCATTTGAAATCAGCCAGCCTGCGATTTCAAAGCACCTGAAAGTGCTGGAGCGGGCCGGTCTGATCGAACGCGCCATTGATAAGCAGCGCCGGCCGGCCCGCCTAAAGGCCAAGCCGATGGCGGCGGCGGTCAGCTGGCTGGAGGATTTCAAGGAATTTTGGTCATCCAGCTTTAATCAGCTGGATGACCTGCTGGAGACATTGAAACAGGCGGACATAAAGGAGCCTCCAAATGAGTGATTTACCGACCTATATTTTGGAACGAGAATTTGACGCCCCCCGCGAACTGGTCTGGCGCACATGGACCGAAGCCAAACTGCTGTCGCAGTGGTATGGCCCCGGGGTGGAGACACACATTCACCAGCTGGATGTGACCCCCGGCGGGGTTTGGCTGAACGAAATGAAATGGGGCGGCAACTCTAACTACGAGCGGATGGAATACACCGAGGTTGATCCCCCGGCGCGTCTGGTCTGGCTGCACTCGGTGGCAAACGCCGACTGGGAGGCGGCGGAAAATCCGATGATGCCCGATTGGCCCCGGGTGTTGTTGGCCACTGTCACCTTCACCGAAAAAGGCGACAAGACCCTGCTCAAACTGACCTGGCAGCCCCATAATGCCAGCCCGGCCGAACTGGCCTGTTTTGCCGCCGCAATGGCCGGCATGGACAAGGGCTGGGCCTCGGGCATGGACATGTTGGCCAAGATTCTGGCCGAGATGCAGGCCTAGGCCTCATCTGCCTCCAGACACCGGGCCATTTGGCCAGATGCACAAGATTTCGACAGCGGGCGCAGTGTCATTGCATTGCGCCCCATCAAAGCTATAATTGCCGGAGAAAAACCTTCAGCACGGGTCAAATACCTTGAAATTTCAATCCGTTGATATCGGCAAGTCAGCCTCGGCGGCGACCATCATCTTTCGCTCGCTCCGCAAATCCATCATCGAGGGCGAGCTAAGTGACGGCGCGCCATTGCGCCAGGACGAAATCGCCCGCGCCTTCAACACCTCGCGGATCCCGGTGCGCGAAGCCATCACCATGCTGGAGCAGCAGGGTCTGGTCAAAGCGATCCGCTATAAGGGCGCTGTGGTGGCCTGCCTGTCGATGCAGGAAGCCGACGAGATTTTTGACTTTCGCTGCCTGCTGGAACCCGAGGTGATCCGCGCTGCGGTGCCCAAGATGACAGCCGAGATCCTGACCAATGCGCGCGGTTTTCTGGAACAATTCGCCGCCGCCCAGGACCCGATGGATTACGGCGACCTGAACCGCCGGTTCCACTCCGCACTCTATGGCGCCAGCGGCTTGCCCTATCATATTTCAGTCATCGAAAACTCGATGGACCGGATCGACCGTCACCTGCGGGCGCAGCTGGTGATGACCGATGGCATTGAACGCAGCAATCAGGAACATCTGGCCATTCTGAAGGCCTGCGAAAGTGGCGATGCCGAACAGGCAGCCAAGCTCACCTATGCGCATATCCATGATGCCAAAACCTCATTGCAGGAAAAACTGCGATCCGGCGGCTAAGGCGCATTTGACCCTACAGCGGATGGAAGCAGGCGACCTGATGGTCGTCGCCTTCCAGCTGCGGTCGCTGCGCCCGGCAGCCCTCGCGGGCCAGCCAGCAGCGCGGCGCAAAGGCGCAACCCGGCAGATCATCCAGCGGTGACGGCAGCTCCCCCTCCAGCTTGATCCGCTCGCGCTTTGCCTCCGGGTCGGCGCGCGGCGTGGTCGACAGCAGCGCCTTGGAATAGGGGTGGCGGGGATGAGCAAACAGCGCCGCCTTGTCGGCCCGCTCAACCGCGCGGCCCAGATACATCACGATCACATCGTCGGCGAAATGGCGCACCACCGACAGGTCATGGCTGATGAACAGATAGGCCAGCCCCAGCCGGTCCTGCAATTCCACCAGAAGGTTCAGGATCTGGCTCTGGATTGATACGTCCAGCGCCGAAACCGGTTCATCCAGCACCAGAATTTTAGGGCTCAGCATCAGCGCCCGCGCGATGGAGATCCGCTGCCGTTGGCCGCCCGAGAACATATGCGGGTAACGTTCATAATGCTCGGGCCGCAGCCCCACCAGCGCCAGCATCTCCCGCGCCTTGGCATCGCGTTCCGAGGCGGACATCTCGGGGCGGTTGATCACCAGCGGCTCTGTCAGGATGGCGCTGATCCTCTGGCGCGGATTGAGCGAGCCATAGGGGTCCTGAAACACAATCTGCACCGATTTGCGCAAGGACGCCCAGTCGCTGGGCTGTACCTCTTTGCCCTCAATCGTCAGGGTGCCGCCGCTGGGCTGTTCGATCATGGTGACCAGCCGCGCTAGGGTGGACTTGCCACAGCCGGATTCGCCGACGATGGCCAGAGTCTTGCCGGGGTGCAGGTCAAAATCAATGCCGGACAGCGCCCGCAGAATTTTGGGCTTGCTCAAAAAACCCTCTTTGACATCGTAGAACCGTTGCAGGCCACGGGCGGAAACGACGGGCAGGCTCATAGCGCCACCTCCTTGCTGGCGATGGCCGGGAAATGGCAGCGGGCCATGCCGGTCTCAATGCCGCCGGGAACCGGCGGAGTGCTGTGGCAGATGTCTTGGGCAAAGGCACAACGGGGCGCAAACAAGCAGCCCAAAGGTCGGTCGAACTGCCCCGGAACCACCCCCGGAATGGTCGGCAAAAACCGCTCTGTCGCCCGCTCCGGCAGCGCCGCCAGCAGCGCCGCCGTATAGGGGTGAAACGGTGTGCGGAACAGATCCCGAACCATCTGCTCCTCGGCCTTTTGGCCGGCATATTGCACCGAGACCCGCTCAGCCGTTTCCGCCACCACACCCATATCATGGGTGATCAACACCAACCCCATGCCAGTTTCCGCCCGCAGCGACATCAGCAGATCGAGGATCTGCGCCTGAATGGTCACATCCAGCGCCGTTGTCGGCTCGTCCGCGATCAGCAGCTTGGGTTTGCAGGCAATCGCCATGGCGATCATCACCCGCTGGTTCATCCCCCCCGACATCTGGTGCGGAAAGGCCCGCAGCCGGGTTTCCGCCGCCGGGATGCCAACCAGTTCGAACAGCTCGATCGCCCGCTGATGGCGGGTCTTGCGGTCCAGCCCCAGATGCAGTCGCAGCGCCTCTTTGATCTGGAAACCAACGGTGAAACAGGGGTTCAGCGACGACATCGGTTCCTGAAAGATCATCGCCATTTCCTTGCCGATGATATCACGACGTTGCCGGGGCGAGACATGGCGCAGGTCGATGCCCTCAAACATCAGCTCATCCGCGGTGATTTTGGCGTTCCAGGGCAGCAGCCCCATCAGCGCCAGCATCGACACCGATTTGCCCGAGCCGGATTCGCCGACAATGGCAACGATCTCGCCCTTGTCGACACTCAGATCCACCCCGTCCACCGCCCGAAACGCGCCCGAGGCGGTGGCGAAGTCGACTGTCAGATTTCGGATATTCAGCAGGCTCATAAGCTCAGCTCCGCTTTAGTTTCGGATCGAGCGCGTCGCGCAGACCGTCGCCCATCAGGTTAATCGCCAATACGGTCACCAGGATCACCAGACCGGGCAGCGTCACCACCCACCAGGCGCGTAGAATAAACTCGCGCGATTCCGCCAGCATGGTGCCCCATTCCGGGGTGGGCGGCTGCGCCCCCATGCCCAGAAAGCCCAGCGCGGCGGCGTCCAGAATGGCGGTTGAGAACGACAAGGCCCCCTGCACGATGATCGGTGCCAGACAATTGGGCAACACGGTGACAAACATCAACCGCCGCAGCCCAGCCCCGGCAACGCGGGCTGAGGTGACATAGTCCTTTTGCCGCTCGGCCAGCACCGAGGCCCGGGTCAGGCGGACAAAATGCGGCTGGAACACGATGGCAATGGCGATCATCGCATTGGTCAGCGATGGTCCCAGAATGGCCACCAGCACCAGTGCCAGCAGCAGCGACGGAAAGGCCAGGATGATATCCATCACCCGCATGATGATCGAATCCAGCCAGCGCGGTGCAAATCCGGACAGCAGCCCAAGGATAATGCCGCTTGAGGCGGAAATACTGACCACCACGATGCCGACAAAGAACGAATAGCGCGAGCCGCTGATCAATCGTGACAGCATATCCCGGCCCAGTGGGTCAGTGCCCAGAGGGAACGCCCAAGAGCCGCCCTCTTGCCAAACCGGCGGTTGCAGAATGAAGGCGCGAAATTGTTCGGTTGGGTCATAGGGCGACAGCCAGGGCGCAAAGGCCGCGCAAAAGACAAAGCCAACGAAGTACCAAAAGCCAAACACCGCACCCCGGTTTTCGCGAAAGTAGTACCAGAATTCGCGCAACGGGCCAGGTCGTGTTACACCGTTAGAGGAGGTTTGATCCGTCATCATCGCTTCCTGATTTTGGGGTTGATGACGCCGTAGAGCATATCAACCGATAGGTTCACGATCATCACGATCACCGCAATCATCAAAAGTCCGCCCTGCACCACCGGGTAATCCCGGCGGAAAATACTATCGACCATCCACTTGCCAATGCCCGGCCAGCTGAAAATGGTCTCGGTCAGGATGGCACCGGCCAGCAGCGTGCCCACTGACAGGCCAATCACCGTCACCACCGGGATCAGCGCATTGCGCAGCGCGTGCAGCCCGTTGATGCGGACCGGCGACAGGCCTTTGGCCTTGGCGGTGCGAATATAATCCTCGCCCAGCACCTCGAGCATGGCAGAGCGGGTCTGCCGGGCGATCACCGCCAGCGGAATGGTGCCCAGCACGATTGTAGGCAGGATCAGGTGGCGCACCGCCGATTTGAAAGCCCCCTCTTGCCCCGACAGCAGGCTGTCGATCAGCATAAAGCCGGTGACATCGTCAAAGTAATACAGCAGGTCAATGCGCCCAGATACCGGGGTCCAGCCCAGATTGCCCGAGAACACGATGATCAGCAGCAAGGCCCACCAGAAGATCGGCATCGAATAGCCAATCAGCGCCGAGGACATCAGCGCCCGGTCAAAGAACTTGCCCCGGTTGACGGCGGCGATCACCCCGGCAGGCAGGCCCAGCGCAATGGCAAAGGTCATGGCACAGGCCGACAGCTCCAGCGTCGCCGGGAACAGCTTGAAGAATTCGTCCCAGACCGGTTGCTTGGTGACAAAGCTCTCGCCCAGATCGCCCTGCAGCACGCCGGTCAGATAGTCCCAGTATTGCTGCAGCACCGGTTTATCAAAACCCAGCTTTACCACCATCTCCTGATAGCGTTCCTCGGTCATGCCGCGTTCCCCCGCCATGACGATGATGGGATCTCCGGGCAGCACCCGGATGAAGGCAAACGAGATCAGCGTCACGCCAAGGAAGGTCGGCAGAAACGTCAGCAGACGGGAGAGTACATAGCGCAGCATCAGCGGCCTACAATCATCAGATCTTTGGGGAATTGGGTCAGCGACCGGCATCCGGTTTCAGTAATCAACACATCATCCTCGATGCGCACGCCAAAATTTCCGACCTCATAGAGGCCGGGTTCATTGGTATAGACGGTGCCCGCAGGCAGGACCTGATGGTTGCCGCGCATGATATAGGGGGCCTCGTGCACATCGCGGCCCAGCCCGTGACCGGTCTTGGTGCGGATCCGGTCGCCGTAAGGCGACGCCTCCAGCACAGCGGTGACAACATCGTCGATCTCATGCGCGGTCACCCCGGCGCGAGTGACGTCAAAGCCTGCCAGATTGGCGGCCAGCACGGTGTCATAGACCGCACGCGCCTCGTCGCTGGGTTCACCGACAAAAACGGTGCGGGTGATATCAGCGGCAAACCCATCTTTGCGACCGCCAAAATCAAACAGCAGCGCGTCGCCCTGCTGGATTTTGTAACCGCCCGCATGGGCATGTGGCATCGCAGAATTGGCGCCGGCAGCAACTATGGGCGAGAACGCCATGCCCTCGGCGCCCTCGGCAAACAAAGCCCGGATCAGCGCGGCTTCGATTTCTTTTTCAGTCTGACCGATTTGCACACTGTCCAGCACATGCTGCAAGGCGCGCTCAGACAGCGCGATGGCCGCCTCCAACGCGGCAATATCCGCCTCGGTCTTGATCATCCGCAACCCGGAAATCTCTGTCTCGGCATCGGTGATCTCCAGCGCGGGCAGCGCCTGTTTCAACGCATGATGCACAAAGACCCGCATCACCTGACCCTCAACCGCCAGCCGTTTCATCGGCATCTGCTGTGCCAGCGCCGCAAAGGCATCCGAATAGCCATCCTGATCGCGCCAGTCGAACACCAACCCGTCAAAGCCAACCAGATCCCAAGAGCTCAGCTCAAGATTGGGAACAATAGCGGCGGAAGGGCCGTCTGCAGCGATGATCAGTACAAAAGGGCGTTCGTGGCTCATGAAACTGTGGCCCAGGGCGCGTGTGAAGTTCGGGCCTGGAACCAGCGCCAGTGCATCTACAGCCAAGGATTTGGCCAACTGGCGGTATTCGGCCAGAGAATGTGTCATCGTTTGTCTCCGGAAAGTACTTTTGTGAACCGGGGCCCACCACGGGGCCCCGGTTCGGATTGTCAGACCGTGTTACTCGACGGAAACACCGTAGAAGATATGGCCGCCCAGTGGGTGAACCTTAAAGCCGCTGACCTTTGTGCTCATCGGCATATAGACCATCGAGTGGGCAATCGTCGCCCAGGGCGCCTGCTCTTTGAACACTTGCTGCGCTTCTTCATACAGGGCAGTCCGCTCACCGGCGTCGGTGACGATCTTGGCCTTCTGGATCAGATCCTCGAATGGCTGATGGCACCACTGCGCCCGGTTTGACGCCTCGCGGCCATCACAGCCCAGCAACACCGCCAGGAAGTTGTCCGGGTCACCATTGTCACCAGTCCAACCCAGCAGCACCGCGCCATCCCGATCCATTGCCTTGGACCGCGACAGATACTCACCCCACTCGTAAGTGACGATTTCCACCGTCACCCCAACCTTGGCAAAATCGGCCTGCAGCAGTTCAGCCATGCGGCGGGCATTGGGGTTATAGGGGCGCTGAACCGGCATCGCCCAGATCTTCATCGACAGATCGGTGACACCTTCAGCTTCCAGCGCCGCCTTGGCCGCAGCGGGATCATAGTTGTCGTCCTCAACAGCCGAGTTATAGCCCCACATGGTTGGCGGGATCGGGTTTTTGGCGATCTGCCCGGAGCCCTGGAACACCACGTCGATGATCGACTGCTTGTCGATTGCCATGTTCAGCGCCCGGCGCACATTCGGATTGTCAAACGGCGCCATGGTGGTGTTATAGGCCAGATAGCCGACGTTCAGACCTTCCTGCTCCATCATATTGATCGAGGGATCTTCCTGCATCGCAGCAATGTCAGCCGGATTGGGATAGGGCATCACGTGACATTCACCCGCCCGCAGCTTTTGATAGCGCACCGAGGCATCGGGGGTGATGGCAAAGATCAGATTGTCGATCTCGGCCTTGTCCTTCCAATAGGCATCATGGGCCTGATAGCGGATCACTGCGTCTTTTTGGTAAGCCACAAACGAGAACGGACCAGTGCCGACCGGCGCAGTATTCAGCGCCTCAGGCGTGCCCGCTGCCAACATCGCTTCGCCATATTCCGCCGACAGGATCGAGGCAAAATCCATCGCCATATTGGCGACAAACGGCGCCTCAGGACGGGTCAGGGTGAATTTGACGGTGTAATCATCGACCTTTTCGATTGAATCAATCAGATCCGGCATCGACATCCCCGAGAAATATTCCCAGGTACCGCCCGAAACCTTGTTATAGGGGTGATCCTCCAATCGCTGCCGCTCAAACGAGAAGATCACGTCGTCGGCGTTGAAATCCCGGCTTGGCGAGAAGGCATCGTTGGAGTGAAACTTTACCCCCTGACGCAGCGCGAATGTATAGACCAACCCATCGTCGCTGGCCTCGACACTTTCGGCCAGACCGGGGATCACATTGGTGGTGCCGATCTCAAATTCCAGCAGCCGGTTATAGATCGGATGCGACGAGGCATCAAAGGTGGTGCCTGCGGTGAACAGCGCCGGGTCAAATCCCTCGGGCGAGCCTTCGGAACAATAGACCAATGTGCTGGCAAAGGCGGTGCTGGTGCTTAGCGCCAAGGCGCCAGCTGCCATCAAAAACCTAGCTTTCATTTTCAACTCCCTATTTTTGTTTCTGGCCGCCACAGCCCAGAGAGTCGGGGACATAGCGCCCCCAAAGCCAAGCAATCACCCACAACGGTATACCCAGCGACTGCGCCTATTTCCCGCACCCGGTTCTGAATTCGGCCACTGCATATTGTATCCAATCTGCAATCCATCATGTCAATCCGCGCGCAAAACGAACATTTCACCCTGACTGACCATGACGTGAGCGCTAACAACATAGTATTTTCAACGGCTTACAGCGCTTTACCCCCTGTGATTGCAAAGCAACGGCGATGGTTTTTCTTAAATTATTTCTGCCATCACTGGGGTTTATGACCGATACCGCCCTGTCAAGTTCGAGCTTGACCACATCCCCCCAGGGGGGATACATGAGCTATGTCAGAAACTACAAAACACAGTTCACACCCCCGCATTTCAACCCGGCTGAAACGGGCCAACGGTCACCTTGCCGCCGTTATCGACATGATCGCCGAGGGCCGTCCCTGCAGCGAAATCGCCCAACAACTTCATGCGGTCGAAAAGGCGGTGACCAATGCCAAGCGGGCGCTGATTCACGACCACATCGACCATTGCCTTGAGCCCGGCCCCAACGGCGAGATCGTTGACAGCAAGAGCTTCAAGGACATCACCAGGTATCTTTGACCCATGCTGAGCATTCTGAAAAACCGCACCTACCGCCATTTATTTGCCGCCCAGCTGATCGCGGTGATGGGAACGGGATTGGCGACCATTGCGCTTGCCCTTCTGGCCTATGATCTGGCCGGGGACCGGGCCGGACTGGTGCTAGGGACCGCGCTGACCATCAAAATGCTCAGCTATGTCACCATTGCGCCGATTGCCTCGGCCCTGGCCGAGGGGCTGCCGCGTCGGGCCTGGCTGGTCAGCCTGGATGTGATCCGCGCCGCGGTGGCACTGGCGCTGCCCTTTGTCGATCAGATCTGGCAGATCTACGTGTTGATTTTCCTGCTGCAGGCCTCGTCGGCGGCCTTTACCCCGGCGTTTCAGGCCTCGATCCCCGATGTGCTGCCCGACGAAGAGGACTATACCAACGCCCTGTCACTGTCGCGGCTGGCCTATGATCTGGAAAGCCTGCTGTCCCCCGCTTTGGCAGCAGCCCTGCTGACGGTGATGGCCTTTGGCACCATGTTCTTTGGCACCGCGCTGGGGTTCATCGCCTCGGCCCTGCTGGTGCTTTCGATCACCCTGCCGTCCCCCAAACCGACACGCCGGCGCGGCATCTATGACCGCACCACCCGCGGAGTGCGCCTGTATCTTAAGACCCCACGCCTGCGCGGACTGCTTGGGCTTAGCATGGTGGCCTCTGCCACCGGTGCCATGGTGATCGTCAATACCGTGGTGCTGGTTCGTGGCGAACTGGGGCTCAACGAGAACATGGTGGCCTGGGCACTGGCAAGCTTTGGCGCCGGTTCCATGCTGGCGGCCCTGACCCTTCCCCGGGTGCTGTCGCTGGCATCAGACCGGCGGATCATGTCCGCAGGCGCGTTGATCTCGCTGGCGGCCCTGGCGCTGCTTGCGGTGCAGGTGCAGCTTGCGGGTCTGTCACTGGCTGGCTTGCTGGTGGCATGGCTGGGGATTGGCATTGGCTATTCGACGATCCTCACCCCCTCGGGACGGTTGCTGCGCCGGTCAGCCCAGGCCGAAGACCGGCCGGCCATCTTTGCCGCCCAGTTCACCCTGTCGCATGGCTGCTGGCTGGTCACTTACCCGCTTTCGGGCTGGTTGCTGAGCCAGTATGGCACTGGCCCCGCCCTGTGGGGGTTAACCGCATTGGGCCTGGCCGGGTTGCTCTATGCCCTGCGACAATGGCCCGCCCAAGAGCCATCCACTGACCCGGGAGATCCCTCTGCCGCGTCCCGTAACTGACTGGCCCGAACTGACTGGCGGAACTGACTGGCGGAACTGACTGGCGGAACCGGACGCGGCCCGGAGACCATCGACACCTCAGCCGGATTTAGACCGCCAGGGGTCAGCGCGCCGCCGGGGATTGCGGTTGTTATCAAACGGACTCAGCTCTCCGTTTTGACGGAGATGACAACATTGTAGCCCCATAGCCTGCGGGCATGTTTCAGCACTTCATCCCGGTTGCCCGGCTCCAGCTGAATACCGTTTCGCGCAAAATGAGTGAGCTTCAGCTCCCGATCACCACGCAGATCGACATCCGTCACCTGAATATCCGGCTCCAGATAGGCCAGATCATAAGACCGGGCCAGTTCACGGCGGATGTCACGATAGCCGGCCCGATTGTGGATATGGCTGACCTCCAGATTGGGCCGGTCCGCATCATTGGACAGAGTGAACAGCTTGAATTTGCGGATCAGATGTGGGGATAGGAATTGCTGGATGAAACTCTCGTCCCGGTAATTCGCCCAAGCGTCTTTCAGCACCCCGCGCCAGTTTGGATCGCCGGCAATATCGGGAAACCATTCGCGGTCTTCATCGGTCGGGGCTTCGCAGATGCGGCGAATATCCGTCATCATCGCAAAGCCCAGCGCATAGGGGTTGATCCCGCCAAAGCGCCCATCGTCATAATCGGGCTGCAGCACCACATTGGTATGGCTGTGCATCATTTCCATAAAGGCACCCTGGGTCAGCCGCCCATGCTGATACAATTGGTTGATGATGTAGTAATGCACAAAGGTGGCACAGCCTTCGTTCATCACCTTGGTCTGCTTCTGCGGATACAGATACTGCGCCAGACTGCGGACAATACGCAGCATCTCTCGCTGCCAAGGTTTTAGGATCGGGCTGTTTTTCTCAAGAAAATACAGGACGTTCTCTTGTGGCAGGTTCAGTTCCCGCTGGCGGGCGCTGATCGCCGGATCCTCGTCGCCGTCGTCGCTGGTTTCGCGGCGCATGGTGGCGTCGGTCCAAAGATCCAGCAGGCTCTGGCTGCTTTCATAGCCGTCCCGCACCCGCTGCATCGCCTTTTTCTCAGCAACCGTCGGCTGCGGTGGCCGCCCGTAACGAAACACCGCCTGCGCCTGCAGCGCATGGGCCGCATCCAGGATCTCTTCGACGGCCTCCAACCCATAGCGTTCTTCGCAGGCGGCGATATAGTTTTTGGCAAAGGCCAGGTAATCGTGGATCCCCGCCGCATCTGTCCACTGCAGGAACAGGTAGTTGTTCTTGAAGAAATGGTTATGGCCAAAGGCCGCATGCGCCATCACCAGTGTCTGCATCGCCATGGTGTTTTCTTCCATGTTGTAGCTGATGCAGGGGTTCGAGTTGATGACAATCTCATAGGCCAGCCCCTGCCGCCCGGTGCGATACAGGGTCTCGTCGCGGACAAAATGCTTGCCAAAAGACCAGTGCTGATACATCAGCGGCAGCCCAGCGCAGGAATAGGCGTCCAGCATCTGCTCGGACGAGATAATCTCGATCTGGTTGGGATAAACATCCAGCCCCAGATCCTGCAACGCGATGTCCTCAATAACATCGCGGGCCTTTTCCAGCAGTTCAAAGGTCCATTCCGGACCGTCAAACAGCACATCCGAGGAGGTCTTAACCGCCTGCATTCTGCGCCCCTTTTATCTTGGGAAGAAAGAACTCCCGGAATATTGGGTAAATATGGGAGGGCAGCGACACCCGCTGCATTTCAAAGTGCTGAACCTTGTCCTTGACCTGTCGGTAGGCCTGCCAAAGATCCTCGCCCGCATCCGCGTTGCTGAGCAGCATATCGGCGTCTTCATCGACAATCTCGACATAGGCATAAAACTGACAAAGCGGCAGAAGATCTTCGAGCAGCAGCGCCTTGCATCGCAGCGAGTCATTGCCAAAATTCTCACCGTCTGACGCCTGCGCCCCGTAGATATTCCACTCCTCGGTCGGATAGCGGTCGGCAATGATCTCCTTCATCTGTTCCAGCGCCGTCGAGACAATGGTGCCGCCGGTTTCACGGGCATAAAAAAAGGTCTCCTCGTCCACCTCCTGAGCGTGATGTGTATGGCGGATGAACACAATCTCGGTCTGTTCATAACCGCGGGACAGGAACAGATGCAGCAGCAGAAAAAACCGCTTTGCCAGATCCTTCTCCCGCTCTTGCATCGACCCCGAGACATCCATCAGGCAGAACACCACCGCCTTGGAATTGCGTATTTTTTCGGGCACAAACGTATCATAGCGCAGATCCAGAGGGTCAATGTATCCAACCACCCTGCGCTTGCGTTTCAAGATCTCAAGACGGGCCTGCAAGTCGCCCAGCAGCTGCATCTGCACCGCAGTCAGCGGCTCTTTCGCCGCCAGCATGGCAATCTGTTCCTCAACCTCTCGCAGGGCCGCCAGACTTGGCCGTTGCAGGGCAATTCGGCGACCCAGCGAATTGCGCATGGTGCGCACCAGGTTCAGATTATTTGGCGACCCCGCCGTAGTCAGCCCGGCCCGGCGGGTGCCGACGGTGATTGTTTCAAAGGTATTTTTCTCAACCAGGTCAGGCAATTCCAGCCCGTCAAACAGGATTTCCAGATATTCATCCTGCGACAGGGTAAAGGAAAACTCGTCTTCTCCCTCGCCGCCCTCGGATGCTTTGCGCCCGCCCTGCCCGGTACCGCCCTGTGGGCGCGCAATGGTGTCGCCGACCACATAGTCCTTGTTTCCCGGCAACACATGATGCCGCAGCCCGCCAGTGGCCGAGTGGGCCAGTCGGGGTTCCTTTAACCCCCTGGCGGGAATGGTTACTTTTTCACCGTCCTGTGGATCGCCCCCGGCTGGATGCAATGCTTTTCCGCGCACCGACTGATCAACACGCTCTTTGATGTTGTCGCGGGCCCGGCGCAAGAACCGCTGCCGGTTTCCCAAGCTCTTGCCCTTTGGGTTGCGGCGTCTGTCAATAAAGTGATGCATCTGATCACCGACCTTTCGCTGTTACCCCGCCTTGTTGACCCGCATGTACCATTCGACCAGACGGCGCACCTGTCGGTCGGTATAGCCGTGGCCCCGCATCCGATCGACAAACTCCAGATGTTTGCCTTCGGTCTTGCTGTCCTTCTTGCTGCCAAAACTGATCACCGGCAGCAGCTCCTCAACCTGGCTGAACATGTGCCGTTCGATCACATCGCGTAGCTTTTCATAGGAATTCCACGCCGGGTTGTGTCCGGTATTGGCACGGTGGCGCAGCGCAAATTTGACGACCTCATTACGGAAGTCCTTGGGGTTGGCGATCCCCACCGGTTTTTCGATCTTGCTAAGCTCGTTGTCCAGCACATCGCGGTCATAGAGCTGGCCAGTGTCGGGATCCTTGAAATCCTGTTCTTCGATCCAGGCATCGGCGTATGAAATATAGCGGTCAAACACGTTCTGACCGTATTCCGAGTAGCTCTCGAGATAGGCTTTCTGGATTTCATTGCCGATGAATTCCTCATAGCGGGGAGCCAGTTCGGTCTTGATGAATTCAAGATACAGCACTTCAGTTTCCTGCGGGAACTGCTCGCGCTTGACCATTTGCTCCAGGACAAACATCAGATGCACTGGATCAGCCGCCAGTTCCTCGGTGTCGAAGTTGAACACCGAACTGAGCACCTTGAAGGCAAACCGTGTCGACACCCCGGTCATCCCCTCGTCGACGCCAGCCCGGTCCTGATACTCCTGCACCGTCTTGGCCTTGGGGTCGGTGTCTTTCAGGCTTTCGCCGTCATAGACCCGCATCTTGGAATAGAGGTTGGAGTTCTCATGCGGCTTGAGCCGCGACAGGACCGAGAACCGGCTGAGGATCTTGAGCGTCTCAGGCGCACAGGGCGCGGTCTTTAGCTCGCTGTTGTGCAACAGCTTTTCATAGATCATCGCCTCTTCGCTGACGCGCAGACAATAGGGCACTTTGATAATGCTGACGCGGTCGATAAAGGCCTCGTTGTTCTTGTTGTTCTTGAAGTTCTGCCATTCGGACTCGTTTGAGTGGGCCAGCACCAGGCCGTTGAACGGGATGGCACCAAAGCTTTCGGTGCCCATATAATTGCCTTCCTGGGTGGCGGTCAGCAGCGGGTGCAACATCTTGATCGGCGCCTTGAACATCTCGACGAATTCCATGACGCCCTGAGTTGACCGGTTCAGCCCGCCTGAGAAACTATAGGCGTCCGGGTTATCCTGGCTGAAATGTTCCAACATGCGGATATCAACCTTACCCACCAGAGTGGAAATATCCTGATTGTTCTCATCGCCGGGCTCGACCTTGGCAACGCAGATCCGGCGCAGTCGCGATGGATAGAGCTTCACAACCGAGAACTTATTGATATCGCCCTCGAATTCATCCAGCCGCAGCACCGCCCAAGGGGACATCAGCCCGGGTAGGCGATGCCGTGCAATGCCATATTCCTGCTCCAATATCTTGCCCATGCGCACCGGATCAAACAGTCCCAGGGGTGATTCAAAAATCGGCGATATTTTGTCTCCGGCCTTGAGCACATAGATCGGTTCATCCTCGGCCAGGCGCTTTAGCCGTTCCGCCAGCGACGACTTGCCGCCGCCAACCGGGCCAAGCAGGTAAAGGATCTGTTTGCGTTCTTCCAGACCCTGAGCGGCATAGCGAAAGAAGCCAACGATGCGTTCGATGGTGTCATCCATGCCGTAGAAATCTTTGAAGGCGGCGTATCGCTTGATGGTGCGGTTCTGAAAAATCGGCCCCAGCCGGATGTCCTTGGAGGTATCGACCAATTCTTCCTGACCAATGGCCTTCAGCATCCGCTCTGCAATATTGGCGTAAAGGCTGGTATCGTCGCGGCACCCGTTCAGGTAGTCCTGCAACGACATTTCCTGTTCGCGCGTTTCGCCGTACTGCTCGGCAAAAAGTTCGGCAAGGTCTTTCATTTGATACTGGCCTCCTAGATTGCGACTGCCCTACGTGGGGAAAGCCATGCACGGACAGACTGCGCCCGACCTGAGGGCCATGCCGCGTCCGCATCATTCTTTCATCTAAATCTGCTCGGTGCCGCGGTCGGCGATCGACATGCTGAAGAGAGTGCCATCCAGCAGTGATCTGCGTGCTGAAATGGGTCTTTAGCGTCGCGTTCTGGGCCAAAACATAACACCCTATAACGCAGACCTTATTATCTAAAGTTGGTGTAGTTTTCCTTAATTTCCATAAAGTTTTAATAGAACGTTTGTTCACAATTCAGCGACACAAGCCCGGGCAGCCCCAAAGACAGAGAGCATTGGCGGGTTTGCCAAGCCCTCCGGCCAGGCCCTGCAGCCAGCTCCTGCGGCCAGGCGATCAAACCCGCGTTGGGCGGAATTAGCCAAGTGATCTGGCCCATTTGGGACGGTGACAGTTTTCAAGTCGCCACGGCCTAAAAATTAACCTTTTGGTAACTGGTGAAGCAAAATCGCTACACTTCCCCTAAAGGTCAACCAAAACGCGACATAGAAACCACGACGCGGCCTGCGTTGGGTTAAGAAGGCCCATCCAAACTATAGACAATTGACCGAAAATTGTCTCATACTAGACAAAAATGGGCCGCAAAGACGGCTGTTGAGCAAAAAATTAACCAGGCACCTAAACTGCATTGCTGCGGATATTAGGTATATTAGCGAGCGGTAATACAATGAGCACTGTCGGATACATCGTCCGTGACATGACGGGCACCAAGCAGCACGGCAATTTCGCCGAGGGCACCCCTTCTATTCTTGATACAACCTACACAAAAGATGTATCGCTGAATCTCAGCCCTTCGGATGTGGAAAGCTATGCCCGCCGGGGCTCCGATCTACACATCACGCTGGCCAATGGCGAAGTGCTGGTGCTGGACAGCTATTACAACACCTCCGCAACCGGTGGCAAAAACCTGTTCCTGAGCGAAGAAGGCAACTTCATTGAAGTCGTGCTGGAAGACCGCGCCCAGGGGATGCTGTTTGCCTCGTACGAGCCGTTGGACCTGGCCGGCAAGTGGAGCGCCTATGACGAGATGGTGTTCCTTGACATCGACCGCATTGAACCGGTGATTGCCCCGCTGGTGGCGGCGCCGCTGTTCGGTGGCCTTGGCGCCGGTGCCGCAGGCGCGGCCGTGGTCGGCGGTGCAGCCGTTATCGGCGGCAGTGGCGGCGGCGGTGGTGGTGGCGGTGGCGGCTCTGACACAACCCCTCCGACGGTGGATATCACTGCGGGCACCCTATCCACGGGTGATCTTGTCAATGCGACGGTGCACAGCAACAACCCCGTCATCTCGGGCACCGGTGAAGCCGGCGCCACGGTATCGCTTGAGATCAATGGCACCACCCGGACCACCACTGTGGCTGGTGATGGCAGCTGGTCGATTGCCTTTGACAGCAGCGAGATTTTGACCGGCGAATACAATACCACAATCACAATTGTGACCACCGATGCGTCCGGCAACAGCACCACCACCACCGATACTCTGGTGGTGGACACAATTGCCCCCGCTATCGGTTTTGACACCGTTGAAGGCGATGACGTCATCAATGCATTCGAAGCCTCGGACGGCGTAATGCTGACGGGCACCGGTGAGGCCGATGCGTCAATCCAGGTGACCTTTCAGGGCCAGACCCAAACCACCACTGTGGCCAGCAACGGCACCTGGTCAGTTGGCTACGCCGCCGCCTCCATCAGTTCGGGAACCTATGGCAGCACGGTTTCAGTCACCAGCACGGATGCCGCCGGCAACAGCTCGACCTCAACACATTCGGTGCAGATTGACACCGAAACCTCGGTCAGCATCAGCGCCACGCAAGCTGGCGACAATATCATCAACGGCGTCGAGCAAAGCGCTGGCGTTACCGTGACCGGAACCGCCGAGGCCGGTGCCACTGTGGTTGTCGCCCTGGGCACCGCCAGCCATACGGTGACGGCAGACGCGAGTGGCAACTGGTCCTCGTTGTTCACATCTGCCGAGATTCCTTCTGGAACGTATAACGCGACTATTTCCGCAGATGCGACTGATCTGGCGGGCAACACAGCCAGAACCTCAAGCACAGTCGCGATCGACACCAGCACTTATGCCAGTATCGACGGAGGCCGTGCGGGTGGCGACAATATCGTCAATCAGGCTGAATCCCAAGCCGGAGTAACCCTGACCGGCAATGCCGAGCCCGGCGCCAGTGTGGTGGTAACGGTGAATGGGGTCAGCCGCAGCGCAACGGTCGATTCATCGGGCAACTGGTCGGCCCTGTTCGAATCCGGAGCTATTGCTTCGGGGGAGTATGGCACCACGGTCAGCGTGACGGCCACCGATGCGGCAGGCAACACCTACACCACAACGGCGCCGCTGGCGGTTGATACATTGGCCGATCCGACTTTGAAAAACGTGACCTTTAACGATGACAATGTCGACGCCATCAAAATTCTGGGCGACATTGACACCTATACAGTGAACACACTGGACGGCAGCGGCACCATCGGCTCCCCGCCTGCAACACAAAGTATCGAAGGTTCGGACACCAGGTTCCTCTTTGGGACCGCCATTCCCGATGGCACTCACCTTGTGGTGACCGGCAGTGATGCCGCCGGCAATAGCGCCAGCACCCTATTGATCCTCGAAAATGGCGCCAGCAATGGGACCACCATCGCTAATTCCGGCCTGTCGCAGTTCGATATCGAAGCTCTGGATCTTGGCTATTCAACAGATGTCACGTTGACCCTGAACGAAGCGGATGTCAAAGCTCTGTCCAGCAATTCGGACACCCTGACGATTCACGGCGGCGACACTGATACCGATACAGTCACCCTGGTGAATGGTGTTGATACCGGTGTCGACCAGACCATTGATGGTGATATTTACAGTGTCTACACCATCGGCAGCGATGGCGTGACGCTGATGATCGAAGACGACATCACCGTGGTCATCTGATCATCTGATTATCTGGTCTGACGGCGCGTATTGTGCGGTCAGGCCCAACACTACGCCTATGGGCATACAGGCAAGAGGGCGGAATGCATTTGCGACGACATATCAGCGCGATAGCCCTGTTATGCAGCCTGTCAGCCTGCGCGGAAACCTTCCCGTTCTTGAATGAGACTGGCTCTGAAACAGAGACGGCCACCGCGCCATCCAGCAGCTTCACCCAGGCCGATGGGGAACAGGGGTCAGAGGTGATTGCCGCGCTTCTGGACCGGCGTTCATTTCTGGAGCAGGGCAGTTCTTACGGCACTGTAGGACTGGCGGCCATCACTGCGTCATCGCGGTCATCCGAAGCCGAGTTGACCAGTGCAAAACTGCGCGCCGAGGCAAAATCAAAGAACTGGCTACCCACTATCGGCCCATCGGTCAGCCTGACAAGCTTGGGCGATCTGGTGGCCGGCATTCTGATAGAGCAAGTGTTGTTTGACAATGGCCGCCGCAAAGCAGAACGCGAATTTGCCGCCGCAGATGTCGAAGTCGCTGCGGTCAATCTGTCAATTGACATGAACAATCGGGTTGAGACCGCAGTTGCGCTCTATGTCTCGGCGCTGAAGGGCGACGAGAAAGCGGCGCTTGGCAGTCGTGCGTTGCAACAGATGATGGAGTTTGAGCGGATCGTCACTGGCCGGGTCGAGGGCGGCGTCTCGGACCGTGCCGATCTGCGGGTGGTGCAAAGCAAAATTGGCGGTATGCGCTCGGCCCGCGCCACAGCACATGAGGCCGCCGCCACCTCACGCGCAGAGCTAAAGGCCCTGACCGGTCAGGAGTTCGCAACAGCGCCGAGCAGACTGTCCCTGGGAACCCCGCCAGACAGCACCCGTTTCCTGACCGTCCTGAAGGCCAGTGCCGAAGCAAATCGCTCGGTGGCGCAGACCAAGGTCGAGCGGGCCGGGCTACTGCCGCAGGTCTCGGCGGCGGGATCCGCCACCACCGAAGGCTCCGGTGCCGGGCTGACGCTGGATCTGGCGACGCCTTTGGGACTGGGGACCCCTGCCCTGCTGAAAGCCATTGAATCGGCCCGCGAGACCGCGGAACGGCAAGTTGCCGAAGCCGAAGAAGATGCGCGGCGGAATTATAGCCGCCAAACCCGACGGCTGGCCTCGTATCGCCGTCAACAGGGCGAAGCGGCGGCGCTGGCCCGCAGCAGCTATGAGACCTATCGTCTGTTTCAGGCACAGTTTGATGCCGGGCAGCGATCGGTGCTGGATGTGGTGGCGATCTACGAAGAATGGATCCAGCGCGAACAGGCCCATATCGACTCGAAGTACCAAGTTTTGCTAATCCAGCTGGAACTGGGCCGTGATCTAGGGGTGCTGGCCGATGGAGACATGTTTTGACCAAGCCCCACGATCAAAAATCAACCGCGATTGGTAAAATTGCAGTCGGCAGCGCCGGCGTTGTCAAACAGGCCAAGGCGGCCAGCCTGGCGATCGGTCGGGTCGGCTCTGCCCCCTCGGATCAATCTGTGGCAAATGCACCGCTTCGACAGGTTGAGCAGGCCCCAGCGGCCGCCGCCAATGAGGCCGAGGCGCAAGAGGTCAATACCCTGATCGAGGGCACAGCGGCCCGCATAGAACATCGCGCCACGCTGATCTCGACATTTGCCGCCCTCAAGGGCACCGAGGTCCCGATCAGCGACCTGAGCGAATACCTGTGGGTCAACAGCCCCGGCGAGGTCTCTCTGGAGCTGCTAGCCAAGGCGCTGGAAACAACCGGCATTCAGCCCAGGATCAGCCACAATGTCCGGGTTACCCCCGAGGCCTGGCCGGCGCTGACGATGATGAGCGGCGGCCAATGTGTGTTGGTGCTGGCGCAGCATGATGACGTCTTGACCATTTTTGACACCACCTGCGCGGGCAACCGGGCCGAGGTGTCGGTCAGCGATTTCACCCCGGTGTTCAGCGGCACCACCCTGACCGGGCGCGCCTCGCTAAAGCAGATCGCAGCCCGTCACAGCCCCAAACTGTCCAATGATCATTGGTTTTGGGGCGAATTCCCCAAATACCGCCGTCAGGTGGGGGAAATCATGCTGGGCTCGCTGGTCTCCAACCTGTTGGCCGTCTCGGTGGCGCTGTTCTCGCTGCAGGTCTATGACCGGGTGATCCCGCACCAGTCGCAGGCGACCCTGTGGGTTCTGGCCATCGGCGCCGTTCTCGCCATTGGCCTGGAGGCCAGCCTGAAGCTGGCCCGCGCCCGTCTCACCGATGCGGCGGGCCGCCAGATCGAACTCTCCGTTCAGCGCAACCTGATGCAGCGCCTGATCGGGATGCGGTCCGACAAGAAACCGATGCCGCCCTCGGGGCTGTTTGCCGCGATGCGCGACTTTGGCTCGGTGCGCGAGTTCTTTACCTCTTCGACCATCGCCACCCTGGCGGATGTGCCGTTTATCACCGTGTTCCTGCTGCTGGTGGCCTCGATCGCCGGGCCAATTGTCTGGGTTCTCATCCTGGGCGGCATCCTGATGCTGCTGCCCGCCTATTTCCTGCAAAAGCGGATGATTGCCCTGACCCGGCAAACACAGGGTGCCAATGCCAAGGCCGGGCGCTTGCTGCACGAGGTGGTGAGCGAGCTCGACACCGTGAAGACCCAGCGCGGCGAAGACCGTATGCTGCGGCTCTGGGACGAGCTGAACGCGCTGTCGTCGCAGTCCTCGACCGAGCAACGCCGCCTGTCCAGCGCCCTGACCTACTGGTCGCAGGGGGTGCAGCAGATCACCTATATCGCGGCGGTGGTACTGGGCACCTACATGGTGTTTGCCGGTGAATTCACCGTGGGGACGATTATTGCCACCGGCATCCTGACCAGCCGGACCTTGGCACCCCTGACCCAGTTTGCCGGCACCATGGCCCGCTGGAGCAACGTCAAGGCGGCGCTGGAGGCGCTGGATGCCATTGCCCTGGCACCGCAGGAGAAAGACACCAATCGCACCTATCTGCGACGCCAATCTCTGCAGGGAAAGTTTGAGCTGCGCGACGTTGAATACCGCTATGACGAAGACGGCGCGCCCATTTTGGATGTGCAAGGGATTGCCATTATTCCGGGTCAGCGCATTGCCATTCTTGGCGCCAATGGATCGGGGAAATCCACCCTGCTCAAGATGCTGTCGGGCCTCTATAGCCCCGACCGCGGCCGGGTGATGATCGATGGCACCGACATGTCGCAGATTGACCCGCGCGACCTGCGACGCAATATCGGCTATTTGAGCCAGGATGTGCGGTTGTTCAGCGGCAGCCTGCGCAGCAACCTGAACCTGAACCAGCTGGAACGCGACGACGAGCGGCTGATGGCGGCGCTGGATTTTGCCGGCCTTGGAGCCTATGTGCGCAGCCATCCCAAGGGGCTGGACCTGCAAATCGGCGATGGCGGCGGCGGCTTGTCGATTGGCCAGCGTCAGTCGGTTGGCTGGGCCCAGCTCTGGCTGCAAAGCCCGCCCATCGTTTTGCTGGATGAACCAACTGCGGCACTGGACCAGACACTGGAGCGCACTCTGGTCAGCCGGCTGGAGATCTGGCTGCAAGGGCGCACCGCCATCATTGCCACCCACCGGATGCCAATCCTGTCGCTGACCAACCGCACCCTGATCCTGCAGGCAGGCCGCATGGTGGTGGACGGGCCCCGTGATCAGGTACTGGCGCATCTCGCGGCCGGGGATAAAAAATGAGCCAGGTCGAGGACGACCTAGCCGCATCAAGCCGGGGCGCCAGTCGGATCATCTATCTTGTGGCGCTGGCGCTGGTGGTGTTTCTGGTCTGGGCCGCAGTGGCCTGGGTCGATGAGATCGTGCGCGCCGATGGCGAAGTCGTCTCCTCATCGCGCTCCCAGATCGTGCAGAACCTTGAAGGTGGCATTCTGGCCGAACTGTCTGTTCGTCAAGGCGACACGGTGTCTGCCGGCCAGGTTCTGGCCCGCCTGCAAGACACCAAATTCCGCGCCGCAAAAGACGATTTGCAAGATCAGATCGACGCACTAGAGATCAGGCGACACCGGCTGGAGGCCGAGCTGCAAGGCGCCTATGATTTTACTGTGCCCGAAGCCCTGCTGCAACGATCCCCCGACATTCTCGCCTCGGAAAAAGCCCTGCTGAATGCGCGGCAGACCGATTTTGTTGGCCGCCGCGATGGCGCCCGCGAAATCCTCGACCAGTTGCTCGACGAGTTCGGCAATATGCAGCAGCTTTACAAAAAGAAGATTGTCGCCCTGATCGAGGTCAACCGGTCCAAACAGGCGGTCAGTGACGCGCGGCTGAAATTCAACCAGATCGGCACTCAGGCAGAGCTGGATCTGGCCGAAGAGTACTCGCTGACCCTGCAGGAGCTGACCTCGCGCAGGCAGGACCTGCGACTGGCGCAGGATCAGCTGAACCGCACGGTGATCACCTCGCCGATGGCGGGGATCGTCAACAGTCTGGCGGTCACCACCATCGGTGGCGTCATTCGCCCCGGCGAAGAGATTCTGGAAATCATTCCAATGGGCGAGGAACTGTTTATCGAGGCCCGGGTGAAGCCCGAGAACATCGCCAGTGTGGTGCCCGGTCAGGCGGCAACGATCAAACTGTCTGCCTATGATTACACCATCTATGGCACGCTCAAAGGCACTGTCGATTTCATTTCGGCTGATACCTTTGAAGATGAGCGCAACCCGCGCGCTCCGCCCTATTACCGGGTCACCGTCAAGGTCGACAGGTCAGATCTGACCGAACGCCAGCAGGATATCGAAATCCGGCCAGGGATGCGCGCCACCGCCGAGTTGCAGACCGGCTCCAAGACCATCCTGCAATACCTGCTGAAACCGCTCTATAAGTCCCGCGAGGCGTTTCGCGAACCATAGGCCCGGCAAAATGCGACAGGGCGCCTATGGGCTGACATGGAAAACGGCCCGCATCCCAATAGATGCAGGCCGTTTTTTGGTGTTGAGCAGGCGCGGCGACTAATGATGGCCCGCTAGCCAGCCCTACGTATCAGCATCTCCACCGATCGGTCCAAAGTGGTGCCAATGGACACCCGTTTGTTGCCCATCGCGGCCTTGGCAGAGACCACCGAAACAACGCGGGGGGCCTGACCGGGATTGACCGCAAGCACCGGTGCCCCAGAGGCGCCAAATTCAACCCGGCAGGTCATCACCAGAGTTTCGGCCTGCTTCGCCAACACATGGCAGGGCTGTTCCAACATTGGCCGGTTGTTCTGAACGTAAGTATAGGACAGAACCCCAACAGCATCGCCACGCTGCGGCGCCGAAGCCATCGCGAAGGGCATGATCTCGCTGCTACTGATCGGGCGATCCAGACGCAAAACAGCGATATCATAGCCAATCTGGGCCTGTCCCTGAGGCCGGAACTGATAGTCGGGATGCAAAACCACCCGCGACACCATTCTGGAGGCCTTGACCCGGCGCCCATTCAGCCCGGCTTCAAATTTGACCGAGCTGGGATTGACCGCCCGCCCGGTTTTCTGGTCGAACAGGCAGTGCGCCGCAGTCAACACCAGATTTGGTGCAATCAATGCACCGGTACACATGTTCCGACCGCCGATGTTCAACCGGCCAACGGCTTCCCATCCAGGTACCGATTGTAAATTTCTCGACGGATCAGCCGCCGTTGCGCCATCGGCCCCTGCCAGAATAAGGCAAGCAGCGAGCGCTCCAATTAGAAGTCTCATCATCCACTCCAATTTCCCACATCGACATGGTCATTCAGGCGTGGGGCTGGAATGAGGCCCAATGTTGCAAAGGATGGACTAAATTATGGACAGATTGTGACAGTATTAACAATTTACTAACCCCCCGGTTATTGTTTCCCAATATGCCAGTAAAACAGGGGTGTTGGCGAAAAAAGCACACAGTTCGTTAACCTTTTTCTAAAATACCAATAAAATATGACCGAATTCCTTAACGTGCCACGCCCTGTTATTAGGGCTTCTGCCAGATTTGGGTAACGAATCGGTGGCTATGCGGCGCCTTGCCGCCAGAGAATCAGGCCGCCCGGCCCAAGGTGCGGCAAAATCCTGGCTCGCCCCGGGCTGTGAGACCATTAACGGGGGTTGCATTTCATTAACGCAAACGCCGCCGGATCGACGCCTGAGGATGCCTTTGGCCGCAGCCAGTGCCAGACCCGCTCCGGTTTGCAGCGCCACCACTCGGTTCCATGCACACCGTCCAAAAGCCATGCAACGGCAGCGGCCTGCGCCGAGCATCTGGCAAGGGTGAAATCCAGCCCCATGTTATAACTGCAACCGCAGCGACCAGACAGGGGGCCCGGAACATGGAAAAGCAGGCCGTTTTCGGCTATACTGTGGATCAGGGAGAAGCGCATGACACAAAGACTTGCTGCAGTTCTTGCTGCCGACATGGTCGGTTACAGCCGCCTTATGCAGGCTGATGAAGCCGGAACCATCGCCCGGCTTCGCACCCACAGACTGGAGCTTATAGATCCGGCCATCACCGAAAACCGGGGTCATATCATCAAGACCACAGGCGATGGCATGTTGGTGGAATTCGCCAGCGTTGCCGATGCCGTGATATGCGCGGTCAAAATCCAGACCAGCATGCAACGGCGAAATCAGGATGTGGCAAAGGATCAGCGCATTGAATTTCGCATCGGCCTCAATCTGGGCGACATCATTTTTGAGGACGGCGATATCTTTGGCGATGGGGTCAATGTTGCCGCCCGGCTGGAGCAGATCGCCGGGGTTGGGCAAATCTGTGTTTCAGCCGCAGTGCATGATCAGGTCTCCGGGCGTCTGGAACTGAGTTTTCAGAACCTCGGTGAGCAACATCTGAAAAACATGACCCGGCCGATCCTGGCCTATCAGATTGAGCTGGGAAGTGTTCAGAGCCCGGGGCAGCCGGACGAGCATCCCCAAAACCCAACACCCGGAACGGCCATAAAGCCTTCGATTGCGGTGCTGCCGTTCGACAATCTGAGTGGCGACCCGGAACAGGAGTTCTTTGTCGATGGGCTGACCGAGGACATCCTGACCGAGTTGAGCCGCCGACATGAACTGTTTGTAATCTCGCGCAACTCCACCTTTGTATACAAGGGACAGGCCGTCAACCTGCGCGAGGTCGGCGAGAAACTGGGGGCGCAGTATCTGGTCGAGGGCAGCGTGCGCAAATCGGGCCAGCGACTGCGGGTGACGGTGCAGTTGATCGACACCGCCAATGACGCGCATATCTGGGCCGAGAAATATGACCGGACGCTGGATGACATATTTGCCATTCAGGACGAGGTAACAGCTGCCATTGTTGCCACCCTGCCCGGCCGCATCGAGGCCCTGCAACAGGATCAGCTGGCCCGCAAAAAGCCCGGCAATATGGCCGCCTACGAGTGCCTGCTGGTTGCCAAGGTGCTGCACCACCGCAGCTCTCGCGAGGATAACGCCAAGGCACTGGGGCTGGTCAACCGCGCAATCGCACTGGATTCAGAATATGCCCATGCCCATGTCTGGCGCGGCTGCATCCTGGCGCAGGGCTGGGGCTATGGCTGGTGCGAGGACAAAGACGCGACATTTGCTCTGGTGCAAGAGGCCTGCGAACGGGCGGCTCAATTTGACGACAATGACGCCGACATTCACCGGGTACTGGCGGCCATTGATATCATGCACGACAAATTCACCCAGTCCCGCTATCATCAGGAACGCGCCCTGGCCTTGAACCCCAATTACGATCTGGTCGTGGTGCAGATGGGCGAGCTGTACACCTGGACCGGCGATGCCGCCGCCGGGGTTGACTGGATCACCAAAGCCATGCGCCTGAACCCGCATCATCCCTTGCGGTTCTGGAGCCATCTGGGCAAGGCTCATTTCACCAGCAAGAATTATCACGCCGCGCTGCAGGCCTTTGACCATCTGCCCTCGCTGGATGCCGCACAACACGCCTTTGCCAGCGCCTGTCACGGTTGGCTGGACGATCAACGGGCCGCCGAACAGCAGCTGCAGGCGCTGGAGGCGCTGGATCCCGAATTCTCGATGGACCAGTTACTGGCGACACTTCACTATCAACATGACGCCGACCTGCAGCACCTGTGCAGCGGGCTGGAGATGGCTGGCTGGCCGCGATAAGTCACCGCCAACCAAGGCCTGAGGCCGAAACAAAAACGGCGACACCCAAGTGCAGGGCGTCGCCGTTTTCCGATTTGCAGACGAAGAAAGCCTTTTGCCTCAGCGCCGGGCGCTGTTTAGTCGATATCACGGCCTTCGGTGTCAGACATATCAAAGCCAAGATGCCGCGCGACGGTAAAGACATCCTTGTCGCCGCGGCCACACATGTTCATCACGATGATGTGGTCCTTGGGCAGTTCGGGCGCGATTTTCATCACATGGGCCAGCGCGTGGCTAGGCTCCAGCGCCGGAATGATGCCTTCCAAGGCGCAGCTCAGCTGAAACGCCTCCAGGGCCTCGGCATCGGTGATCGACACATATTCCGCCCGTTTGCTGTCATGCAGCCAGGAATGCTCGGGGCCGATGCCCGGATAGTCGAGCCCGGCAGATATGGAAAAGCCTTCGAGAATTTGGCCGTCATCGTCCTGCAGCAGATAGGTGCGGTTGCCGTGCAGCACGCCGGGGCGACCGCCGCTCAGCGAGGCGCAGTGCTGCATCTTGTCATCGACACCCTTACCGCCGGCCTCAACACCGATGATGCGGACTGATTTATCGTCCAGGAAGGGGTGAAACAGGCCGATGGCGTTTGAACCGCCGCCGATGGCCGCAATCAAGGTGTCCGGCAGACGGCCTTCGCCCTCTTGCTCGGCCAGTTGCCAGCGGACTTCCTTGCCGATGATCGACTGAAAGTCGCGCACCATCGCCGGATAGGGATGCGGACCCGCCGAGGTGCCAATGCAATAATAGGTGTCATTGACGTTGGTCACCCAGTCGCGCAGGGCGTCATTCATCGCGTCCTTCAGGGTGCCGCGACCGGAGGTCACCGGGATCACCTCGGCCCCCAGCAGGCGCATACGGAAAACATTGGGCGCCTGACGCTGCACATCATGGGCGCCCATGTAAACGATACATTTCAGGCCGAACTTGGCGCAGACCGTGGCGGTGGCGACACCGTGCTGCCCGGCACCTGTCTCGGCGATGATTCGGGTCTTGCCCATGCGGCGCGCCAGAATGATCTGGCCCAGCACGTTGTTGATCTTATGGGCGCCGGTATGGTTCAGCTCGTCGCGTTTCAAATAGATCTTGGCACCGCCCAGATGCGCGGTCAGACGCTCGGCATGATACAGCGGGCTGGGACGGCCAACATAATGGGTCCACAGGTCCTTCATCTCACCCCAGAAGCTGTCGTCATCCTTGGCCCGATTGTATTCGTCCTCAAGGCTGAGGATCAGCGGCATCAGTGTTTCAGACACAAACCGGCCGCCGAAAATGCCAAAGCGGCCTTGCTCGTCGGGTCCGTTCATGAAGCTGTTGAATAGATCTTCGGCCATTGCTGTCTCCGTCATCAGTTGAGACGGTTCTAAAGCGCAAATTCGCCGAGAGGAACCAGTTTTTGCACCGGCGTCGCCCTCAGCCCCAAGCCCCCACCCTAAATTGACCGCGCCGCACCTGCCGGTAATGCCATTTCGCCTGGGGCTTTGCCCCAGGCGACCGGCGCCGCGCCCGAAGGGCGCGGCGCCGGGCCCAACTTGGAGATGGGATCCAAAGGATCACAAGCCGAGGCGGGAGCCGCATGTTCCGACCCATAAACAAATGTGGATCTCGGCCTGCCACGTTAGTCAGACATCATGCTGTTTCTGTCAGCCAATACTTGCGCCACTACGTCAAGTGCGGCGCGAACGGGGGCGTCGTGGCGTGCCTCGTGGTGACGAACCAGCCACTCCGCATGGGTCAGCGCCCCGATCACCGGGCCGACCTGTTGCAAGCTTTCAATATCCTGTTCTTCAAAATAGGGCAGCACCACCTTGCCCACCCCGGCAACAGCAAGATCCGCCAGCAACCTGGGCGCGCCCGCTGTCGATACAATCTCGCCCGCATGATGCTGGCGCAGCCAGATCGCTGAAGGGGTCTGCACTTCTGTCTGCGACAATGCAACAAAGCCACGAACTTCGGCTGAGATCGCAAAGGCAGCGTATTCAACCGTGCCAGTGCGGCGCGCTGCCAGCCAGTGCTGGTCAGGCCGCTTATTGCGAATACCAATATCCGTTCCACGGCGGGCAATATCGAGCTTTGCCGCTGCTTCGATGAAAACCGGGCGCCAGATGGACCTGTCCCTCCAGACCGGGCCCAATCTGCGCGCAACAAAGCAGGACGTCCAGCTCCCCGCCGTTATCCTTACATCCACTTCAGTTTGCCAAACCACACTGACCTATCTGGCCCCACGGAATGGCAGGAGGAAAGAGATACGGCACACCGACGCTTGATTTTGAGACAAAAAAGGCAACGCAAGCTTCGCTGCTTGCGTCTACGGCGCCGCATCAGCGGCTGGTTGCGGCCCCGACGAAGGCGCGGATAAGGTCCGCATCCTTTTGGCCCGGCGCCACCTCAACTCCTGAGGAGACATCAACCTGATTGGCACCGGTCATCCGCAGCGCCTCGGCCACGTTATCCGGTGTCAGACCGCCTGCCAGCATCCAGGGACGCTGCCAGTATTTGCGACCCGCCAACAGCCGCCAGTCGAACGCCAACCCGTTGCCTCCCGGCAATTCGGCATCCCTGGGCGGCTTGGCATCAATCAGCAGTTGGTCGGCAACCGCCGAATAGGCATCTATCTGCGGCAAGTCAGAGGCATCCGCAACGCCGATCGCCTTCATCACTGGCAACCCATAGCGTGCTTTGACCTCGGCGACCCGTTCGGGGCTCTCAACGCCATGCAATTGCAGCATGTCCAGCGGCACCTTTGCGGTGATGGCGTCCAACTCTGCATTGCTGGCGTTTACCGTCAGCGCCACTTTGCACAGGCCAACCGGCGCCAGAGCAGCCAGAGTGGCGGCTTGGTCGATCTGCACATAGCGTGGAGATTTGGGGAAGAAGACAAACCCCACATAGGCCGCTCCGGCCTGCGCCGCTGCGGTCACGTCATCACCACTGCGCAAACCACAGATTTTGACCCGAATGTCGTTCATCAATCTAGGCCTCAGTTGGCGTCGTCAAGAATGGCCAGAACTTCGTCCTTGCCGGCGTTCTTTTGGGTTTTCAGCTTGCTGACTTCCCGTGACAGTTTGCGCACTTCGCGGGCCTGGCCACCGGCAGCACGGCGGTGTTTGTGCTCGCGGATCCATTCCCAGATAAAGCCAATGATCAGCCCCGAGGCAATGCCGCCCAGCACCACAACAAACAGCGGCAGCGAGATGCTGGGGTTGAAGCCCAGCAATTCAGCCACTGCATCCGGCATCAGCTGCAAATCGACAATGGCACGATTGGCCAGACTGACAGAAATCAGCAGGATCCCGAGTGCACCCCAGAAGGCAAAGCGAACATAACGCATCAGTTTATTTTCCGTTCAAACGGTCCCGCAGCAACTTGCCGGTCTTAAAGAACGGGACGTGTTTTTCATCTACTTGAACCGTTTCACCGGTGCGAGGATTGCGTCCCACCCGCGAGTCACGCTTTTTCACCGAAAAGGCGCCAAACCCACGCAGTTCGACCCGGTCACCGCGCGACATGGCGCCAGTGACTTCCTCAAACACCGTATTAACGATCCGCTCAACGTCTCGCTGATACAGGTGCGGGTTTTCTTCTGCAATCTTCTGAATCAATTCTGAGCGGATCATATTCCAGGCCCTCCCAAGCCAACGGTAAAAGCTAAGTGATTTGAAACGACTATAAGACGAAAAATATGCGGGCGGGAACAGAAACCGCAGTGTCAGAGCGTCAAATCATGCTGTAATTGGCAAAATTTTGCTTACAGAAGAGCGATTTAGGCTCTGACAGTCTGCTGGCGCAGCGTTTCGGCAGATCCCTGCACAGCTGGGGTCAGAGGCTTTCAATTGATTCGGAGCCTGGTTTGGTACCGCCGGGCGCCTCGTTCGGATCCCGAACAACCGAATTTTTCCACAAAAAAGCCCCGCCATTAAGCGGGGCTTTTCTATCATTAACGTCTCTAAAAAGAGCTGAAGATCAGTCGCCCGACTTCAGAGCGGCACCCAGGATGTCGCCCAGCGAAGCGCCGGAGTCCGAGGAACCATACTGCTTGACGGCTTCTTTTTCTTCCGCAATTTCGCGCGCTTTGATCGACAGACCCAAACGGCGGGTTTTGGAGTCGACATTGGTGATCCGCACGTCGACTTTGTCGCCAACGTTGAAACGCTCAGGACGCTGCTCGGCACGGTCACGCGACAGATCGGAACGGCGGATGAAAGACTTCATGCTTTCATACACAACTTCGATGCCGCCTTCTTCGATCGCGGTGACTTCAACAGTCACGATCGTTCCGCGCTTCACGCCGCCAACGGCTTCTGCGAACTTGTCACCACCCAGGTTTTTGATCGAGAGAGAGATACGCTCTTTTTCGATATCAACCTCGGAGACAACCGCCTGAACCACGTCGTTCTTGTGGTAGCTCTGGATCGCATCTTCGCCGCGCTCGTCCCAGGACAGGTCGGAGAGGTGGACCATGCCGTCGATGTCGCCTTCGAGACCAATGAACAGACCGAATTCGGTGATGTTCTTGACTTCGCCTTCGACTTCGGTGCCTTCAGGGTTGGCTTCTGCGAAGACTTCCCATGGGTTGCGCTGTGTCTGCTTGAGACCCAGGGATACGCGACGCTTGGAGCTGTCGATATCCAGAACCATAACTTCCACTTCCTGGCTGGTCGAAACGATCTTGCCGGGGTGGATGTTTTTCTTGGTCCAGGACATCTCGGACACGTGAACCAGACCTTCGACGCCGGGCTCCAGCTCAACAAATGCACCGTAGTCGGTGATGTTGGTGACGCGACCAGTGTGCACAGTTTCCAGCGGGAACTTAGCAGCGACCAGATCCCAAGGATCGTCTTGCAGCTGCTTCATGCCGAGCGAGATACGGTGAGTCTCTTTGTTGATCTTGATAACCTGGACCTTAACGGTCTCGCCGATTGTCAGGATCTCGGACGGGTGGTTCACACGACGCCATGCCATGTCAGTGACGTGCAGCAATCCGTCAACGCCGCCAAGGTCAACAAACGCACCATATTCGGTGATGTTCTTGACCACACCATCAACAGCCTGACCTTCGGTCAGGTTGGCAATGACTTCGGCGCGCTGTTCGGCGCGGGATTCTTCGAGGATCGCACGACGCGAAACAACGATGTTGCCCCGACGACGGTCCATTTTCAGAACCTGGAACGGCTGCTTCAGACCCATCAGTGGGCCAGCGTCACGTACCGGACGGACGTCAACCTGCGAACCGGGCAAGAACGCAACTGCGCCGCCGAGGTCGACGGTAAAGCCACCTTTGACGCGACCAAAGATTGCGCCTTCGACGCGCTCTTCGTCTGCGTAGGCTTTTTCCAGACGATCCCAGGCTTCTTCACGGCGGGCCATCTCACGCGAGATAACAGCTTCGCCTTTGGCGTTTTCAGCAGACCGCAGGTAGACTTCTACCTCGTCGCCAACAGCCAGTTCAGCCTCTTCGCCTGGATTAGCGAATTCTTTCAGATCAACGCGGCCTTCCATTTTGTAGCCGACGTCGATGATGGCTTGTCCCGCTTCAATCGCGATGACTTTGCCTTTTACAACGGAACCCTCATCAGGGGTGTCCATTTCGAAGCTTTCATTCAGAAGGGCTTCGAAGTCCTCCATAGATACGTTTTGAGCCATGAGGTCTCATGTTTCCTTTTACATTTGTTTTCTGGCCGTGCGGTTGTCTCCGCCGGTCTTGGGGTTTGGTCAATATGGACGCCGCACACGCGGTCTGAGCAAACAAACACAAAGGGCCGGAGGATACCCCAGCCCTGCTCATAATGCCGTGTGTGCGTTAACCGCCTCTATACTGACAGCGCGTTTAATAAGCGGATTCTCTTGCTGGCGCAAGTCGCAATAAAGCCGATTGGACCTACTCAAATGAATTGGTGTGACTATTTCAGGGCTGATACTTCGGTCAGGGCAAGCTGCAATGCCTGCTCGATGCTCAGCTCACTGGTGTCGATCACCACCGCATCTGCTGCGGGCTTCAGCGGCGCCTCGGCGCGGTTCATGTCACGCTCATCGCGCGCCGCTACATCGGCCAGCACCACGGCGAGCGAGGTCACTTCGCCCTTGCCTGTCAGCTCCAGAAAACGACGTTTGGCCCGCACCTCGGCGCTGGCGGTGACATAAAGCTTCACTTCGGCGTTTGGGCAGATCACCGTGCCAATATCGCGCCCATCCAGTACCGCCCCACCGGCGCGGCGGGCAAAGGCGCGTTGAAAGTCCACTAGCGCAGCGCGCACCTCACCGATCACTGCCACTTTGGAGGCGGCTTGCGCCACCTCGGCACTGCGCAGATCGCCCCGCTCTAGGTCGTGAGCCTGCAGAGTTTGGGCGGCCTCAACGGGGTCTACGCCCGCCAGCACCCGCGCACCAACAGCGCGGTACAGCAAGCCGGTATCCAGATGGGCAAAGCCAAACCGGGCGGCAATCGCCTTGGAGATAGTGCCCTTGCCCGCCGCCGCCGGCCCGTCGATTGCGATGGTGAAGATGTCAGTCATTTGCGCCTCCAACCTCGCCATGTCGCGCCGATCAGGCCCGCCAGCACAGCAAGCATGGCAACTGAGGTCAGAACGGATTTCATCACAGTAGACCGAGACGCTGCGGCAATGGCCAGATCACTGGTATCGCCAGCCAGCAGCAATGCCACCCGCATGTTTTCCAAATAATCGGCCCCCATACCGGCCAGCGCGACAAAGACCAGTAAGGTCAGCAACCAGCCCTTGGCATAGAAATACCGCAGCGCGCCGATCAGCACAAAGCCCAGAAGCGCCGGATAGGCCATATCCAACAGCCGTTGTGGCCCGGTGTAAAGCGCGTGCCCTTCAGCCCCCAAGGCGGACAGAAAGGCCCGCGCTTCGTCAGCGGAATAGCCCATCGGCCGCAGATCAAAGGGCAGCAAACCGCCCGCAGATTGCGAGATGCCCGGCAGGGTCCAGACGATCATGGTGACGTAAACGCCCAAGGCGGCAGCAAAGGCGCCCCAATAAATCTGACGGTATTTTTGCCGGGCGCGCATCAGCCGTGGCTCAACTTGGCACCCAGAGCGCCCATCAGCGGTTCGAAAATCGGGAACGAGGTTGAAATCGGTCCGCCGTCATCCACCGTGACCGGGTTTTGCGCCGCCATGCCCAGCACCATAAAGGCCATCGCGATACGGTGGTCCAGCTGGCTGGCACAGGTGGCCCCACC